>CBFGQI010000048.1:0-33181 GCA_965650885.1 uncultured Oxalobacteraceae bacterium
GGCGCCGGCTGGCAGTGCCGGGCTTCAGCGCGGGCGGAATGTGTTCCTGGCTGCGCGTTGCAATGCATGCCACAGCGTGCGCGGCGTGGCGGAAGGCGGCACGCTTGGCCCGGACTTGACGCACCTGGCCAGCCGCAGCCACATTGCCGGCGGCGCGTTGCCGTTCAGCCGCGCTGCCTTGCTGGGCTGGATCGCCGACCCCCAGGCCGCCAAGCCCGGCGCGCGCATGCCCGCCAGCAGCCTGGCCGCGGACGACTTGCAGGCGCTGGCCGCGTGGCTGGAGACGCTGCGGTGAGGCCGCCCAACAAGTTGCCGCGCCCACCCGGCGAACACGAAACCCTGGTGCGGGCCTGGCGCAAACCGGCAGGCTGGCGCGCCCTGACCGCCGTGAACAACACCCGTATCGGCCGCCTCTATCTGGCAACCGCGTTTGCCTTCTTCCTGGTGGCCGGCATACTGGCGCTGACGATGCGGCTGCAGCTGGCAGTCCCGGGCAACGACTTGCTGGGCGCCGCCACCTACAACCAGTTCTTCACCATGCATGGCACGGTGATGATGTTCCTGTTCGCGATCCCGATGGTGGAAGCGATCGCAGTCTTCCTGCTGCCCGGAATGCTGGGCGCGCGCGACCTGCCTTTCCCGCGCCTGTCGGCCTATGCCTACTGGGCCTATGCATTGGGCGGTGCCGGCTTCCTGGTCACGCTGCCCTTTGGCCTGGCGCCGGACGGGGGCTGGTTCATGTATCCGCCATTGACCGGGAAAGAGTATTCGCCCGGCTTGAATGCGGACTTCTGGCTGCTGGGCATAGGCTTCATCGAGATATCCGCGATCGCCGGCGCTATCGAGCTGATCATCGGCATCCTGTTCACCCGCGCCCCGGGCATGACGCTGGCCCGGATGCCCGTCTATGCCTGGTCGATGCTGGTGGTGGGCGCGATGGTGGTATTCGCCTTTCCGCCGCTGATTGCCGGCACTGCGCTGCTGGAACTCGAACGCGCCTACGACTGGCCCTTCTTCATCCCCGGGCGGGGTGGCGATCCGGTCCTGTGGCAGCATCTGTTCTGGTTCTTCGGGCATCCCGAGGTGTACATCATCTTCCTGCCCGCCGCCGGTATGGTGTCGGCCATGCTGCCGGCGCTGGTGCAGACGCCGCTGGTCGCGCGGCGGGCCGTGGTGGTTTCGCTCGCGGCCGTGGGAGCGCTGAGTTTCGCGTTGTGGATGCACCATATGTTCACCGCCGGCCTTGGGCAGCTGGAGACGACGCTGGTGTCGGCCGCCAGCATGGCGATCGCAGTACCGACTGCCGTCCAGGTGTTCGCCTGGATCGCCACGCTATGGCGCGGCAGGGTGGAACTGAACGCGCCAACCCTGTTCATCTTCGGCTTCCTGCTGGTGTTCGTGCTGGGCGGGCTGACCGGCGTGATGGTCGCCTCGGTGCCCTTCGACTGGCAGGCGCACGACAGCTACTTCATCGTCGCCCATCTCCATTATGTACTGGTGGGCGGGCTGGTATTCCCCATGTTTGCCGCCGCCTACTTCTGGATGCCCCTGTTTAACGGCCACCACATGTCGGAACGGCTGGCGCGATGGGTCTTCGGCCTGCTCTTCGCAGGCACCAACCTGGCGTTCTTCCCGATGCATGCCAGCGGCCTGCTGGGCATGCCGCGCCGGGTCTACACCTATGGATCGGAGATGGGCTGGAGTGGCCTGAACATGGCCAGTACGGTCGGGGCGCTGCTGCTGGCGGCAGGCGTGCTGTTGTTCTGCGCCGACATGGTGCGCACCTTGCGCCGTCCACAGCGGCCGCACGGCAACCCGTGGCGCTCAAGTTCGCTGGAATGGCTGCCGCAGGACGAGTACGGAACGCGCAGCCAGCCCGACGTCCATTCGGCGGAGCCGCTATGGCGGCAGCCACGTATCGAAGAGGAGGTGGTGGCCGGCATGCACTGGCTGCCGGGCAGCGTCACCGGCATGCGCGAAACGCTGGTGACCAGCTGGCGCCAGGCGCGGCCCAGGCATTTGCTGGTACTGCCGGGTGACAGCTGGCTTCCGTTCGTGTGCGCGCTGGGAACCGCCGGCTTCTTCCTGTTGTTGACGGTTCAGCAGGCGGTTGCCGCCTGGCTGTGCGGGGCCTTGGCGGTCGCCACGCTGGTCGCCTGGTTATGGCAGCAGGACCGGCCCCTTGCGGCGGGCGACGGGGCGCGCATGGCCGAAGTGGCGGACGGCGTGCTGCTGCCGATCGGCGCGCGCGGTGCGGACGCGCATTCCTGGTGGGCGACCTGGGTCCTGGTCGTGGTCGACGGCGCCATCTTTGCCTCCTTCGCGTTCACGCTGGTGCACCTGTCGATGAAGCTCGACGTCTGCCCCCCGCCGGGTGCCCAGTTGCCCGGCGCGCCGTGGCCATGGCTGCAGGCCGCGCTGCTGGCAGCCAGTGCATGCTTTGCCTGGTGGGGCGGGCGGCGTGCCGGCCAGTGGTGGCCGCTGCCGGCGGCCGGCATATGCCTGCTGCTGGCGGTGGGCGCGGACCTGGGTGCGCATGCGGCGGCCGGCCTGGCGCCGACGCGCGATGCATGGAGCGCGGCGGTGGCCGCCTTGCTGGCTTACCAGGGCTTGCATGCGGCAGTGCTGCTGCCGGCGGCGGCCTATGTCGCGGCCAGGGGGCAACTGCGGGCCGCCAGCCGCGCCACGCTGGATAACACGATCCTGCTGTGGCACTGTGCCGTGGCGCAGGCACTGGCCGGGCTGGCGTTGCTGCGCTGGATCTAGAAGGAGTAGACCAGCGTCACTGAGGTCTGGGTGTCGGTATTCTGCTTGTCGACCGGCACGCTGGTGTCGTTGCGGGCGCTGAAGGCCGCTTTCATCTGCATCGAACCGTTGATGCGGGTGCTGAGCGAGGTTTCCGAGGTCGAATGGGTGTTCCAGCTGCCGCGCTCCACCGTCAGCATTTGCGCGAACGCGGCATTGTCGCTGAGCTTCCAGCGGAACGCGGCGCGACCGCGCACGATCACGCCCTGTTCCTGCTCGCCGTTGGCGCGCGTACCATTGAAGTAGCCTGGGCCGACTTCCATGTCCAGGGTCTTGCTGTCGGACTGGTACCAGCGGAAACCGTGGCCGACGCCGACGCTGGCGCTGCGGCGGTACGCGCCGAACTTGTCTTCGGCGAAAGAGGCCAGGGCAAACAGGGTGGAATTTTCTTCCAGCAACTTGTAACCCGCCTTGGCGCCGAACTGATAGCGCTCAGCCGAGCGCTTGCTGGTTTCTTCGCCATTGACGCTCGTGCGGTCTTCTTTGAAGTAGCCGTTGCCGGTGTATTCATTGCTCCACAGCGGCAGGTCCTGCAACACTTCGAACTTGCCGGTCACGGAGGTACCGGAAGTATTACCACTGGTGGTGATCGCGCCGATTTCGGCTGAGATCATCAGGTTGCCGGGATGTTCGATATCGTCTTCGGCCGCCAGGGCGTTGCCCGCGGCCAGGCCGGAGGCCAGGATCAAGGTCGTCAAAAATTTCATGGCTGAATTGTATCAGGGCTCAACGGAATGTGCGCGCTTCAGGCACCGCAAAACGAAGGTGGAGCGGCTGTGGCGAATGCCGGGCAGTTTGTACAGTTTCCGCCGCAGAAACTCTTCGTATCCCGCGGTGCCGGCCACGGCCACCTTGATCAGGTAATCATATTCCCCGGTGAGCAGGTAGGCTTCCATCACTTCCGGCAATTCGGCCAATGCCAGGCCGAACTTGTGCAGCATGTCGTCGTCGTGGCGGTCCAGGGTCACCTCGATGATGACGGTGTCGGGCAGGCCGAGCGCCTGCTGGTTCAGCAGCGCCGTGTAGCCCTCGATGACGCCGCGCTCTTCCATGGCGCGCACGCGGTTCCAGCACGGCGTGGTGGACAGCCCCACCGCTTCCGCCAGCCTGGTATTGCTTAAACGGCCATCGCGCCGTAATTCGCGCAGGATTTTCCGGTCCATCTCATCGATTTGTTCCATGTTTTCCTTGCAATGAAGAAGATTCTTCTATTTTACATGGAAAACGAGGCAAACTTTGGATGCCTATTCCCGACGGCCAGACGGATAATCCTCGCCATGAACACAGAACAAAGAACCTTCCGCCTGCGCCTGGACCGCTGCTCCGCCATGGATGCCGCCGAAGCCGTGCTGGCGACCCTGCGCCGTGGCGGCGTCCAGCTTCATGCAATGCGCATGGCGCCCGGCGTGCACGGTATGAACCTGGATCTCGATGTGGCGGCCGAGGGCGAAGATGCCCTGGTGCTGGCCCGGATGCGGCTGTGCAACCTGATCGGCGTCTTGAAGATCCGGGTCCAGGCCCGCGCTTATGCGCCGATATAGGCGTATTTGAAGCTGAATATGATGGCAATCGCCCACACGATGGGTTTCACTTCGCGCAAGCGCCAGGTCAAAAGCTTGAGTGCCGCATAGGTGATGAAGCCGAATGCGATGCCGTGCGCGATCGAGTAGGTGAAGGGGATCAGCAAGGCGGTAATGGCGGCCGGGATGCTTTCGGTGGTTTCCGACCAGTCGATGTCGCCCAGGTCGCGTAACATCAGGCAGGCGACGAACAGCAGCGCCGGGGCGGTGGCATAGGCCGGGACCACGCCCGCCAGCGGCGCGATGAACAGGCAGGCCAGGAACAGCACGGCCACCACCAGCGCCGTCAGGCCGGTGCGACCGCCGGCTTGCACGCCCGAGGCGCTTTCCAGATAGGCGGTGGTGCTCGAGGTGCCGAGCGCGGCGCCGGCCACGATGGCGGTGCTGTCGGCCAGCAGGGCCTTGTTCAAGCGTTCCATCTTGCCGCTCACCAGCAAACCGGCGCGGCTGGCCACGCCCATCAGGGTGCCGGTGGCGTCGAACAGTTCGACCAGGAAGAACACCAGCACCACGTTCAGCACGCCCACGCCCAGCGCGCCGCTGACATCGAGCTTGAGGAAGGTGGGCGCCAGCGACGGCGGCGCCGAAAACACGCCGTGGAAGGTATTCCCGGCGAAGAAGAAGCTCAGGACCGTTACGGCAATGATGCCGATCAAGATCGCGCCCCTTACCTTCAGGCGGTCCAGCGTGACGATCAGCAGGAAACCCACCACGGCCAGCAGCGCCGGCGCCTGGTGCAGGTCGCCCACCGCCACCATGGTGTTCGGGTTGGCGACCACGATGCCGGCGCTTTTCAGCGCGATCAGGCCAAGGAACAAGCCCAGGCCGACGGTGATGGCGATGCGCAGCGAACGGGGAATGCCGTTGACGATGGCTTCGCGCAGTCCGAGCACGCTGACCAGGATGAACAGGCAGCCCGAAATGAAGACCGCGCCCAGCGCAACGGGCCAGGCGATGCCCATGCCCAGTACCACCGCATAGGCGAAGTACGCATTCAAACCCATGCCGGGCGCCATGCCGATCGGATAGTTGGCGTACAGGGCCATGATGGTGGTGCCGAGGGCCGCCGCCAGGCAGGTGGCGACGAATACCGCCTCTTTCGGCAAACCGGCATCGCCCAGAATGGCGGGGTTGACGAAGATGATGTAGGCCATGGTCAGGAAGGTGGTGATCCCGGCCACCACTTCCGTGCGCACATCGCTGCCGGCTTCCTTGAGCTTGAATAGTTTTTCTGTAATGGACACGAGGGCTCCCCGGAATGAGATATCGGGGAGCATACCATTACGGCAAGGCTTGCAGGGTGGGGCGACGCTCAGGCGAGGGCGAACAGTTGGCCGTAGACGCGCGCCGCCATCAGCCCCAGCGGCTGATGGTGCACGGCGGGGCCCATATGGCGGGCCAGCATGGTCATGGCTTCGGCCTTGCTGGCGCAACTGGCGATCTGCGCTTCCAGCAGGCCAAGCTCGCTGCCAATGGTCTCCCAGGCGTGTTCGTCGGCGGGAAAATTGTGGCGCAGGATGCTGCGCGGGGCCGCGCCATTTGCGCCGGCATCCGGCTCGGGTGCCGGCGCGTCGGCGGAGATGACGGGCGGCGCAAACATGGCGGCGACGGCGGTGCTGCCGGCGGCCGGGGGATCCTGCGGCGCGCCGTCTTCGGGCGTGGCGGGCACGGTTTGCAAGCCGATGCGCCCCAATGCGTAACCGAGTTCGATCCTTTGCAGCAGGGGCGCAGCCTCGGACGGCGGGCCCAGCATTGCGCGCAGCGCATTCAGCACGATCTCGTCAGCCGGCGGCGGCGGCGGCAGCGCAATGCCCAGCTCGGCCAGCTCGTGCAACACGGAAGGCAGGGCAGCGGGCTGCTCGGCCACCGACAACTGGTAGCCCAGCAGCTCCGGCAGGTAGTGCTCGCCGGCGCACGCCAAGGCGAGCCGAATGGCGCCTTGCACGAAACCACCATCGTCCAGGTCTTGCCAGTTGCCGCAGCCTTGCACCGCCAGCAATTGGCGGGTCTGGGCGACGTGGTTGGCGGCAGAGATGCCCTTGCCGAGGTAATCGAGGTAGAGCTTGACCAGCGGCATATAGGCGGGTTGCCGCCAATGGTCGAGCACACAATGCAGCCAGGCGCCCTCGGCCAATAGGCCCGGTGCTTGCACGCACAGGAAGCGGCGCGCCTGGGCCAGCGTGGCGAAATGGCGGCGCGCAGCACCCTCCTGGCGTGCAGCCTGGTATTGGCGGAATTCTTCGGCGCGGTTGCGGTCGCGCAGTTCCAGCCACGCTTCCAGGTCGGCCAAAGTGGTGCGCCAGGCCGGCGGCAAGGCAGCCGCCTCGGCCAGGCGCCGCTGCAGGTAAGCGTCGGCCGCCGCCCGATCGGGCGCTTCGCGCAACAGCATATAGAGTTGACGCGACGGTCCGCCCGCTGCCGGTTGGGCAGCGCGTCCGCGGGGGAGTGTGGTCATCATAGCAAGTAGTATCGGAGTGCCACTGGCACTTTCCTAGCAGAGCGGAGCGCGCCACAGTGTCAGAGCAGTCCTACAAGTCGGTTTTCGCAGAATGTGTTGTTTAGTGGTAAATAGTCGATAAAAATTGTTAACTTTGCTTGCTATTTTGCATGAAATTGTTGCAATCTGTAATCGGCTTAATCCTGGCATAGCTGCCTGCCTGAACTTCTCACTCTCCCATGGATCTGAACGCTATCGCTGCAGCCTCACTGCAGCGAGACATGACAAAAATTGAATACGTTGGTCAAAATGTTGCCAATGATTTAACTCCCGGCTATAAACGCCAGGTTCCGGTGCCGCGGAATTTCGCTGCCCAATTCCAGTCAGAGAGTGAGGCTTCGGCGGGCGGAACAATGTCGGTGTTCATTGATCCATCCGCAGGTACGGTGCGCCACACTGGCTCTGCCCAGGACGTCGCGGTGGAAGGTCCAGCCTTTCTGCAGGTGATGTCGGAGGATGGTCTGCGATATACCAGACACGGCGCGTTGCGGCTTGATGCGCGCGGCCGGCTGGTGGGGCCAGGCGGCTTGCCGGTGATGGGGCAGCAGGGAGAAATCGTGTTGGCCAATCTGCCTTTCCAGGTGTTGGCGAACGGTGACGTGCGCCAGGAAGGCCGCAATGCCGGGCAACTCAAGCTGGTGCAGTTCGATAACCCCGAATTGTTGCAGGCTGCAGGCGGCGGATTGTACGCGCAGGGCGGTGCCCAGTTCGCGACCGATCCAGCGCCAGCGGCAGTGCGGAGCGGACACCTTGAACAATCAAATGTAAAAAGTGCGCAAGAAATGGTTGCTTTAACTGAGGCTGTGCGGCATTTTGAATCGATGGCTCGCCTCCTGCAGGGGCACGATGAAAGCCTTGAAAAGACCATTCGTAAACTTGGGGAGTTTTAATTGAACGAGGCTCTATACATTGCCGCGACCGGCATGCACGCGCAACAGAAGAGCGTAGATACGATTGCGAACAACCTTGCCAACGTGAATACGCCTGGGTTCAAGAAGGGCAAGGTCAGCTTCGAGGATCTGGTTTACCGCACCATGAAAGGCGCCGCTGCCTCGAACGGCGCCAGCGAACGTCTGTTGCAAGCAGGTTCCGGCGTCGCCGTCCAATCTCTGCTGAAGGATTTCGCTGCGGGTGAATTGAAGAAGACCGACGCACCGATGGATCTTGCGATTCGGGGTGACGGTTTCATCGAAGTTCTGATGGACGATAGCGGCACCGCTTATTCGCGCGGCGGTTCGCTGCTCGTCGACAAGGATGGCTTGTTGGCCACGGCGGACGGCCATGTGCTGAAGCCCGGCATCCATATCGGACAGGATGCGCGTGAGATAAGTATCACGGCCGAAGGCCGGGTCCTGGTGCGCATGCGCGATCAAGGGCAGGAAATCGAGGCCGGCCGCATCGAAATGGTGCGCTTCGCCGACAACAGCGGCCTGGAGGCTGCTGGCGGAAACCTGTACCGGAGCAGTGAGCGCTCAGGGGAGCCGATCATGGGCCGCGCCGCCGAAGACGGGGTCGGCAGCCTGGCGCAGGGTTACCTGGAAGCGTCGAACGTGCGCCTGATCGACGAAATGGTTGACCTTATGGCTGCCCAGCGCGCTTATGAGAGCAATGTGAAGGTCATCCAGGCAGCCGACGAACTGCTCGCGATGAGCAACAACTTGCGTAAATAAAGTGCTGCTGCGCCTGACGTTCGCCGCCGGTATCCTGTTGGCACGCGACGCGGCCGCATGGGAGGCGCATGCCCGGCCAATGCGCCAGACCGTGTCCGGGGCGCAGGTCGCCGAGGCCGCACGGCAGTACCTGATGGAACAACTGTCTCGCAACTATGTCAGCCTGGAGATTATGCCGGCGGCCATTCCGTCCGATGTGTCTGTCGGGCCGGGCGCGGTGCGCATGAAAGTGCGCGAACTGGCCCGCCTTGCACCGCGGTCACGCATGGTCCTGTGGGTTGACGTGGCGGGTGGTACGGTGCAGTCGCGGCCAGTGCCGGTGCCGCTGGCCGTACGGGCAATGCGGTACGTAATGGTGGCCCGGCGCAAGGCCGAAGCAGGCGAATTGATTGGCACCGATCATGTTGAAGTGCAGTTGCGCGATGTGGCCGTAATGCCGGCGGAGCCTGCCGAGCCGTTAAGGCCGGGGGCGCGCGTGCGCCTGCGCAAGGCTGTTGCGGCGGACGAGGTATTGCTGCGGTCTGATATGTCGTCCGCTGCAGGCGTGCTTCGAGGCGACCGGGTGACGCTGGCGGCGGGGCATGGTGCAATGTCGGTGGAGAGCCCAGCGCTTGCCCTGTCCGACGGAGAACCCGGGCAGCGGGTCATGGTGCGGGCGGTGCATGGTGAAGCGGCAGTCCAGGCCACGGTAGTCGGCTCCGGTGTAGTTCACGTGGAAGATTGAATGCAATGAAGAAGATATCTTGGATGATGTTGCTGGCCTGCATGGCCGTGCCCCAAATGGTTTTGGCTACGAGTCTGTATCAAGCAGGAAATTATCAAGCGCTGACTTCTGAGTTGCGCCCGCGCCGGGTGGGCGATCTGCTGACGGTTCTGGTCTATGAGAATTCGAGCGCCAGCACCAGTGCCAACACCAGTGCCGGGCGCGACGCGGGCGTCAGCCTGGACGTCCGCCTGCCCTCGCAAGCTAAGGGAGCCGGCATTGCGGCCAGCAACGAGCTCGACGGCCACGGCCGCACCGTGCGCGAAGGAAGGGTGCTTGCGCAACTGACCGTCGCCATCAAGGAGATCACGCCGCAAGGAATCCTGGTGGTGGCCGGCGACCAGGTATTGGAAGTGAACAATGAGAAGCAGCAGATTCGTGTCGAAGGTCAGGTGCGGCCACAGGATATATCGGATGCGAACGTGGTGCTGTCGACGCGGATCAACAATGCCCGCATCAGCTACGTCGGGCAGGGCGAACTGGCGGATTACCAGAAGCGCGGCTGGTGGCAGCGCTTCCTCACTCTGTTCGGGCTGTAATGATGAGGCGAATATTTGCCGGTGCATTGGCAGCTGTATTGCTGGCTGTTTCCAGCGTAGTGGCCGCTGAGCCGATTCGCTTGAAAGACCTGGGCAAGATCGCAGGCTGGCGCGAAAATGGGTTGACCGGTTACGGCTTGGTGACAGGCCTGGCCGGGACGGGGGATTCCAGCCGTAACAAGGCGACACGTCAATCGATCGCCAATATGCTGTCGCGCTTCGACATGACCGTGGTGGCCGACGATGTGCAAAGCCGCAATGTGGCTGCTGTCATGGTGACAGCGAACCTGTCGCCGTTCGCGCGTGCCGGCGATACGCTGGATGCCACCGTAACGTCGATTGGCGATGCGCGCAGCCTGGTTGGCGGGACCCTGATCGTGGCGCCATTAAAAGCCGCCAATGGTGCCATATATGCGCTGGCGCAGGGGGCGCTGTCGGTGGGTGGCTATAAATACGACATGAATGGCAATGTGCAGCAAAAGAATCACCCGACGGTGGCCTCGATTCCGAACGGGGCAACGGTGGAACAGGGCATTGAGAATGATGTGAGCCGGGGCGGGCGCAGCGTCACCTTTGTGCTGAGCGAGCCGGACCACACCACGGCCAGCCGTGCCGCCGCCGCCATCAATCAGCGCCTGGGCGATGGCCTGGCGCAAGCCACTGATGCCTCTGGCATCGAAATTCATGTTCCCGAGGAGCGCCGGGCCCGGCTCAACGACTTCCTCAGCGCCGTGGAGAATGTGCTGGTTGAACCCGACCAGCGCGCAAGGGTCGTGATCAACGAGCGCACGGGCACCGTCGTTGCAGGCGGCAATGTGCGTCTTTCGCGCGTAGCGATTTCCCACGGCGAGCTGAAAGTGAGCATTGAAACCGAATATAGCGTGTCGCAGCCTTTGATCATCGGACGCACAGGCGGCGGTGTGCAGTCGATCGAAGTTGCCAACAGCCAAGTGGACGTTAAGGAAGGACGGGAAACCGGCCTTGTAACGTCCAACGGTACGACGGTGGCCGATCTGGTGCAGTCGCTGGTGCGCATCAAGACCAGTACACGCGACATCATCTCCATTTTGCGGGCGGTAAAGGCCGCCGGCGCCTTGCACGCCGAACTGGTTGTGCAATGACTTCTGAGGACAAAAGATGCTTCCTTTAACTGAATCGGGCACCGTCAGCCTGCTAAATCTCGCATTGGACGCGGCGGTCATGCGGCAGCAGGCGATAGCCCAGAATATCGCCAATGCAGGTATTCCTGGCTACGAGCGGCTTGACGTTTCGTTCGCGCAGCGTTTCGCGGCATTGCGGAACGGTTCGCCGTTGCCGGCGCTGGTGAACAGCGGCGCTTACAAGCCCACGCTGGCCGTGGTGGGCAAGCCCGGCGAGGCGGTAGCGCTGGACCAGGAGATGGCCGCGCTGTCCGAAACCACTTTGCACCACCAGGCCTTGCTGAAGGTGTTGAACAAGAATCTCAGCCTGCTCAGCGTTGCGATCAATGAAGGGAAACGTTGATGGACTATAACTCAGCTTTCCGGATCAGCGCCACCGGCATGGCGCTGGAAAAAATGCGCCTTGACGTCACGGCGGCCAACCTGGCCAATATGAACGTCGCCGCGCCGACAGCGGGGCAGGTATACCAGCCCTTGCGCATCGTATCGCGCAGCAACAGTTTGCAGTTTCCGCAAATGTTCGGCAGCTGGCAGCAAGCGTTGGGCGGCGGCGTGGAGTTCAGTGCCCAGCCCCAGCCAGCGCCTGCCCGCATGGTGCTCGACCCGGGCCACCCTTACGCGGACGGCAAGGGCATGGTGGCCTATCCGGCGGTGGATCATGCCGCTGAGATGGTGAATATGAATATTGCACTGCGGGCCTACGATGCCAATGTGGCTGCCATGGCTGCCGCGCGCGCCATGGCGGTGCGGGCCCTGGAAATCGGAGGGCAGCAATGAGCGAAGCAATAAGCGCGGTCGCTGCGGTCGAAGCGGGGGGCGGTGGCGGCGCGCCGGCGGCCGGCGCGACGGCCACGGGGTTCGGTGAAATGTTCGTGCATGAGCTGCAGGCGGTCGATAGTCGCATCAAGGTCGCAGAGCATGCGGCTCAGCAACTTGCCGTTGGCCAGGGAGAGAATTTGCACACCGTCATGATTCAAATGGAAGAAGCCAAGCTGTCATTGCAGTTGCTGGCGCAGGTCCGTAACCGCTTGCTGGATGCTTACCAGGAAGTGATGCGGATGCAGGTGTAGGAGCGATAAGTGTCGATTCAGGAAACATGGAAGGGACTCACGCCTCAGGCGCGGGCCGGGCTGATAGCGGGCACGGCGCTGATTCTCGGTCTGAGCGCGGGCCTTGGCTGGTGGGCCTACCGCACTGACTATCGGGTGCTGTTTGCCGATCTGGGCACCGGCGACGCTGCGGCGATGACCGCTGAACTGGACAAGTTGAAGGCGGATTATCAGTTGGCCGATGGTGGCCACACGATCCTGGTGCCGAAGGAGCAAGTCTATAAGCAGCGGCTTCAGTTGATGGGTAAGGAAATCCCGCTGCACGGCGCGGTCGGCTTTGAAGTGTTCAATAACGCCGATTTCGGCATGACCGACTTCGTCCAGAAGGTCAATTACCAGCGCGCGGTTCAGGGCGAACTTTCCCGCACCATTCTCTCGATCGAGGGTGTGCAAGCGGCGCGTGTGCATTTGGCGTTGCCGGAACAGAGTCTGTTCAAGAAGGCGCAGGGGCACGCCAAGGCGTCCGTGACAGTCACCATGAAGCCGGGCAAAGCGTTGGCTGAGGATCAGGTGGCCGGCATCCAGCGGCTGGTGTCCGCCTCCGTGAACGACATCGCCGCCGGCGACGTGACGGTGCTGGACCAGCACGGTGTGGCGCTGACCCGTGCCGCCCAGGAGCGCGGTGAGGGGGGCATGGGCGCGACAGCTGGCCTGGATGCCAAGCGCAGCGCCGAAGAATACTTGCAAAAGAAGGTCAACAAGGTACTGGAGCGCACGTTTGGCGCGGGGGGCGGTGTTGCCAGCGTCGACCTCGTGCTTGACCTGGACCAGGACAAGATCACGACCGAGGAGGTGCTTGGTGCGCGCGGCCAGGCGGCTGGTGCGGCGCCGGCGGGAGTGTTGGTGCGCGAGCGCCAGATGGAACGGGAAGCTGCCAGCGCGTCCGCGCAGGCCGGCGGCGGCAGCACCAGTGAGAGCGATTACCAGGTTGGCCGTCGCGTGCAGCACCACGTTACTGCTGGCGGCACGATCAAACGCATGACTGTTGCGGTGCTGGTAAAGCAGCCAATGAACTTTGAACAGCTCGAGCAACTGCGCCAGCTGGTGGCTGTGGCGGTCGGCCTGGATGGCGGGCGCGGCGATGCGATTGTGGTGCAGTCAATGGACCAGTTCGTGGCACCTGGCCCGGTGGCCGCGGCGCCCGCAGGCACGGATGATGCCGCAAATGCTGCGCCCAAGGCGCAACAGGAAGAACTGGCGCCAGGACGCGTGCTGCCCGTGCTGCTGGGTATCCTGATGCTGGTGCTGGCCGTCGGCGGCTTGCTGTTGCGCGGGCGCCGGTCCGCCGGGCGCCGCCTGGGAGTGGCGGAGCGCGAACAGTTGCTGCTGCATGTGCGTAACTGGATGGCGGAGCCTGAGCAAGAGAAGGGAGCGCGTCCATGAGCGGGCGGCAACGCGCTGCCGTCGCGCTGTTTGCGCTGATGCCGGAGGACCGTGAGCTGATCCTGGCCGAACTGCAGCCGCAGGAGCAGGCGCTTCTGCGCGGGCAGTTGCGCGAAATGCAGGAACTTGGCTTCGAACGCGGGGCGATGCCATGGCTGCAGACGGCGGCCCCGAGTGCCGGCGGCAACGAAGATGCCTTGGCGCGCGCCAGTGCGGCGGCGTTGTTCGCCATCCTCGAAAACGAGCCCGCCGCGCTGGTGGCCGAAGTGCTGGCGCTGAGGGAATGGCCTTGCCGCGATGCCTTGCTGGCATTGTTTCCGGCCGGGCGCCGCAATGCCATCTCTATCGCCGCCGTCAACGTGGCCGCCAATGGGAGCGCTCCGGCGCGCCGCCGCTGGCTGGAACAGGAATTGCGCGGGCGTTTGGCAGAATCGGGTGCCATCGACAACGTTCCGGCAATGGGCTGGCGCGCATGGTTGCAGAAAGTGGCGGCATGGAAGCCATAATCCGCCGTCCGGAGCTGGCCGCCGCCACGCGGCGAATTGGCCGGCCTGGCGTGGCGGAGTCCGCGGCCGTGCGTGAGGCTGTGCCCGTATCGATTCCGGCGCCGGATTCAATCGCTACGCACATCGCCGGGGCGATGGCGGGGACCATGTCGGGTTCGGCCCCGGCCGCTGCTGGCCGGGCCGCCCCCTCGGCCGCACCGGAGGAGCTGAATGCGATCAAGCGCGAGGCAATGGCTGCAGCGTTGGCGTCAGTGCGGAAGGATCAGGAAACGCAACTTCAGGAGCGCTTGGCAGCGCAGCGTCAGGCGCATGAGGCGGAAATGGAAAAGTTGGCGCAAGCGCGGCGGGAACTGGACGAAACTGCCGCAGCCGTGCTGGCGGCAGCACGCGAAGAAGGCCTGGCAGCCGGAACGCGGCGAGGACAGGCCGACGCGCGCGAAGAGTTGTCTTGCGCGATCGATGCCGTCCGCGCGGCTGCCGTCGCGTTGGAGACAGAGCGCGCCGCCTTGGCCGCAGCCCAGGAAGAGATCCTGGTGGAGATGGCATTTACCGCCGTTTGCCGCGTGCTCGGCAGACACGGCGCCTCCCGCGCCGGTGTAAGCGCGATGGTGCGCACCCTGCTTTCCGAACATGCGGGCAACAGCCAGGTGACTGTGCACCTGCATCCAGGCGACGCCGAAATGATTGCCGCCGGCGATAGCTTCGGGCCGCAGGTGCGCATTGCCGCCGACCCGGCTGTGGAAATGGGCGGGTGCCTTTTGGTGGGCGAGCGCGGCACACTGGACGCGCGGCTCGAAGTCCAAGTCGAGGCCTTGCGCGCCATTCTGCTTGAAGTGCGTGCTCAGCGCGTTGCCGAAGAGGGCGGGAAGTAATGCAAGCCTACCTGGACGCATTGCACAGCGCTCCATTGACGCGCCGCTTCGGCCGCGTGCTGGCGGTGTCGGGCCAAAGCATCGAAGGCGATGGCCTGGAGGTGGCGGTCGGTAGCCTGTGCCAAGTGAAGGTCGTGGCCAGCGGCGCGACGCTGCCTGCCGAAGTCATAGGTATGAAACCGGGCCGCATTGTGCTGATGCCCTACGGCGACACGCGCGGCGTCGGTGTCGGCAGTGAGATTGTGGCCAGCGGCGCGCCGCCCGGGGTGCCGGTCGGTGCCGGATTGCTGGGCCGTGTGTTGGACGCCTTCGGTACTGCGCTGGACGGTCGTCCGGCGCCGGTGACGGACGCTGTGCGCAGCCTGTACGCGCCCGCGATCAATCCCTTGACACGGCCGCGCATCAACTCCCTGCTGCCAACCGGCGTGCGTGCCATCGATACCTTGCTGCCGCTAGGGCGAGGCCAGCGCGTCGGGATTTTCGCCGGTAGCGGTGTGGGTAAAAGCACCCTGCTTGGCATGTTGGCACGCGACGTGCGGTCGGATGTCAACGTGATCGCCTTGATCGGCGAGCGGGGACGCGAGGTACGCGACTTCGTCGAATCGCAACTCGGGCCGGAAGGGTTGGCGCGCAGCGTCGTGGTTGTCGCGACATCGGACCAGCCTGCGTTGGTGCGGACGCGTGCCGCGCATGCCGCCACGGCGATGGCCGAATATTTCCGCGACCAGGGCAAACAGGTGCTGCTCATGATGGATTCGATCACGCGCTTCGCAATGGCGCGGCGCGAGGTGGGACTGGCAGCCGGTGAGCCGCCAACGGCGCGCGGATATACGCCCTCGGTCTTTGCCGAGATCCCCGCCCTGTGCGAACGCTGCGGCACCACGGATTCCGGCGGCGCGATCACCGCGCTGTACACGGTGCTGGTGGAGGGTGACGACTTCAATGAGCCGATTTCCGACATCGTGCGGGCCACGCTGGACGGCCATATCATGTTGTCGCGCGAGCTTGCCCACGAGGGCCATTTCCCGGCGATCGATGTGCTGCAAAGCGCCAGCCGGCTGGCGTCAGAACTGACGACAGGCGAGGAGCGCAAGCTGATGGGAGCCGCGGTCGAACTGCTGGCGAACTATCAGCGGAATCGCCAAATGGTGGAAATGGGGGCCTACCGCGCAGGCAGCAATGCAGCGGTCGATCGGGCGCTGGCCGCAATGCCGGCGTTGCGCGCCTTGCTTCGGCAGGGGGTGGAGGAATCGGGCGCACGCGGCGCCGCACTGTTACAGCTGGCTGCGGCCGTGGGGATTGCCCCATGACGCGCTTTCGTTACGCTCTGCAGGCGGTGCTGCTGACCCGGGAATGGGAAGTGGACCGGCTGCGATCTGAGATGGCGAGCCATGCTGGCGTCCTGGCGCAGGCCGAGCAGGCGGTGGCGGCCGCCCGCGCCGAACTGGCCGAGGCAGGCGCGCAATGGCTGGCGGCGTCGGCTGCCGGGCAAGTACTCGGTATCGACCGCCTGGTGCGACTGGCGCGCTACGCGGCAGACCGTCGTACGCATGTGGTCACCCGTCTTGAGGAATTGGAACAGGTGGAACATGTGCGCGATGAATTGGTGCGCCAGCTGGCTGCGGCACAGCGGGCAGCGGAAGGAATGCGGGAGCATCGTGCCAGGGAACGCGATGCTTATTGGCGGGCAAAAATGAGCGGCGAATGCCGCGCCGCGGACGAAATGTGGTTGGCCGCGCGAGCGGGAAAGGAGCAATGTGAGCATCAATCTTGACACCCTGGCCCAGGCCAGCCAGGCAGGCGGCCGTGCCGACCGCCGCAATCCCAGCGCACGCCAGGAGCGCTGGATGTTCGAACTGGAACAGGCCATGTTCGCCGAGGCGAGGAACAAGCCGGCCCCGCATGGTGAGGCCGCCGGGCGCAGGCCGGAGGCCGGCAAGTCGGCCGGTGGCGAAGACGAGCAGGTTGCGGGCCAGGACCCTGCCGAGCTGATGCTTCCAGCGGGAGCGGGGGCGGCTTCCCTTGCCCCGGCGGCCGGCACGGACCACCGCGCCGCTATGCGCCTGGACGGCAATGCTGCGACGGGTGCGGGGACGGGGACCCCCGCCGTCCATGGCACGGCGTTGGAAGAAGTTGGGCGCGGTGAACCATCGGCTTCGGGGCAGGCACGGCCGTGGGCTGCCGGCCTGCTCGGCGGCACGGAGCCGGGCGGGCAGCCCGCCGGCCATGCCGACGCCTTGGGCAGCCATCGGATTGCGGCGACGGCCAACCTGGCGGGGACCTTTGCCAAGCCGGTCAGCACAGCTTATGGCCTGCCCGCCCAACTTTTGGCTGCGGGCGATGTTAGCGCGCCCATGGCGCGACCGGTGGAGCGTGCTGCCGCAACCTTCGCAGGCTGGCAGGCGCAGGTCGGCGGCGAGATGCACGCTACGGCCGAGGCCCCCTTCCAGGAACCCAGCAAAGCCGCCCTGGCCGAAGGAGGGGAGGGCCGTCCGCCCGAGCCGGAGCAAGGCGAGCAATATGGTGCGCGCAACCTCCATCTGTACCGCGATGGGCAAGAGGTGCGGGCCTGGCTGCGCGATAACAAAGTACGGCCCGGACAGGCGCAGAGTGTGGCGCAGGCCGTGGCGGCGGCGCTGGCGGCTGAGGGTGCGCTATTGCGTGCCCTGACCCTGAACGGCAAGCCGGTGGCGCTGAGCCAGGAGCGCGCGGCAAAAGATCAAGACGGCTTTACGGAAGAAAAGACAAGGCCGGCGGGCGTCCAATTCGTGAAAGGAACAAACTGATGGCAATCACCACCAGCAGCGCCGTCGGCGCTGGGCCGCAATCGCAGTCGGCCAATATCGGCATCCAGGATTTCCTGAAGATCCTGACCACGCAGCTGAACAACCAGGACCCGCTGAAGCCGGTCGACAATGAACAATTCGTGGCGCAGATCGCCCAGTTCGCGGCGCTGGAACAGAGCCGGCAAATGAACGTCAATATCGAAAGCCTGTTGCAGGTGCAGTCTTCGATGCAATCGGTTGGGCTGCTGGGCAAGACGGTTGACGTCAACCAGAATGGGTTCTTGCTGTCGGGGCGAGTTGTCGCGCTTGACGTGGCCACCGGGGTGCCGCTGCTGACCATTACGACGGCCAGCGGTTCCTTCCAGAACAACATCAGCCTGGCTCAAATCCAGAACATCCGCTAAGGGGGAAGACCATGTTTGACACGTTATTTATTGCCAGGAGTGGCCTGATGAGCCACGCGAAAGGCTTGCGCACGGTCGGCAACAACCTGGCGAATGTGAACACGCCCGGCTTCAAGGCTGCGCAGCAACAGTTCGGCGCCTTGTTCGAACAAGGCGCCAATCAGACCGGCCAGGGAGCCGGGGTGCAGGCGGCCGGCACCCAACTGTTGTTCAAGGCCGGCACCGAGCAGGGCACCGGCAATGCGTTGGATCTGAGCATCAATGGCAACGGCATGTTTGCGGTGAAGCGCGACGGCAAGGTGCTGTACACGCGCGACGGCGGCTTCCAGTTCAATGGCGAGGACATCCTGGTGAACTCTGCCGGCGATCACGTGCAGGCATTGGACGGCAGCGGCGTGTTGGCTGACATCAGCCTCGGTAACCTGCAGCGCAACGCAGCAAAAGTCACGAGCAGCGTAAAGTTGGCCGGCAACCTGACGACGGTCGTCGCCACGCCGCCGGTGGACGCCACGCTCAACGGCGTGACGATCTTCGATGCAAAAGGCATCAGCCACACCGTGAACCTCAGCTTCAAGGATGGCGGCACGGTCAACGGCAGCAACACTTATACCGTCACCATCAAGGATGGCGTCACCAACGGGGCAACGCTGGCGACGGGCACGGTGGTGTTCGATGCCGGCGCCCCGCAAGCGGGCAAGGACAAAATCACCTTCGACTACAAATCCGAGGGCGTGGCCGAGTTCAAGGTGGAGCTGGACTTCAGCAAGACCGGTGCCGCCACAAGCCCGACCAGCCTGCAAGTGAGCAGCCAGGACGGTTACAGACCAGGCACACGCACCGATCAAAGCTTTGACAGCGATGGCGTGCTGACCGTGACGTATTCAAATGGGCAGAAGGTAAAGGGACCGCGCCTGGTGCTGGCGGACTTTTCCCAGGGGCAGGACTTGGAGCAAATGTCTGGCAGCATGTTCTCCCTGCGCGCCGGCGGCAAGGTACATTACGGCTTCGCCGCCACCGAATCCTTCGGCACGCTGGCTACCGGCCGCCGCGAAGGATCCAACGTCGACATGGCGGAAGAATTCGGAAACCTGATCCTGATGCAGCGCGGCTACCAGGCCTCCTCGCACGTAATCAGCACGGCTAACGACATGATCCAACAATTGTTCGACATGAAGGGCCGTTGATGTCCTGGCGTCCCTTTTCCTTGCTGCCGCAAGCCAGCGTGGCAGCCGTCCAGGAGGCGGTGCGAGAAACTACGGCGCGCTGGTGTTCCGACTGGGGTGTCGCTGCCGGCGAAGTCAGTGTGGTCTGCGAGAGAGCGTGGGAGACATCGGCACGCGGTGCGCACTGGCAGGCCGGTCATGGGACCGGGGAACAAGTGCTTTGGCTGGCCTGCGGCGACGAATTCGCCGCGCAGCTGCAACGCTTGATGTACCCGGTGGACAATAGCCGCTCCGCCGGGACTTTGCCTGTGCTGGCTGGCGGCGCAGCGGCAGCTGCCATGGATGCGCTGCTGGCGTCATTAAGGGATTTGCTGCCCGCCGGCGATCGCACGGCGGCCCGACCCTCCGTCGAATTCGGGAATGCCTCCGGTGCCGTGCTGGCTGTCGTGCATTGCGGCCGAGCCTCCGTGCAAGCGCTGTTCAACTCTGGCGCCGTGCAGGCCATTGCCGGACTGGCGCGCATGCGCAACGGTGCCGGGTCCGCCAGCGGCGCGGCCGCGACAGTGGACCAGCCATTGCCGCCCGTGCCTTATCAAACGGTGCTGGCACAGGTCCCGGTGCGGCTGGAAGTAGCCCTGGGAAGTACCGAAGTCGCGCTGGGGAGCTTGCGTGCGTTGGCGTTAGGCGATGTGATCCGGCTGCAAGGCCAGGCCGATCAGGCGCTGGTTGTGCACGGGCCGAATGGCCGGCCGCTGCTGGCCGGCTACCTGGGGGTGAGTGAGGGACAGTTGGCGTTGGAACTGGTGCCAAACCAAATTGAAATCGGAGTACAGCAATGACAAGCATGAACATGAATGAAATCGCGACGGCGCAACTGGTGGAACTGGGTGAAATACCGGCCAGCCCCGGCAAAGGACCCTCCCTGCTGGGCGACAATATTCGCCTCCTGGACAGCGTACCGGTCGGCGTCAGCGTGGTGGTAGGCCATGCCAACAGCACGGTTGGCGCCGTATTGGGCTTGAAGGAGCAAGCCGTGATGAAGATCGACCGCCCGGTGGATGCCCCGGTCGATGTCGTGGTCAACGGTAATGTGGTGGCGCGCGGCCAGCTGGTGGTTGTGGACGATCATTTCGGTGTGCGCATTACGGAAATCGCGGCGGCTACCTGATGAATGCACAGAGCGTAACTGACGCCAGCGTCCCGGCTCGCATCCCATTCAAGCGCGACACGTCGGGCATGGACGGCGCATCGCCGGCGGGCGCAGCCGGTCTCCTGGCGGTGGCGCTGCTGGCCATTGGCGTTCTGTGGTGGTTGCGTCAACGGCTGCAGCGTCAGGCTGGCGCTTCGGCAAGCCAGTTGCGCGTCGTGGAAACTCGGCGCCTGGGGCCGCGCGTCACGCTATCGGTGGTGGAGTTCGGCGGCCGCCGCTACCTGTTGGCGGACGGCGTCCAGGGTGTCCAGTGCATTGACAGCCATCCGCTGGACGCGGCGCTTGCTGCGCGGGAGCCCGTGAATGCAGCATAAGCGCGCACGCGCCTGGCTGCGGACGGCTGGCGCCTTGTTTTTGTTGCTGGGAATGGCCACGTTCGCCGCTGCCGCTCCGGCGCCAGCCATGGAACTCCGTATCGCCGGCGGTGCCAGTGACGTATCGTCCGCCGTGAAGATCATGCTGGGCCTGACAGTGCTGAGCCTGGCGCCAGCGATCCTGATGTCGATGACCTCCTTCATCCGCATTGTGGTGTCGCTGTCGATGCTGCGGCACGCCCTGGGCATGCAGGAAACGCCGCCCAACGCAGTCATTGTCAGCCTTGCGCTGTTCCTGACATTTTTCACAATGGCGCCAACGCTGCAACAGATTAATACGCATGCCTTGCAACCATATATGGCAGGCAAGCTGGCAACGGAGCAAGCCGCTGGGCGGGCGGTAGCGCCCTTGCGCGAATTCATGGTGCGCCAGACGCGCGAGCAGGATCTCGCGCTGATGGTGGAACTGGCTCACGCGGAAGCTCCGCAGGATATGGAGGACATCAGCATGGTGCAATTGATTCCGGCTTTTATGCTTTCGGAATTGCGCGCTGCATTCCAGATCGGCTTTGTCCTGTTCCTGCCCTTTCTGCTGGTCGACCTGATCGTTTCGAGCGCACTGATGGCGCTGGGGATGATGATGGTGCCGCCAGCCTCGATCTCGCTGCCGCTCAAAATTCTGCTGTTCGTCCTGATGGACGGCTGGAATCTGGTGGTGCGCTCGTTGCTGGGTACTTTTGTGTAATAGGGACAGTGTGGCAGCACAGGGCGAAATCTTGTGGACGGAGTACCGGCGCAGCCGGGATGCCGGCACGCGTGCGGCACTGGCGGAGCATTACCTGGGGTTTGCCAGGGTTATGGCTGGGAAGCTGTTTGCTGGACGAACCGTAGCGGGGCTGGAGTTCGACGACTACCTGCAGCTCGCACGAGTCGGTTTGTTGGAATCCATTGACCGCTACGATCTTGGGCAAGGTGCCAAGTTCGAGACTTACGCAGCATTACGGATCCAGGGGGCTATACTCGATGGTATCCGGTCCTATAGCGAGTTGCAGGAACAAGTGGCTGCGCGCAAGCGGATCGTCGCGGCGCGGGTTGATTCGCTTGGGCAGAAAACGCCCGACGGCGACGACGTCGAAGCGACTTTCGCTCACCTGGCGGAAGTGGCGATCGGGTTGGCGGTCGGGTTTGTGTTGGAAGGAACGGGAATGTACCACGCGCCCGGCGACGCGGTATTGGACGAAATGTACGCGGCCGTGGAATTACGTCAACTGCAGCAGCGGGCTGCCGCCCTGGTAAGGCAACTGCCGCAGCGCCAGCGCGAGGTGCTGACGCTGCACTACCTGCAGCAACTCAGCTTTACGGAAGTGGCCGCACGCCTGTACCTGTCGCGTGGCAGGGTTTCGCAACTGCATCAGGAAGGTTTGGCGGAGCTGCGCGCGCGTCTGCGGCGGCCGCCGATGGAAGCATGGAGTTTTTAGGCGCCCACATGGCGCGACGGATGGAGATATGGAAAGCACATTGTTATCGACGCTGGACCAAGAAGAATTGTTTCATCTGGCCGTGGCGGCCGGCGAGAAGGGCGACTCGGCGGCCGTCCTGGTCTACCTGAAGCACGCAGTGAGTCGCGAAGACGCCAGTGCGCGGGCGCACTATCTGCTCGGTGCCGAGTACGCGCAGGTCGGCCTCTTCCCCCGTGCCATTGAGGAAATTGAAGCGGCGATTGCGCTCGATCCGAACTTGCATGCCGCGCGCCTGCAGCTCGGGATGCTGTGGCTGGGGGCGAACGACAATGCCCGTGCGGCCGTTGCGCTTGCGCCGTTGACGGAACTGGCGGAGCAAGACCCCATGCACCTGTTTGCCGCTGGCCTGTTGAGCCTGATCAATAACGATGCCGCGAACGCGGTGCGCCTGCTGGAGCAAGGCATTGGCCTGAACACGGTCAACATGCCGCTGAATGGCGACATGCAACGTATCGTTGACCATGTGGGTGCAAGCCAGGCCGGGGAACCCGGTGCCGAGGCCACGCAACACATCATGCTGTCGGCGTACGCCGGCAACCTGAATTGAGATGAGCACGATATCGCCAGTGGGCCAGTTGGTTGCCGCCATCCAGGCGCAACTGGCGCCGCGCGCGGCGGCTGGCTCGCCCAGGATGGCGAGTGGCAAACGGTCCGCGAAATACCGTGCGGAAGGGCTGGCGAGCCTGATCGAATTGCGCGTGCGCGAGATTGGCGCAGACGAGCCGCAGCGCGGACGCAAGGCTTTCCGGGTGTTTCTGGAAGCCGTTCTGCTCGCGCATTTTGGCGAAGGGTTGTTGAACGACCCGAAGTTTTTTCAGATGGTCGGGGACATCCAGGCGGCAATGGAAGGCGACGAAGGTTGCCGAAAACTGGTGGACAGGGCGATCTCGCACTTGCTGTCTGATTCATAGCGAAGGAATGACATGGAAATCAAAACAACATCCGAAGGACTGGCGAGGCTGAAACGGCTTGAGAGTTATCTGGCCGCCGACCCCGACAATCGTCACCTGGTCGCCGACGTGATCGGCCAGGCGCTGGCGTTGGGCGATGCCGCTTGCGCTGATTTGCACGTTCGCAAGGCCCTGGCGCGCCACCCGGACGACGCGCTGCTGCAGGGATTGCAAGGCAATGTTCTGCTGGCACAAGAGCGCTGGTCCGATGCTGCGGACTATTTCCATGTGTTGTTCGAACGCCATCAGGACATCAGCCTGGCCTATAACCTCGCGTACGCCTGCCAGCGATGCGATCGACATCAGGAAGCAGTGGCGGCACTGCGCCGATTTGCGGGACAGTTGCCGGCACAGTCGGCTGCGGTCCTGCTGCGCTCGATGCACCATACGGGCGAGCTTGATCAGGCCATGGAAATCATCGCGGCACAGGAGAAGAGCGGTAGGGTGGACGCGGACTTCTTCGCCGTTGCCAGTGCCATCTGCTTCGACGCTGACGCGCTCGAGGAAGCCGACCGCTTGGTCCGTTTGGCAACCGCCGCCGGCGCTGCGCCGATTGAAGCACTGGTGGTTGGCGGCTCGGTGGCGCTGGCGCGCACCGATACCGGAGCGGCCCGTCCGCTGCTGGAGCAAGCCATCGAGCGCAATCCGCGCGAAGGGCGCGCCTGGTCGAGCTTGGGGTTAGCCAGCCTGCTGGACCGTGACCTGGAGCGCGCCGACAGCGAACTGGCGAAGGCGGTGGAGTTGCTGCCCACCCATATCGGCAGTTGGCACGCCTTGGCATGGTGCAAGGTCTTCCGTGGCGAACTGAAATTGGCCGAGGCCGCGTTCCGCCATGGGCTTGAACTCGACCGCAACTTTGGCGACAGCCATGGCGGCCTGGCAGTGGTGCAAGCAATGCAGGGCCAGCGCACCGAGGCGGAAGGTGGCATCGAACGTGCGTTGCGCCTTGACCCGCAAAGCTTGTCGGCGCGCTATGCGCAAATGGTGCTTTCTGGCGTGGCCGCCGATCCAGAGAAATTCGACGCCATGGCGCGCCGCCTGCTGGCGGGGCGCCGCGCCCCATTCGGCGCCGACATGGCGCAACTGGTGCTATCGGCGCGCGGTCACTAAGCGGAACGAGGTAGATCGATGGGACCCGATATCGCGCTGCGCATGCTGGCCGAACTGTTGTGGAACGGCTTGTTGATTTCAGCGCCGCTGCTGGCGGTGACGCTCGCGGTGGGCTTGCTGATCAGCGTGATCCAGGTGGTCACGCAGGTTCAGGAAAGCTCGCTCACCTTCATCCCCAAGGTCATCGCCTCGGTGATTGTACTGGTGGTGTGCGGACCGTGGATGCTGAAGCGCCTGGTCGCTTTCTCTGCCAGCCTGATCGCCGGCATTCCAGGGCAATTCTGAAGGGGCGGGCGTGACGCTAGGTTTCGATCCCGCATGGGCGCTGGCAGTTTTCCTGGTGTTCCTGCGCTTTGGCGCCGTCTTCCTGCTGTCGCCGGTGTTCGCCGGTTTGGCGGGGCTGGTGACCTTGCGCGTTTTGCTGACGCTCGCCCTGAGTGGCCTGATGGTACAGGGCTTTGGAGTGCGGGCCGACCCCTCGTTGCTGGCGGGCGGTCAGCTGCTGGTGGCCGCATTGCTGGAACTCTTTGTCGGCGCAACGTTGTCGTTCGGCGTGTTTGCCGCGTTTGGCGCATTTTCGGTGGCAGGAAAGATCCTCGACATTCAGACGGGTTTCGGCCTCGGCAATGTGTACGATCCTGTGACGCGCTCGGGGGCGCCATTGTTCGCCACGATGTTGAACATGCTTGGCGTAGTGGTGTTCTTCGGTATCGACGGCCATCATGCCCTGGTGCGCGGCCTGGCGTTCTCGCTAAAGCAGTCGCCGCCGGGCCAAGGTTTTTCGAGCCTGGATGCCGAGCCTGTCATTGCCCAGTTCGGCCTGATGTTTTCGCTCGGCGTGTCGCTGATCATTCCGGTAATCCTCTGTCTTTTGCTGGTCGAGGTAGCGCTGGCCGTGGTCTCGCGCGTGCTGCCGCAAATGAATGTGTTTGTGGCGGGCGTCCCCGTCAAGATCGTCGGTGGGCTCGCGTTGACGGCGCTGACCTTGCGCAGCATGGAACCCGCCATGCAGCGGATCTATGGCGGTGTTTTTCATTTTTGGCAGCAGATGCTGGCGGCATAAATGGCGGAACAGGATTCGGATCGGTCGGAGCAGGCGACGCCCTACAAGCTGCAGGAAGCGCGCAAGAAGGGTTCCGTCGCACGCAGCATGGACTTGACAGCGTTGGCCATGCTGTCGGCATTGCTGTTGGTGGTGTACTCCGGGGCCTGGACAGGCGTCGCCGGGCTGCTGCGCATTCAACGGAAAACCTTGGCCCTGGCCAGTGCGCAAGAGTGGAAAGTCGATGATGTGGCCGCGTGGCTAGGCGGGCTGGTGGTGGAATGCCTGTTCTTGCTTGCGCCATTATTCCTGGCGCTTGTGGTGACGGCGGTACTGGTCAACCTGGTGCAGACCGGACCAATATTCAGTATGCACCCACTCAAACCGGATTTGGAGCGCCTCAATCCGGTCATGGGTTTCAAGCGCGTCTTCTCGATGCGCACGTTGTTCGAATCCGCCAAAAGCATCGTCAAGCTGGTGATCCTGGGCGCGGTGGCGTACTTCCTCATCAGCGACATGGCGCTTGGCCTGCTTGGCCTGCCAGGCCTGCCTGCCAAAGCGTATATGCGGGTTCTGGTTGAATTGTGCTCGACGCTCCTGGCGAAGCTGGTGCTGGCCGTGCTGGTGGTCGCTGCGCTCGACTTCGGTTTCGCACGTTGGGAATTTGCTCGCCGCATGCGGATGAGCAAGCGGGACATCAAGGATGAAAGCAAGAACCGGGAAGGCGATCCGCGCATCCGTTCGCGTATTCGCGAACTGCGCAAGGAGATGATCAAGCGAAGTAAAGCGTTGGGAAAGGTACCGGCAGCCGATGTGCTGATCACCAATCCGACACGCATCGCGATCGCGGTGAGCTATAAGCACGGAACCTCCGCGGCACCGCAAGTGGTGGCGAAAGGCGCTGGAGAGATGGCGCGCAAGATGCGCGAGCTGGCCGGACGCCACAGTATCCCCGTGGTGCAGAACCGTGAATTGGCGCGGGCACTGTTCCGGGAAGTGGATTTCGACGGCTTTGTGCCGGAAAAACTGTATCCCCAGGTGGCCAAGATCATGGTCTGGGTGTACGCAATGCGCCAGGCCAGGCGCGCAAGCTGAAAGGTAAGTGATGCAGTCCCTACGTAGTGTTTTCAATCGCAATTCGGATCTCGTGCTGGTATTGCTGGTGGTAGGCATCCTGACAGTGCTGTTCGTGCCCATCCCGTCCGGCTTGCTGGACTTCCTCATCCTGTCGAATGTCAGCTTCGCCTTGTTGATCCTGTTACTCACGTTTTACATCGGGCGCCCCGTCGAATTTTCGACTTTCCCTTCGATCCTCCTCATCGCGACCCTGTTTCGCCTCTCGTTGAACGTGGCGGCCACGCGATTGATCTTGTCTGAAGGCGAAGCGGGCCGCGTGATCGGTGCAATCGGCTCTTACGTGGTTGGCGGAAATTACGTCATCGGCCTGATCGTATTCTTGATCCTGGTGGTGGTTCAGTACGTAGTGGTAACGAACGGCGCGCAACGCGTGTCCGAAGTGGCGGCACGCTTCACACTGGACAGTATGCCTGGCCAGCAAATGAGCATCGATGCCGATCTGAACATGGGCTTTATCGACCAGGAGGAGGCGAAACGGCGCCGGAAAATGTTGGAAAAGGAATCCGGCTTCTACGGCGCCATGGATGGCGCCAGCAAGTTCGTCAAAGGCGATGCCATTGCCGGCATCGTGATCATGTTGATCAATATTGTCGGTGGCCTGGTGATCGGCGTGATGCAGATGGGGTTGCGTTGGGACGAAGCGCTGCACCGTTTCACGCTGCTCACTGTGGGGGATGGCATTGTGACGCAGGTCCCCGCGCTGGTGATTGCTGTGGGCACCGGTATTATCGTTACCCGATCGGCATCCGACGGTAGCCTGAGTGGTGAAGTGCTGAAGCAGATCAGCGCTTTCCCGCGCACCAAATTCATTGTAGCCGGCGCGCTTTCCGTGCTGTTCTTCTTGCCTGGCATTCCAGGCGTGCCGGTCGCCATCCTGGCGGCAGTGTTGGCCGGCAGCGGTATTGCCACCATGCGCAACAAGGCCGGGACGACGGATGAAGCAAAAGATGCCGAACTGGCAGACGAAAAGGACGAGTCCGAAAAGGATGCTTACGACGTGCTCAAGGTGGAGGCGGTCGAGGTGCTTGTCGGTGCCAACCTGGTCCCATTGGTTAGCGGCGAAAAGACGATCTTTATGGACCGCATCGCCGCCATCCGCAAGCAGTTTGCTCTCGAATCGGGCATGGTCTTGCCGCGAGTACGTTTCCGTGAAGGCAGCGCGATGGCGGCCAATGCTTACGAGCTCCAGGTTTATGGTGTGGCGGCCGGCCGGGGTGAGATCATGACTGACCGTACGCTCGCCATCCGTGCCGGCAGCGATTCCCGTCCCATCAAGGGAGTGGAAACGCGTGAGCCGACATATGGGCTGCCTGCCATTTGGGTGGAAGACAGCGAAAAGGAACTGGCCCGCGCCGCCCGCTACACGCTGGTGGATGCGCCCACGGTGTTTATCACGCACCTGAGCGAAGTCCTGAAGCAACAGGCGCCCACACTGTTGACACGGACGGAAACGGACCGACTGCTGCAACGTGTGCGCCAGGATCAGCCTGGACTGGTAGAAGAGCTGGTCCCTACAGTGCTGAGCGTTACCGACGTACAGAAAATCTTGCAAAACCTCCTGCGGGAAAAGGTCTCTATCAGGAACCTCGAAGGCATCCTGGAGACTTTGTCCGACAGTGGACGTAACAGCAAAGATCCTGGCTATTTGACGGAACAGGTCCGCCAGCGGCTTGGAGCGGCTATATGCCAGAGTATGTTGGGCGAAGGCAATGCGTTGTCGGTGCTGACGCTCGATCCCGGCATCGAGCAAACGCTGGCGCAAAGCATCCGTTCGGCGGAAGAGGGCGGTGCCATGATTGTGGAGCCACGGTATGCGGAGCAACTGCTGTCGAAGCTTGCAGGTCACTCTGACCGGATGATGAAAGGGAATATGCCGCCAGTTCTTCTTTGCTCGCCGGATTTGCGCCGCCACTTGCGCAACCTATGCGAACGAGCGGTACCGCATATGCGCATCCTCTCGATGGCGGAAGTTCCCAATACCGTGAACCTGAGGGCATTCGGAACGGTCTCGCTATAGTGCGCCAACACTCGGGCCTGAAACTGTTGCACGGCGGGTTCGCGTAGGTTGGATCTGCGTCAATTCCTGGTTACTTCGTATTGCAAACTTGCCAATCTTCTCAGCAGGGTTTACCATTCGAAATTTAGGTTGCGAAACAAGCGCAGAATTGCTGTCATGGGATATTCGTCAGAACGGCGACGTTCAGGCGATTTTGAGTTCGGACGCAACATGAACGCACAGGACTTTTCAATGCTCAAACCATCAGCGCGTTTGATCCCTCTCGAAGCTTACCGCGGGCTTGCAGCACTGATAGTACTCGTGCACCACTTCTTCCTGGCTTTTGCACCACGCGTGACTGGCAGGTTAGCTGAATTGCGCGACGAAGACAGCCTGGTCGGTACCCCGTGGTTCATGCTGTTCAATGGCACGGCCGCCGTGGCCTTCTTCTTTACGTTGTCGGGGTTTGTACTGAGCTGGTCCTACTTCCGGCGAAATGATCTGGAAACGTTGCGGCGCTCGTTCCTGCGCCGCTGGCCACGATTGACTGGCATCGTTGTGGTTTCAACATTCCTGAGCGCAGCCCTGTATCTGGCAGGGATGTACTACTTTCATGAAGCGGCGCAAGTGAGCGGCAGCCCCTGGCTGGCCCGCCAGTTTGAACCGGTAGGAAATCATCCAAATTTGCTGCGCGCCACCTTGCAGGGCGCTACCACATTCTTCACTGGCTATGCAGGCTATAACTCCAATTTGTGGACGATGCGTCCTGAATTTTACGGAAGTATGTTTGTGTACATGCTGGCGGCTTTCGTCGTCCTGGTATTGAAGGGGCGGCACCTGCTACCGGCAATGCTGCTTATGTGCGCCAGTGCTGCCTTCGTCTATCTCCCAATGACGTCGTTCATTTGCGGCACCTTCCTCGCCTATGCGATCGCACACCGTAAGCCCGTCATTTCACCGATTGCATGCGGAGCCATCCTGTTAGTCAGTCTCTATTTGCTTGGATACCTGGTCCCGATACGGTACTACGCGTGGGCGGGCATGGCTCCGGCCCAGTTCGCGAACCAGGTGGAGCAGGCATTGCACACTGCCGGTTCAGTAGGTGTGATTTTCGCGACGATGACCAATCGCCGCCTTTTTAACAATCTCGATAACCGATACTTCGCAATGCTGGGCAAGCTCAGTTTCCCTCTTTACCTGACCCATACCCTGGTGATCGCTTCCGTTTCATCTTTCTGCTACTTGTGGCTGCAGACGTTCCATTTAACATCGGTGACGGTTTTGGGCATCACATTTGCCTGCACCTTGCTGGGAACTTTCGCCTTGAGCTGGCCACTGGAAAAATTCGATGCGTGGTGGGTTACAGTAATCAGCCGCCGAATTGCTGCAAAGGAGGAGTTACCTGAGCCTGCGCATCAGTCGAATCAAGTTCAGTTCCCGCTACGAGCCGGCCGCCGCGATTAATTATCGGAGCGGCTGACGTCCCACGACGAAATGGTGCCTAATGTCTTCTTCGTTTCGTGCGCGACATTGAGGGGCGAGGTGCCAGCATGTCCACCAACGCCAATTTGGCGCGCAAGCGGCCGTGCCGTGGATGTCTTCGAAGTCGGGTTTGAACTGCTCCATGCGCGCCTGGGCCAACTCGTTATCAGCCACTTCCAAGGCGGCTCCGTTGGTGAGGCCAAGCTTGTTGATCAGTACGGCGGAGCGGAGTAGCAGTACTGTGTGTCGCCACCGGTGCCGTACTTATCGAACATGCTTGGTCTTGAGCGCGGCCGTGGTCGGCGCTCGCTTGGTGGTGGTTGCCGGGTATGGGAACTTCAGACGAGCCAACACCGCTAATTTCAACGCGCAACCCATCGACATCGGCATACTGAGGCTCGTTAACCTGCTTCAAAATCCGAGCCATCTCTGCTGTGGCAGGCGGCACTACTGTCCCAAATCGAGAACGATCACGAGCATTTCCAGAATTCGGACCAAACGCGCCCAGATCTTCATCCTCTGGTCCGGTATAAGATCCCATTCCCCCTTGGCTTCTTGCTCCACTCGAACCGGAACTGGATGACCCGCTCAATGCTGGTCGCACCTGGTCCGCCAGGCTCCGGCCCAACGCATTGCCAAATGCATTTGGCTATGCACGAGTCATTTCGTCGCGAACCCTGTATGACATGAAGCGTGATCGATACCCAGCGTCACATGCTGCAGTTTATAGGCATGAGTGGGATGCCAAATTGTATTTGTTTTCCGATCGAACCCATAAACATATCCATCAGCATTTGCCTCTTTTCCGATTAGGATCAGGCCTGGCGTGAACCAGATATTAACGCGCTTCCCACCCTCACTAGTCAAACGACCAGAGCCATCCTCTGAGAACTCTGCTGCGAGAACAAAGTCTCCAAGACGGTCATCATTATCGCTAATAGCACGCACAGGCCAGCATCGAATTACTTTCCGAAAATCACCATAACCTGCGATGTCGTTGGCATGGATCCAGCCAGCTTCACTAGGAACGCCGTTGTCAACATACGCCCAATTGCGCTTACGCGACAAACGCGTTTTCTTCCAATTAACTCGAAGCGCCATGCCAGCAGTTGCCCGCCATCGCGTCGGAGCAAACTCATTAGGTACCTCGCGAATTCGTGTATCACCGCTTCGGCTGAAGAATAGTGTGCAAGTCGTTGCCTTACCACTTAGGCATTTGGCAAAGGATTCGCTGGCTTCTACACCGCCCCCCCAGAAAATGAGGAATGCGGCGGTTATGAACAACATATGCTTCGAATGAACCATCATCGGCCGTAATGAATATGGTTTCTATGATTGAAAGGGTCTCCCGCCGCTGCTGTGTTTGCATTGAACAGTGTAGGCTGGCGACCGTGATAAATGCGCCATGGCGTCAATAGCGAACGGGCACCGGTATCCCAAAGGTTACCGGTAAAGCTCGCAATTGTCGTCGATTCGCGCCTTGTAATTGTACGGTTGTTTGCCGTGCTTGCCCCATTATTAACTTCGGCACCGTTCACTCGATCAATGTCAACGGCCGTACCCCTTGTGTGCTGAGGACTCCATCGCGTTCCTGCAGTTATGCCAGCACGAGTTGTGACTGCATTACGAGCAGTGATTCGCTCTTGAGGTGTCATACCTTGAAATTGATGGCTCTGGCTATTTGCGAAATATGAAGTAAAGAACTCATGGGTGGGGCGCCAAAGGCCGTTGAACCTTATCGAAGTCACCCCGTCGGTATTGAATGCGGCATTGATCGCACCGGAATATACGTTCCAACCAGTCTTTGCACGGGCTTCTTCGAAGCCTACGCCAACGCCGTTTGCCAGCACGGTTGCAGTCGCATCAAATTGGAACTCGATGGATCTGTTTGTGCCATCTACCAGGCGAGTAATCGTGCCACCCGCTTGCCGCGAGAATATTGCCGATCGCTCACGAAGTTCATCAAGAGGTGCCGCGACAAACGCAGTCGCCGATTCTCGAGCATATTGGATTGCGTCAGTAGAATTTCCTTGCAAGAGAACTGCCTTCTGATCCGCCGTCAAACGCATCCCTTCAAGTTCTGTTTCCAACGCTCCAGCCCGATATCCGTATGAACGCAGGAGGCGTACTCCTGCTGAGTATTCATTGGCAGAAGGGGAGGCGTCCGTTGCAAAAGTTCTTTGTACTGTAGCGCGGTCACCTTCGATTCGTACGGCATTCTCATCAACAGTTTGCTGGTTCTGAGCGATATTCCCGGTTGCATCTGCAATTGGCAATTCCTGATCGACTGCTTGAACTAAGAGTCTAGTTCCGGTAGGCATTCCCTTGTAGCCCATTTCGCGCAGATCTTGCGAACTGTTAGTCTGAGAAACACCTTTGGACTTTGCTAGCTCTTGTCGTCTTGGCGACATTTGTTCGACGAGAGATTGACCCAGCGCATTGCCGAATGCATCGCTCCACTCACGAATGCCTGGCGCTAACCAAGTAGCCTCATAAGGGCCCTCAGCTTTTGAGTATCACCAAAAAGGCATACCTCCACCCCGTTTAAGGAAAAGCGAAGTTTGGCAATGCCGTCGTCAGTGAAAACTGGTTCACGCACATCTTTAAACGCGATCCGCGCATGACCGATTCCAACAAGCAGGAAAAAATCATCAAACACGGCAACTCGGCTGAAACCTCCTCCACCGAGCACAGTACGGCCGAAAATAGCGATCACTCGGAAATTATGCAGCGCTGTTCTTCCGCGCTCGGGCCTACGTCGTATGGATGGCGCGATGACGAACAGAAAGACAAACAACGCAAATATAGCCAACGGAATAACAGTGTTCCAGGCACTGCCTGCTTCAAAAGTATGACGTTCAAACATAGCTCTATTTTGGTGGGTTATAAGTAGGATCGACGGTCACGTTAACCGGCGCTGCAAAACCGGCCCCAAGGCCAAAATTGATTCCATTAACATAACGACCAGGGGAATACCAAGGCCGATCACGATAAGCAAGGGAGTTTGATGGCTGAATGGATCCTCCGATGAACTTGAAAATACCAATATTGAGTTGGGTCGGACCACTATATTTGGCGTCGCCATAGACACCGATGGTTGCTCCAATGTCTCCTAGCGTCCCAACAGCGTAAGCGTCAAATCAGCGCCGTCTTGAGCGCTAGGTCGCTTTGACCGATGATGTT
>CBFGQI010000049.1:0-32350 GCA_965650885.1 uncultured Oxalobacteraceae bacterium
AATGTCCGGTTGCCAGAGCTGACCCCGACTTTCATGTTAGTTTTCCAGTAATATTGCCGCAATTTTGATTTTGCGGAGTTTTCATGCGCACCTGCTTTACCTTGATTTCCTTCCTGCTGGCGGCGCACGCCGGCGCGCAAACCTCGCCGATGGCGCCCGACCTGGTGCCGGGCTTTGAGGCGCCGCTGGCGCAAGCGGACTACGTCAAGCGCGTGGTCATGGTCCCGATGCGGGATGGGGTAAGGCTGAATACAGTGATCGTGGTCCCAAAAGGCGTCAGCAAGGCGCCCATCATCCTGACCCGTACGCCGTACAGCGCCGCCGGCCGTGCGCGCCGCCAAGTCAGTCCGCACATGCAGTCGTCCCTGCCGCAGGGGGATGAAGTGTTCGGCCGAGATTTCATCCGCGTGTTCCAGGACGTGCGCGGCAAATACGGTTCGGAAGGCGATTACGTGATGACGCGGCCAGTGCGCGGCCCGTTGAACACCTCCCAGACCGACCACGCCACCGATGCCTGGGATACCATCGACTGGCTGGTGAAGAACGTGCCTGAGGCGAACGGCAAGGTCGGCATGATCGGCTCTTCCTACGAGGGCTTCACCGTGCTGATGGCGTTGACCGAGCCGCATCCGGCGCTGAAGGTGGCCGTGCCCATGAGTCCAATGGTCGATGGCTGGCGCGGCGACGACTGGTTCCATAACGGCGCCTTCCGCGTCAATACGCTGGACTACATCGCCAGCCAGAACACGGTCAAGGGGCGCGGCGAGCCGCTGGCGACGGGCGTCTACGATGATTACGATTCGGTGCTGCGCGCCGGTTCGGTGGCGGAGCTGGCCCGCAAGCACGGCCTGGACCAGTTGAACTTCACCAAAAAGCTGTTCGAACACCCGGCTTACGACGGTTTCTGGCAGGGACAGGCGCTGGACCGCGTGCTGGCCGGGCGCAAGCTGTCGGTACCGACTTTGCACGTGGTGGGACAGTGGGACCAGGAAGACATCTACGGCGCCTACGCGACTTATGCCGCGCTGGAAAAGCAGGACAAGGACAACAAGCTGAATTATCTGGCCGTGGGGCCGTGGCGCCATAGCGGCGTCAATTACAATGGCGCGTCGCTCGGCGCGCTGCACTTTGACGGCGACACGGCCCTGCAGTTCCGCCGCGACGTGATGGTGCCGTTCCTGAAGCAGTACCTGGTCGACGGCGCGCCCGCGGCCGATACGCCGCCGGTGCTGTCCTACCAGACCGGCAGCAACAAGTGGCAGCGCCTGGCGCAGTGGCCGCTGTCGTGCGCGGCGGGCTGCGCCTCGGCGGCGCGGCCGGTGTACCTACAGGGTGGCTTCAAGCTGTCGTTCGCCAAAGCCGGCGGCGGTACGTCTTATGACGAATACGTGGCCGACCCGGCCAAGCCGGTGCCCTTCGTGCCGCGTCCCGTGCGCATGGAGGATGAGAAGGTGTGGAAACCGTGGCTGGTGCATGACCAGCGTTTCGTCAGCGACCGCACCGATGTCCTGAGCTATGTGTCGGAGCCGCTGAAGGAGCCGCTGGTGCTGTCGGGCGCGCCGCAGGTGCATCTGCTGGCGTCGACGTCGGGCACCGATGCCGACTGGGTGGTCAAACTGATCGACGTCTACCCGGACGAAGTGCCGTCGCAGCCGAAACTGGGCGGCTACCAGCTGCCGCTGTCGATGGACATCCTGCGCGGGCGCTATCGCGACAGCTTCGAAAAGCCGACGGCCATCCCTTCCAACAAGCCGGTGAAGTACAGTTTTGCGCTGCCGCCGGTGAACCATGTGATCCTGCCGGGGCATCGCTTGATGATCCAGGTGCAGTCAAGCTGGTTCCCGCTGTACGACCGCAATCCGCAGACGTTCGTGCCAAATATCTTCTTCGCCGCGCCGGGCGATTACAAGAAGGCGACGCAGCGCGTCTTCCACGGCAGCTCGGTCGAACTGCCGGTGGTGGCGCCATGATCGACAGCGGAAAACAGCGGAGAACAGCGAAAAACAGCGGCTCATTTCAGCGCAAACGACATATGCAGTTGGGCGGGCTCCCATTACCTCAATAGATGGTGGCGCGCTGCAGGTTGATGCGACTGTGTTATGCCAGCCGCATCAGGACTGCGCCGGCGGCGATCGCGGCGATCGCCATGGCGCGCCTGCCGCCGATGCGTTCGGACAGGAAGAATTTCGCGATCAGGGCGGCGAACAGGATCGACGTTTCGCGCAGTGCTGCGACGGCGGCGAGCGGGGCGACGGTCATGGCCCACAGGGCCAGGCCGTAGGCGCCGAGTGTGCCGGCGCCGCCCAGCACCGCCACCGGCCAATGGCGGATGGCGTAGCCTTGCAGTTCGCGCGGGCAGCGGAAGGCGCACCAGGCCAGCAGGCCGATGGCGCTCAGCACGTGCAGCCACATGACGTAGGCTGCCGGGGCGCCGGAGGCGCGGGCGCCGAGGCCGTCGAGCAGGGTATAGGCGGCGATCACAACGGCGTTCATCAGGGCGTAGGCGGTCGCGCGGCGGCGGGAGGCGCCGGGGCTGGCGCCAGCTGCAGCGTCAAGGTCCGCGTCAAGGCCTGCGCCAGCCGCGGGGGGCTGCACCATGGCGGTGGTATCGGTACGGGCGGCCGAAGTACGCCGAGCGGCGGCGGACGGGGCGATGACGGCCGGGCGGGTGGCCAGCCACAGGCCGAAGATGCCACCACAGATGCAGGCGACGGCGGCGTATTGGCCTGGCGTGAGATGCTCGCCCAGCAGCGGCACGCTGGCCAGGGCCACGATGAGCGGGGCGCTGCCACGCATCAGGGGATAGGCGTGGCTCATGTCGCCGTGGCGGTAGGCGGCGGCCAGCAGGCCGTAATAGGCGTAATGGATGGCGGTCGACGCCAGGGCATAGGGCCAGCTGGCGGAGGCCGGCGGCGTGAGGAAGGGCAGGATGGGCAGCGACAGCAGGGCCGCGCCGCTGGCCACCAGCACGCTGCTTAGGAATGGATCGCGCCCGCCCTTGACCAGCGCATTCCAGCCTGCGTGCAGCAGCGCGCCGCACAGCACGATGGCGACCACCGATGGCGCCATCAGCGGGGCCGTACGCTTTCTTCCAGGATTTCCGGCCGGTGGTAGCGCTGGAAACCCTCAATCACCGCATTCGATTTGGCGGCCCGCTCCAGCAGTTCGAGCAGGGCGGCGCGATCATCCGGCGTCAGGGAATGGCGCGACACGTAGACGCCGGTCTGCTGCCACGGCAATTCCGGTATCGGCTCCAGCCGCAGCCGGTCCAGCATGCCGGTCACGCGCGATTCGCGGTTGATGGCGCCGGCCAGAATGGTCGGCCCCATGATCGTCAAGTCCACAGCGCCGACGAACAACAAGCGCGAGACGGCATTTGCGTCGACTTCCGTGAACAGGCGGCCCTGGCGCGCCAGGTCGCGCACCAGGGCCTGGTAGGCCTCGCCATAGTCGAAGCCCCGCACCACGGCCACGCGCAGGTCGCGCCGGTCCAGCAGGTCCTGGGCATTGGCGATCGGGGGGCGCTGGCTTTTCAGGGAAATCAGCACGGCGCGGTGGCCGATCATCGGCACGAACACGCCGTGCTGGTCGCGCGCCGGCGTGCGCGTGGCGGGCAGCAGCAAATCGGCCTTGCCGGTTTCAAACATCATCTCCTGGCGCGCGCGCGGCGCGGCGGAAAAGACGAAATGGCATCCTGCGCGCGGGCCGAGGCTGCGGAACAGTTCGGGATAGATCCCGCTGAAGGTGCCATTGCCGACGATGACGCTGACGCCGATGCTGGAGACGGGAACCAGGATGTCGCGCGAGCAGTCGGCATATGCCGGCAGCGCCGCCGCCCAGGGCAGGGCGGCCAGCAAATGCCGGAGGGTGCGGAGCAGGCGCGCAGTCATGGTGGGATTATGCCCCGCTTTCCGCCTTGGCGGCAGCCACCGCCTGGTGCTGGCGGAAGTAGCGCCGCGCCACGAAAATGCCGACCGCCTGCATCGCCGCGCACACGAAGAAGGTGCTGCCGATGCGCCAGTCGCTGGGCGGCAGGTGGCCGACCGCGCTCAGGATGGTCCCGCCCAGCAGCGGCATGACGACCGTCCCCAGGCTGCTGATCGATTGCAGGGAGCCCATCAGCTCGCCCTGTTCGTTGGCCGGCGTGGCCTTCGACACGATGCCCTGCAGCGCCGGGCCGGCGGCGAACGACAGCAGGTTGCACAGGATGAAGACGTACATCATCCAGCCTTGCGTGGCCAGGCCGTACAGCATGTAGGTGATGGCGCCCGAAGTCAGGCCAAGCAGGGACAGGCGCACTTCGCCGAACTTGCGGATGAAGACCCCCAGCAGGCCGGCCTGCACCACGGCGGCGGCCAGCCCGACGCAGAACAGGGCCGCGCCGTTTTCGGCCGGGCTCCAGCCGAAGCGGAAGTGGGTGTACAGCACCCAGGTCGATTGCAGCATCATCTGTGCGCCGGTCACCAGGGTGAAGGTGACCAGCAAGCCGCGGATATCCTTGCGCCGGGCCAGCTTGGCCAGCCCATTCAGCGGGTTGACCGACACCAGTTTGAAGCTGCCGCGCTGCGCCGGCGGCAGAGATTCGGGCACGAAGAAATAGCCGTAGATGAAGTTGGCGAAGGACAGCGCGGCGGCCACGTAGAACGGCAGCTGCAGGTCGACGTCGCCCAGCAGGCCGCCCAGCATCGGGCCGCAAATGAAACCGAGGCCGAAGGCCGCGCCAATCTTGCCGAAACTCTTGGAGCGGTCCTCATGGCTGGAAATATCGGACGCATAGGCCGATGCCACCGACATGCTGGCCGAGGACATGCCCCCGATCACGCGGCCGATGAACAGGCAGGCCAGGTTGGGCGCCCAGGCCGTGGTGAGGAAGTTGATGCCCATGCCGGCCATCGAATACAGCAGGACGGGACGGCGCCCGACGCGGTCGCTGATCGCGCCCAGCATCGGCATGAAGATGAATTGCAGCAGGCCGAAGGTGGCGCCGAGGATGCCGTACCACAGCGCATGCAGTTCGCGGTCCTGCACGAACTGGCCGACCAGGATCGGCAGCACCGGCACGATGATGCCGATGCCGAGCATGTCGATGAAAATGCTGACCAGGACGAAATTCAGGTTGCCTTTCGAGGCGGTTGCACTCATGCCGCCACCGCCCATTCTGCGACGAAGCTGTCGCGGAAGGCCAGCAGCTCGCGCAGGCGCTGTTCCCCCAGCGCGCGGCCGGCGGCCGTCTGCATGGTGCCGGGCAGGGTGGCGAGTTTGGTCTCGATATGGTCGAGCGAATAGGCCTTGTCGTCGCGTGCGCGGCGGGTGGCCAGCGGATCGTCCGGGTGGGCCAGGGCGCTGCCCATGCGTCCGGCAATATAGAACATGCGCGCCAGGCCGACGGCGCCCAGGGCGTCCAGGCGGTCGGCATCCTGCACGATGCGCGCTTCCAGGGTGGCCGGCGTAAGGGCGGCCGAGAAGCTGTGGCATTCGATCGCGTGCGCCACGGCATCCAGCCGCTCCGGCGGGAAGCCGGCGTCGGCCAGTTGCGCGCGCGCCAGCACGGCGGCCTGGCGCGAGGCCAGGTGGCGCTGCGGATGGTTCTTCGGCAGGTTGACCAGGTCGTGCAGGTAGCAGGCGGCCATCACGACCAGGCGGTCGGCGTCCGGGTGCTGCTCCAGCAAGAGGGTGGCATTACGCCACACGCGGTGCAGGTGGTTGGTGTCGTGGGCGCCATCGTCGCCCGCTGCGGCGCTGGCCAGCGCCACCAGGCGCGGCTGCCAACTGCTCAGCGAAAGTTCCATAAAAAAGCCGTGTTCCCGTGAATAGCTGCGCAATTGTGCCATGTATTGGATGCAAACTTGCATGTTTCTCCACAGCAAAATTCTTGGTGATAAATTTATTGGCCTGCGGTAACATATCAGGGTCATCTTTCATAAATGAAAAATTATCATGACTACCACAACCAGCCAAGCCGCCGAGTACCTGGCATTCACCCTGGGCCAGGAAGAATACGGCATCGACATCCAGAAAGTCAGTGAAATCCGCAGCTACGAACACCCGACCCGCATCGCCAGCGCGCCGGACTATGTCAAGGGCGTGATCAACCTGCGCGGCCTGATCGTGCCGATCATCGACATGCGCGTGCGTTTCCAGCTGGGTGAACCGAGCTACGGCCCGTTCACGGTGGTCATCATCCTGCACATCGGCAGCCGCACCGTGGGCATTGTGGTCGATGCCGTGTCGGACGTGACGATGCTGGAACCGGAGCAGATCAAGCCGGCGCCGGACATCAGCGGTTCGATGGATACCGAATACATCACCGGCCTCGGCACCATCGATGACCGCATGCTGATCCTGGTCGATATCGAACGCTTGATGTCGTCGGCCGACATGGGCCTGGTGGAGAAGCTGGCGGCATGAAATTGTTGAGTAACCTGAGCATCGGCAAGCGCCTGGCCTTCGGTTTCGCCGTCACGCTGGCCTTGTCGATCGTGATTGCCGCCATCGGCGTGTGGCGCCTGCAGCAGGTGGCCGGCGCCACGCGTCATATGATGGAAACGCCGCTGGCGAAGGAACGCATGATCTCCGACTGGAATGCGAAGATCGACAGTGCGATCCGGCGCACCACGGCCATTGCCCGCAGCAGCGACGCCTCGCTGGGCGCGTTCTTCGCCGAGGAATCCAAGGTGTCGAGCGCGGTATCGGCCGACCTGCAAAAGCGCATCGAACCGCTGATCAGCGACGCCGACGAACAGGCCCTGTGGCAGCGCGTGATGGAGCAGCGCAAGCTGTACCTGGCCTCGCGCGACCAGGTCGCCAAGCTGAAGACCGACGGCGAGCTGGAACAGGCGAACGAAGTCTTCGACAAGACATACCGTCCGGCCGCCGCGCAGTACCAGGCCCTGGTGATGGACTTGCTGACCATGCAGCGCGGGAAAATCGACGCGATCGGCAAGGAAATCGACCGCGTGTCGGCGCACAGCCGCACCTTGCTGGCGGTGCTGGGCGGCCTGGCGGTGGCATTCGGCGCGGTATGCGCCTTCATGCTCACCAAGGGCATCACCACGCCGCTGGCGCGTGCCGTCGAGGCGGCGCGCCGGGTCGCCACGGGCGACCTGACCGGCGACATTCGCGTGCATGGCAGCGACGAAACCGGCCAGCTGCTGGGCGCCTTGAAGGAGATGAACCAGGCTTTGCTGAACGTGGTGCACGAAGTGCGCAGCGGCACCGATGCGATCAATATCGCGTCCACCGAAATCGCAGCCGGCAACCAGGATTTGTCGGCGCGCACCGAACAGCAAGCCGCCTCGCTGGAGGAAACCGCCTCCTCGATGGAAGAATTGACGTCGACCGTCAAGCAGAACGCCGACAATGCGCGCCAGGCCAACCAGCTGGCCGGCGCGGCGGCAGCGGTGGCGCGCAAGGGTGGCTCGGTGGTGGCCGAAGTGGTGGGCACCATGGAGTCGATCGATGCCTCCTCGCGCAAGATCGTGGACATCATCACGGTGATCGACGGCATCGCCTTCCAGACCAATATCCTGGCGCTGAATGCGGCGGTGGAAGCGGCGCGCGCCGGCGAACAGGGGCGCGGTTTCGCGGTCGTGGCGTCGGAGGTGCGCAACCTGGCGCAGCGTTCGGCGGCGGCGGCAAAGGAGATCAAGGAACTGATCGGCGATTCGGTGGAGAAGGTCAGCGCCGGCTCGCGCCTGGTGTCCGATGCCGGCCAGACGATGGAGGAAATCGTCGCCAGCGTGCAGCGCGTGTCGGACATCATCGGCGAAATCACCGCCGCCAGTGCCGAACAGAGTGTCGGCATCGATGAAGTCTACAAGGCCATCGGCCAGATGGACCAGGTCACGCAGCAGAATGCCGCGCTGGTGGAAGAAGCGGCGGCCGCTGCCGAATCCATGCAGAACCAGGCCGGCAGCCTGGCCGACGTGGTCAGCGTGTTCAAGGTGCGCTAAGCGCCGTCAAGCGGTTGCGAGGCCGAGCGCCTGCTGCGACAGGCGGTCGGCCTCGCCGTTGCGGTGGCGCGGCACCCAGCGCACGTGCACCAGTGCCAGCGCGGCCATCAGCTGCGCGGCGCGTGCGCGGTGCGCTTCCAGTCCTTTGGCGCCAGCATGCGGCGCCAGCAGCACGTCCTGCACCACCACCTGGCTGTCGCCATACACCAGCAATTCGGGCACGCCCAGCTCCACCGCCTTTTCCAATGCCGCAATCAGCGCCAGGTATTCGGCGTCGCCGCTGCTGCCGTGCCCTGCGCGCCGGCTGATCTCCACGCGCTCGCCGCCCGGGCCGGCCAGCAGCACGCCGATGCCGATGCGGCCGGGATTGGGATGGGCGGACCCGTCGAACCAGGCGCGCCATGCGGCGCTGGTGGCGGGGGCGGCCTGTCGGGCCAGTTTTTCGGCGCGGGCGCGCGCTTGTTTGATCGACATGTGCAGGGTGGCGTCGGGACGGATCCCCGCACTGTAACAGGTGGGCGCCAGCCGGTCGATATGCCGGCGGCGCCCGGCCGCCCCGGCGCGGGCGGCAAGGCCGTCAGCGGCGGTAAGGGTTGTCGGGGCGGTGGTCGTAGCGGTTCGGGACGCCATCGCCGTCGCGGTCGCGGTCATGGCGGTTTGGCACGCCATCGTTATCGCGGTCGTGGTCGTAGCGGTCCGGCACGCCGTCGCGGTCCCGGTCCCGATAGCGGTCGCGGTTGTAGTAGCGGCGGTCGTAGCCGTCATGGTAGCGGCGGTCGTAGCCGTCATAGTAGCGGTCGCGGTAGCTGTAGCTTGGGCCTTGCGCATAGTGCGGGCGGTTGTCGTAGACGACCCAGCCGCCTTCGCGCCAGCCCCACCCGTTGTCGACGCGCACCCATTCGGACGGGGTGTAGCGGTAGCCCGGGCGCTCGCGCAGCCAGTGGCCGGCCACCCAGACGTGGCGGTAGCCATCCCAGCGCCAGTAACCCGGCGCCCACACGTAACCGTGGCGCGGCGGCGGCAGGCTTTCAAAACGCAGTGGCGGCGGGGCGTTGCCGATCACCACGCTGAAGTCCACCTGGGCCAGCGCGGCGGTTGGCGCAATGGCGGCCACGCCAAGTGCCAGCGTGGCAGCAGCGATGAATTTCGATTGGAACATGGTTGGTCTCCCGGTGGTGATGCGCTGAGTTCAATATAGCAAGCGCCTGGCCGGGCGGATAAGCCTGATTCAGTTTCTTACAAATCATGGTCGCGCGTAACAATTGCCGGGATTTTTCCCGCGCCCCCGGCTAAAGCGCGGCATGGAACCGATCTTTTCCCGGCTGCAGAGTTGGCGGCGTTCGCGCCGGCGGCGGCGCAACTTGCGCCTCGTTGAGGCTGAGGCAAGCGCGCTGCCGCGCCACGCGGCGCTGGCCTGCGCGGCAACTGTCGTGCTGGGCGCGGCCGGCGCCGCCGTCTTGTGGCGTCATGCCGGCAACCTGGCGGCGCAGGCCGATACCGGCGTTGCGCCGGCCGTCGCGGCGCTGCAAGCGGTGGCGCCGGGCCTGCAGTTCGCGGTGCCGGATGCGCCGGATGTGGCAGTGCAGGCTGTCGCGGGCGGGCGTTTGCTGGTCGCCAGCGGCCTGCACGCCGGCCCGGCGGTGCCGGTGGACCTGTGCAGCAAGCCCTTGCCATTACATGCCGGATACCGTTTTTCGGAGGTCGCGGGCCAGCCGGCGTTGCGCCATGCCCTGCTGGTGGGGGCCGACAGCGATGTCCCTGCGGTCACCGTGCTCGCCGAGGGCACGGCGTTGCGCGTGCGCTGGCGCGAACGGGGCGCCGCGGCCCAATGGGTGGGCGACATGCCGGGTGCGGCGATGCGCTCGCTCGGCTGGCTGACCTGGCCGGGCGGTGCCCTGCGGCTGGAGCGGCGTGCCAGCACCGGGTGCGCGCAGGGCGAGATGCGCGTCACGCTGATGGGCGCGCGCGGCGCGGCCGACGCGCCTGGCCTGCCCGGTGGACGCCTGGGCGGGCGCGCGGCGGCCTTGGCCGAGGTGGTGGCGTTTCCCGCTGCCGGACCGGCGGTGGCGCTGCGGTTGCCGGCCGGGCGCTATGCCGTCCCGGCGCAGGCAGCCGCGCCGCGCGAGGATGAAGCATTGTTCCAGCGCGTGCTGGCGCGTGGCCTGCTGCGCATGGGCGACAATGGCTTGCTGGAGCTGGCCCCGCCGGACCTGGCGCAATGGCTGGCGGCGCCCGGCCCGATGCGTGCCGCGGAACTGGATGCCTGGCGCGGCCTGGCCCCCGACCGGGAGATGCGCGGCTTGCTGAAGCGGCTGTACCGGCAGGCCGACGGCGCGTATGTGCGCCGGCAAGTCGACCTGTTCAACAGCGAGCGGCGTTTGCTGGCTTGGCGTTTGGGGACCAACGTCCCTGCCGGCACGTCCGTCACGCTCGAGGCGCCCGGTGGTGCCGCGATGGAACAGGCGGCCGAGATGCCGCCGGTCGCGGTGCGCCTGTTCGCCGATCTGCCGCAAGGCTGGCAGGCGTGGCAACGGGCGGCGCATTGGACGGGGCAGGGCAGCGCGACGCTGGTGGTCCAGTTGCCGCGGCCGGCCAGCGGCAAGGACCGCATCGGGCTGCTGCTGGCCGGCGCGATCGCAGGCGGCAGCGGCACCCGGGGCGCAGGGCTGACGGCGCGGAATGCCTGCGATGGCGCCGCCTGCCGCGCACCGTCCGACGTCCAGGCCATCATCCTGCGCCCCGAGCCCGGCGCGCGCCGTATCGCACTGCCGGTGGGGCCGATCGACGTGTCGTCCGCGCTGCACCCCGGCGACCAGGCTTACCGCCACATCCGTCTCGCTGCCGATGGTTCGCTGCGTTGGTACGCGATTGCATCGACGGCTCCGCGCCGCGCCATTGCGGCCAGGGTGGGGTCCGGCGGCGGCGCCCTGGTCACCGACCGCGATGGTGTCCTGCTGTGGTCGGACGGTGCGCCAACGCCCGCTGCGCGGAAAGCAGGCTTGACGCCGCTGCTTGGCGTGGACCCCGCCCACGTGTCGAGCCTGTCGGGCATGCTGGCGCGCGCGGCGCAGGTCGCGGGCCGCATGGCGCCGGCACGCTTGAGCATTTCCTTGCCGCTGCAAACGCTTGGCCAGGCGATCCTGGAGTGCCAGGGGCTGCGCGGCGGCAAGTGGGGGCAGGACCGTTGCGAAGGCGCGGGCCCGGCGCCGACGCAGCGCCGGGCCGGCTTGCTGGTGATGGACGCCGACCACGGCGACATCCTGCTGGCGGCAGGCGTGGGCGGACCGCAAGTCACGCCGGACAACTGGCGTGAGGCGCGCGACTTCGACCGCGCCAACCCTGCGCGCAGCGCGCTGCGGTTGCCGGCGTGGCAGCATGACGGCGGCGCCCACAGCAGTCCCGGTTCGGCCTTCAAGGTCGTCAGCGCGCTCGGGCTGGAAATGGCGGCGCGCCACGACCCGGTGCTGGACGCCATGCTGGGCGGCCTGCCGCTGCCGGCGCTGGACCAGCTTGCCCGCCAGCGCGGCTTCGCTTTCCGCAGCGATGCCGCCGCCTACCCCTACGATACGCAGGCTGCGCACATCACGAACTACCGCGAACAAAGCTTGCTGCGCCGCGCCGAATCCGGCCGCCTGGGCCTGGCCCAGGCGATGACCTACAGCGTCAACACCTGGTTCGCCTGGGCTGCGGAGCTGAGCGACCGGACCCTGCAAGGCTTACCCGCAGGCGGTGCGGCCGGCTTGCGGGCGCTGGAGCCGGGCGCGCTCGAAGCCCAGCGCCCGCTGGCCGCCGCTGCGCGTGCGCTGGGCTTCGGCACGGCCATGCGGCTGGACGGCGGCCTGCTGCCGGATGGCTTCCCCTGGCAGCGCTACGACGCGCTGCAATCGTCCGCCGCCCGCTTCGACCCGATCGACAGCCGCCACGAGTTGCGCCAGATGGCGATCGGCTTGCGCATGCAGGCAACGCCGTTGCAGATGGCCGTGGCGGCGGCGGCCATCGCATCGGGCAAGGCCCCGGTAGCGCGCCTGCTGCTGGCGCTCGGCGCGCGCGAATCGCAGCCGGCGAGGGACGACGCATTGCCGGTGCGCCTGGACCGCATCCGCAAGGGGATGAAGGGCGTGGTGGATGCCGGCACCGCGGCTGGCGCCTTCGGCGGGCCGGAACTGGCGGGCATCCGGCATGGCCTGTATGGCAAGACCGGCACCGCGCCAGTGAGCGAAGACGATGCGACGGTCTGGTTCATGGGCTGGCTGGAACCTGGCAGCCTGCCGGGACAGCAACGTCGCCTGGCGTTCGCCGCCTTCGTCAGCCATTCGCAGCTGACCGGGGGCGCACACGCCGCACCCATCGTTGCGGCGCTGTTCAAGGCAATGGCGGCGCAGAGCGGTGAACAGAAGGGGAAATTGCCTTCAATCGCAGTAAATGGCTGGGCCGCAGCCATGACAAGATAAGGAGGCGTGCAAGGGGCGCGCGACCAAGTTGACAGGATTGTATGCGGCTGCCAGGAACCCGGTATCAGGAACACGGCTGGGAACACGTAAGAAAGCTGCTGGGGCACTGCTCGCTGCAGGCGTTCCGGCACTGCGATGCGGGACTTTTGCCCGACCCGTCGCGCGCGGCGGAATCGCTGGAATGGTATGTCGCCGCCACCGGCAGCTTGCTGCGCGACCATGCCCGGCGGGCGCGCGGCGAAGCGGCCGGCAATTCCTATGGCGACAGCGCGGCCGAACTGGCCTTGGCCTTGCTCTACGAATTGCAGGCGCAGCCTGCCGACTGGGCTGCCTTCCTGGCCGCGCTGGCGTCGGAACACGCGCGGCAGGGCGCCTTCTGGCAGCAAGAGGCCGGGCAGGGCATGTTGCGCAAGAAGGTCAACGATATGTTCGCCGTCCTGCGCGACAAGGTCGACAGCGACAATTACCAGGCCGCCACCGGCCAGCCTTGCTCGCCCAACAAGATTTACACTTACCGCATGCTCGATACCGCCTGGCGCGAGATCGCGCAGCTGTTTGCCAACTGGGAGCACCACGCGGCCCAGGTCGGCGCGATCCTGGGCCGCGAATTGCGGGGTTTCCCGATCGAGGTGCGGCAGATGCGCACGATCGGTGATTGCCGGGCCGAGTGGCTGATACGCTGGAGCGAAACGCTGGAGCGCTTCGGCGGTGCGCCGGGGCCGCTGCACACCCGCTCCAAGCGCTTTGCCAGCTTGAAGAACCACCCCGCGCGGATCGCGGCCATGCTGGCCGAAATCGGCGACTATGAAGAGCTGTCCGCCAACCAGGACGGCGACTGGCAGCTGGACGAAGCGGAATCGCTGTCGTGGCTGGAGGATCTGTGGCGGGTGGCCGAGGAAGCCGAGCTTTCCCCATCCCCCCGCAAGACAAGCCTGGCTGCCCTGCAGGACGAGCCGCTGCCGGTCAGGATCGCGGTGTACCAGTCGCTGCTTGGGCCGGCGGACGACAGCTACCCTGAAGACTGGCTGGAAGCGGGCAGCGGGGAATTGCCGCCGATGGCGCGGCTGGCGGAGCTGGCCGGCATTTCGGTGCCGACCCTGCGCAAGCGGCGCAACGAAACGATAGACAAACTGTATCTGGAACTGGGGGTGGCGGGTGAACGACATAACTGAACGCAGGCTGCAGGAAGCACTGTTGCTGCGCAGCCGCCCCGGTGAGGATGGATTGGTGCTGGACGACGGCGTGCTGCTGGCGGCGCTCGATGGCAGCCGGCCGCTTTCCGCACCACAGCTGGCGGCCTTGCAGTCCTCTCCCTTGACGCTGCGCCGCTTCCGCCACCTTGCGCTGGAGCGCAAGCGCGCGCAGGCGGCATTGGGCTGGCAGGGCAGCCGGGGCATGCTGCGGGCGGCTTCGTCGGGGACGGAGTTGTCGGTGCTGCACACCGACGATGGTTGCTGGTCGCTGCATTTCGTGCAGCAGGAGTCGGGCTGGCAGGTCATCCTGAAGCTGGAGGCGATGGCCGCTTTCGCGGCGCAACTGCTGCAGCGCAGGCCCCTGCTGCGCGTGACGGATGGCGGCGGGGCGGTGCTGCTGCAGGGACGGCTCGATTCGGATGGCGAATGCGAGCGGGACTGGCCGTTCGAACAGGCGCCCGTTGCGCATTTCCAGGCGCATGGGGCGACGTTCGCTGTGGAGCCTTTGGGGCCTTGACCGATGGGGATACTGGCGCGCATGCGCGGCCTGGCCGCGTACGGTTCCGATGCTGGCGCACTGGATATGGCGGCGGGCCTTGGCACGTCCCTACTGGCCGTTCGCGCGGGCACCTCCGCGGTGGCGGGCGACGGCAGTGCGGTCGTCAATACGGCCGACGGCACGGCATGGCTGGTGTCGGTGAGAACGATACGGTGCCAGGTGGCGCCCTTTGCGGCCGCGCCCGAAATCGGTTTGCGTATCGATTATTGCTTCGATCCCGGCGGCGACCGGGCGCGCTTCGCCCTGCTGCTCGAGAGCGAGGCGGAACGGTCGCTGCCGACACATGCCGTTCAAGCCGCAATGCAGGATACGGTGCGGTCGGCCTTGCAGTGCGGTGCGGTCGAACTGCCGCCATGCACGTCGGACGAGGAATGGCATGCCTTCCGCGCCGGGCTGAATGAGCTGGTGTACACGCGCTTCGGGCTGGTGGTGGAAGATTGCATCCCGGTGGACTTGCACCCGGCGGTCGACTTTGCCGCGCAGCTGCTCGCCGCAACGGTGGTGGCCGCGGGCCCGTCGCGGGAGCCTGTGGGCCCGGATTGCGCGCCGCCCGGACGGATCCCATCGCAGCAGGCAGCGCACCGCGCGCAGCCGACGTCCGCAGCCCCGGGCGAGGGCTCGGACCGCCACCACGCTCCCTTGCCCGCCTGGCGCGCATGGGTGAATGCGGCAGACGTGCCTTTGCACGCATTGCGGGCGGCTGCGGCCAGCACGCAGCGCGGCGCTGCCAGCGACGATTCGCTGGCCATGCGCCGCCTGTTCCTCGAATTGCCCGCGCTGTCGGCCGGTTTCCGCGCCTTGCCGATGAAGGAGGGCGACGGCACGTTCGCGCCCATGCAGGACATCCTGCGGCGCTTGTCGTTGGCGGCGTTGGCGGTCAACACGATGCCAACGCTGGCCCTGGCCGCGCCAGGGCGCAAGCTGTCGCGCGAAACGCAGCAATTGCGCGCGCTGCACGCGGTGGCGGCGCAGTCCGCGCTGGATGAAGCGTGGGCCATGCTCGCTGCGATGCGCTGCGGCCCCGACGTGCTGCCCCTGGGCGACGTCGACCGCATCCTGGCCAACCTCGAATTCAGCCTGGCGCAACGCCGCGCCGCAGGCACGGAAAGCAAACCATGAACACGATCGCCGATTGCCGCGCCATACTCGCCGACGGGCGCATTGCAACGGTTACGGCCAGCCGCCGGCCACGCGGCAATCGGGCCGAGGTGAAATGCGTGGTGCCCGCTGCACCGGCATTGGCCGAGGCAATGCAGGCCGCCGTGCGGCTGGCGCGCCTGACCGAAGCCAGCTTCGACAGCCGCGACCAGGTGGTGCTGGGCATCAATCCCACACCGGCAGCCGGCGACCGCAACTGGGAGCTGGCTGCCGTCCTTGCCGACCGTATGGTGCGCGGCATCTGGCGCCCGGCATCGGCGCCGGTCACGGCCGCAGGGTGGTCGGACAATTGGCAGCAGGGCGCCGTGACGGGCGACCCGGGTCAAGCCTGGCACGCGTTGACGCGCAGCGAAGCGCCAAGCGGCGACATCTGGCTGGGCGCCGCCGCCGACACGGCCGCATCCGCTGACGGTGCCCCCTGGGCTGCGCATACCATCAGCCACCTCGGCGCCCTGAGCGGCCAGCCGCATCCCGCAGCGGGCGTATCGGCCGCGCGCGCCTGGTTTCCGCTGCATAGCGGCGGCATCAATGACACCCTGGCATGGGCGGAAGTCAGCATCCGGCCGCTGGCCCCGGGCGAGCCGCATGACGAGGAATCGACCATCGCAGCGCCCGGCCTCGACCTGGCGCTGCAGCAGTCCGTGCGCCAAACCCTGGCCGGCGCCCGCCATTTCGACGGCAAAGGGCAGGGCCGCTGGAAAACCATGGTCCGGTTCGCGCCCGGCCGCTTCCATGGCGAGTCGTGGCAGTTCGCGCTGGTGATGGCCGACCGCCTGGCGCGTGGCCGCGAATTCCCGCCGCGCGGCCGCATCATCGCCACCGGCAGCTCGAGTGCCTGGCATGCCGGCCGCGTCGAGCCGGTCGAAGGCCTGCAGCCCAAACTCGACCTGGTGCTGGCCCAGGCCCGCGCCGGCGACCGCGTCCTGCTGCCCCAGGCGTGGCAGGATGCGATCCCGGCCGGCTACCGCGACGCGCTGCGGGCGAAAGGGGCCTCGGCGGCCTGCGTGGAAAGGCTCGGCTGGATATGAATCGTGCGCAAAGCGACAACATGATGCCCCTGCTACAATCAACGGGCGCTGGGTCAAACAAGGAGTAGGAAATGTTCAAGATGTTTGGTTTTGGCGGCGTGAAGTGCCCGCGCTGCGAGCACCGCAACGGCGACGCGTCCGGCTACTGCAACCAGTGCGGCCTGACCCTGGGCGCCCCGCGCAGCGAACCGGTGCTGCGCGATAACCGCTGGATCCCCGCCAACGATGAGCTGGCGGTGTATTTTGGCGTGCGCCAACTGTCCGGCATCTTCACCAAGACCCTGCGCGTGCCGGCCACCGCCCGCGCCTACATCCTGCAGGGCGAGCAGGCGACCGAAGTTCCGCAGGGCGAATACGAACTGGAAGGCTTCTTCACCCGGCTGAACAACCTGCTGCGCGACCAGCACGGCGAAATCCTGATCACCCGCACCACCCCGCTCCCCGTCGAGTTCAATTTCACGGATTTGCACACGGCCGAGTTCCTGAAACTGGCGGCCCGCTTCACTGTCGGGCTGCAAGTGGAGAACGTGCCGGCTTTTGCCCAGCATTTCATGACGGCGCCGGGCACCGTGACCACCCTGCAGCTGCACGACCTGCTGGCGCCTTCGGTGCGCCAGCTGGCAGCCGAATTCCTGGGCGCCCGCCCGATCCGCGACATGGCCAACACGGCCGCGCTGCGCGAGCAATTGAATGAACGGCTGCATAGTGCGCTGCGCCAGCGGCTGGCCGAATTCGGCCTGGCTGCCGTGCAGGTGGAAACCCTGGCCCTGCGCCACGACAAATATGACGATAACCGCGAGCGCGTGGGCAGCCTGTTCCTGGTGGCCGACGAGCGCCAGCTGCAGCTGGAACACGTCAAGCAGCTGGACCAGCTGTACGACGAGGAGGAATGGCAAGCGATCTGGCGCCAGGAACAGAAGATGCGCAGCGATTTCAGGCGCGCGGAATTGAAGGTGGAAGCCGAGGAGCAGCTGCATGCGGTGCGCGCCCGCGAGATCGACCTGTATGGCCGCATCATCGAGGCCAAGACCCGCAAGCAGGCTTTCGAACGCGGCGCCGGCGCCGCGCTGGCGGACCTGGAGCACGAGCTGGCGCGCCGCAAGTCGGTGCAGTCGGGCGAGGCCGCGGAATGGGACCAGGTGCGCCGCCTGGCGCAGATCAAGATGCGCACCGAAATGGAATTGGCGCAGCAGGCCGGCCTGGAGGAAAAGGCCCTGGCCAGGCAGCGCTTCTCGCACACCCTGTACCAGCAGCAGCTGCAGCACCGCATCCAGCAGGCGCTGGCCATCGAAGATGAGGAATACCGCCGCCGGCAATTGCAATTGCTGCGCAAGGCGGAGACCGACGCCAAGCTGCGGGAACAGGAAATCGAGGCCGAGCACCATCGTGCGCGCTTCCAGGGCATCGCCCTGGCCAACGCGGCGCGCCACCGCGAAGCGGAGCGCATCGCGGAGTGGGAAGAGGAGCAGCACCTGGCGCGCAAGCGCGACATGGCGCGCGGCGAGGAAGCGAAGGATGCCGGCGCACGGGTGCACGTGGCCGAAATCAATGCCAGGCTGGAAGAATTGAAGCGCGGCGGCGCCAGTGCCGAATCGATCGCCCAGTATGAAAAGCTGCTGCGCACCATCGAAGCGGACGGCGTACAGCAGCGCCAGACCCAAAACCTCGCGCGCCAGGCCATGCTGGACCAGGTGGCGGTCGAAGAGCAGCGGCTGGCGCTGAAATTGCGCGACCAGGAAGCGCAGTGGCAGCAGTCGCTGAAGAAGATGGAGATGGAGCGCGACGAGCGCTTCAACCGCTGGAAGGTCGAATATGACAGCATGGTGGCGCAGCAGCAGCACGCGGCGGACATGGCACGCATCGATATCGAGCGGCTGGAAGCGATCGGCGGCATGAGCGACACGGCCAAGATCGCGCTGGCCGCCACGCCGAACGCGGAAGCCCTGGCGCGCCTGATGCGCCAGCAGGCGCAAGCGGCGATGTCGCCCGAGCAGCTGCATGCCCTGGCCGGGGTGGTGGCGGCCGAGAACAGCATCACGCCGGGCGAGGCGATGCGCCTGGCGCGCGAGGAAGTGCGGGACGAGCGCAGTTACCGCGACAGCGTGGGCGACAAGGAACGCCAGCACCAGCTCGACCTGCTGCGCGCCCAGTCGGCCGCCGGCGCCGCCGCCGCGGCGAGCGCGGTACCGGCCGCCGCGGCGGGCCAGGCCGCAACGGCCGCGCGCCGCTGCCCGAACGGCCACCAGTTGCCGGCCGATTGCGCCGGTGCGAAATTCTGTCCAGAATGCGGTGCGCCGCTAGCGAGGTAGAGCACGAGAAGTGATGCAAACAGCCCGAGACAAGATCCGCGAACTGCGTGCCCTGCACGAGGATGGCCTGTTAAGCCTGCAAGAGTTCGACCGCCGCAAGAATGCCATCCTGGATGCCGAATACGCGCCACCGGGAGGCAGCGCCGCGCCCGTGCTGTCGCGCCAGGGCACGGAGCTGGGCCTGATGACCGGCCAGGAGATCGGCCCGCATAACCGCCGCTACCGCCTGGAACGCCTGATCGGCATGGGCGGCATGGGGCAGGTGTGGCAGGCCACCGACCTCGCAACCCATGCGGAACTGGGCCATAGCGCGGTGGTGGCGCTGAAGATCCTGCCGCCGCAGCTGACGCAAAGTCCGGCGCATGCCAAGCTCCTGATCGAAGAAGCCACGCAGGCGCGCCGCCTGGCGCACGACAATATCGTGCGGGTCTACGAATGGGCGCAGGACCCAGCTACCGCCAGCTACTTCATCATCATGGAGTGCCTGGAGGGGCAGGATCTCGACGCCTGGCTGGCCGAACATGGCAAGGCTACGCCGGCGCAGGTGGAGCAGATGCTGCGGCCGGTGGCCGATGCGCTGCAATACGCCTGGGACAAGCACCACCTGGTGCACCGCGACCTCAAGCCGGGCAATGTGTTCCTGACCCGGACCGGTGAAATCAAGCTGCTCGATTTCGGCATTGCCTCGCGGGCGCGCACCACCGGCACCGACCTCGGCATGGCGGCGCCCAATGCCGGCACCGCCGGTTACCGCGCGCCCGAGGCGGGGACCAGCCAGGGCGCGCCGCGGCCGCAGCTCGATGTGTATGCCGTGGCGGTGATGGTCTACCAGTTGCTGGAAGGCCGCATGCCGTTCGACGGCATGCCCACCGCGCAGCTCGAACCGCCGCAGCCCGCAGCACTCGACGCCCGCCGATGGGAAGTCCTGAAGCGCGGCCTGGCGTTCCGGGCGGCGGAACGGCCGGCGTCGGTCCACGCCTTGCTCGATGCGCTGCGCGAGGCAGCGGGGCAGGCGAAGGACGAGGCGCAGGAAGCGGCGGCCTTACGCGAAGCGGCGCGCAAGGCTGAACGTACTGCGGAAGAACAACGGGAACGGGAGACGCGCGCCGCGCGCCAGGCCCAGGCCGAGGCCGACGCCCAGCGCCGCGCGCAGGATGAAGAGCAGCGCCGCAGGCAGGAGGCCGAACTGGCCGCGCGCCGCAAGGCCGAAGCGCTGGCCGCCGCCCAGGAAAAGGCGCGCCAGGACCAGTTGCGGCGCGAACAGGAGAAACAGCGCAAGCTGCAGGCGGAACAGGAAGCGCGCGAGCGCAAGGAGCGCCTGCGCCAGCAATTGATCGCCCGGCGCGACGCCGATGCGCTGAAGGCGCGCCAGGCCGAGGAGGAGCGCCAGCGCAAGGCCGCGCAGTTGAAGGCCGAAGCGGCCTACCGCGCGGAGCAGGAGCGCCACCGCAAGGAGCAGGCCGCGCGCAAGGCCGCCGAACTGGCGGCGCTGCTGCCGTCGGCGAACAGCCCGGTGGCCGATGCGGAAGGCGTGCTGCGCGACCGCTTCCTGGACGGCAGCGGGGTGGGGCCGGACCTGGTGCTGATCCCGACCGGCCGCTTCCAGATGGGATCGACCGAGCACGAACACCGGGTGGCGGTGAAAGCGGGCGCGCAGAAGACCTGGCTGGACCGCGAACTGCCGGCGCACTGGGTCGGCATCGCGCATTCCTTCGCGCTGGGCCGCTATCCGGTGACGGTGGGCGAATGGAAGGCGTTCGCGCAAGCGACCGGCTGGCAGTCCAGGCTCGATGTGGACTGGCAGGATCCCGGTTTTGCGCAGGACGAACGCCATCCGGTGGTGTGCGTGAGCTGGCACGACGCCCAGCTTTACCTGCGCTGGCTGAGCGAGATGACCGGCCAGCAATACCGCCTGCCCAGCGAGGCGGAGTGGGAATACGCCTGCCGGGCCGGCAGCCACACGGCTTTCAGTTTCGGCGACGCCATCACGCCGGAACACGCCAATTACGATGGCCACTTCACTTACAACGACGGGCCAAAAGGCGTCAGCCGCGGCGGCACCACGCGCGTCGGCAGCTACCAGCCCAACCCCTGGGGCCTGTTCGACATGCACGGCAATGTCTGGGAATGGACGCAGGATACGGTGCACGAGAACTACATCGGCGCGCCAAGCGATGGCAGCGCTTGGGAGCAGGGCGGCGACCAGGCGCGCCGCATCCTGCGCGGCGGGGCCTGGCTGTACCAGCCGCGCTACCTGCGTGCAGCCTTGCGCAATGCCTATTCCGCCCTGCTGGCGAACGACGTGGTGGGCTTCCGTGTGGCGCGCAAGTTGGTGTAAATTGCGGTATCAGACAACCTGTGGAATCACACCATGACCGTTAAAGTAGTCCGCGACCAGGCGCTGCCCATGCGCCACATCCTGCACGTTCGCAACCATATCGTTTCCGTCGACGGCACCCTGGAAGAAGGCGGCGACGATGCCGGTCCTTCCCCGCACGACCTGTATGACGCGGCCGTCAGTGCCTGCAAGGCGTTGACCGTGGTCTGGTATGCCCGCCGCAAGGGCATCCCCGTCGAAGACGTGCAAGTGACCACCGAGCGCGATGCCAGCGAAGAGCGCAAGGGCGTCTACCGCCTGGCCGCCACGCTGCACCTGAGCGGCGAGTTGAGCGCGGAGCAGCGCGAGGAATTGCTGGCCATTTCGCAGAAATGCCCGGTGCACAAGCTGATGACGGCCGTGACCACCGAAATCACCACCACGCTGGCGGAGGCACCATGAGCATCGCGCATTTGCTGAAAGGGCACGAGAAGGACCTGGGCGGCGGCTTCCTGGTGCGCCGCTACCTGCCGGCGGCAGCCAAGCAGGCGGTCGGCCCGTTCATCTTCTTCGACCACTTCGGCCCGGTCGACGTGCCGCTGGACGCCGACCATGACGTGCGGCCGCACCCGCATATCGGCCTGGCCACGGTGACCTACCTGTTCGAAGGCGCCATGGAGCACCGCGACAGCCTCGGCACGCTGCAGCGGATCGAACCGGGCGCCATCAACTGGATGACGGCGGGGCGCGGCATCGTGCACTCGGAACGCACGCCGAAAGACCTGGTGGGCGTGCCGCACCGCACCCATGGCTTGCAGCTGTGGGCGGCACTGCCCAAGGCGCATGAGGATGATGCGCCATCCTTCGCGCATACGCCCGCCGCCGCGATCCCCGAGCTGGAAGTCGACGGCGCGCGGGTGCGGGTGCTGATCGGCACCGCCTTCGGCCACGCGTCGCCGGTGAAGACCTTCAGCCATACCCTGTATCTCGATGTGAGCCTGAAGGCCGGCCAGCAGCTGGGACTGAGCGGCTTGCCGCCGGAAGCGGCGGTCTACGCCGTCAGCGGCTCGGTCGAGGTGGATGGCGCGCCGGTGCCGCAATTCACCATGGCCCTGCTGGACACGTCGGCTTCGCAGCGCGTGACGGCGCAGACCGATGCGCAGTTCGTCATCATCGGCGGGGAACCGCTGGACGGGCACCGTTTCCTGTTCTGGAATTTCGTTTCGTCGAGCAAGGAGCGCTTGCTGAAGGCGGCCGAGGATTGGGAGGCGCAGCGTTTCGACAAGGTGCCGGGCGAAACGGAATTCATTCCGCTGCCCAAAAAGCCGGCATCCTAAGCGGTGGCCTGGGCGGTCACCGTGCCATGCACGGCGGCGCCCGCATGGCGCACGATCCAGTGTTCCGGATAGGGATCGCTGGCGAAACGGGTGTGGGCCGGAATGCGGCTCAGCTTCTCCTGTTTCGGCGTCGGGGCCAGCGCGGTCTCCTTGCCGGTCAGCTGGTCGATGTGCCAGAAACCGCCCTGGTGGTGCATCAGCAGCGGCAGGCTGGCCGCTTTCGGCAAGGCGCTGTGGCGCGGCGCAGGATAGCCGGGGTGGGTATCGCTGGCCAGCAGCACGAAGCATTCGGCGCGCGCGCCCCCATCGATGCGGTGCAGGATCACCCCATGCGGCATGACCGCACTCACTTCCATCAGGACGATGCCCTTGATGCTGGCGCTCAGCTCGATCTTCATGCCGGTACGCAGCGGTACCGGCTTGTTCTTGCCCGGCCAGACGCCATCGAGCAGCAGGCCGTAGCGCGACACATCTTCGATCTCGAAGCCGTGGCGGGTGCGGCGGACCACGGCGTGGCGCCCCGACAGGCGGCGTGTCAGCCCGGCCGAATCGGGACCTTCGGCGCTGAAATGGTGCAGCAGCACGTCCGCTTCCGGGTCGACCAGCTCGAAGCGGCCGAACGCCACTTCATCCATCGCGAACAGGCGGATATGGCGGCAGGCGCCATTTTCCGGCGCCGCATTGATGAAGCTCGCCGCCAGCGTGGGGTGGGGATGGGAAGGGCCGCTGCGCGGCTGCGCGATCTCGATCAGGTCCTCGTCCCAGGCGATGGTCGAATAGCTGACATCCACCTTGCCCGGCGGCGCACCAAGGTCGAGGTGGGCGATGCCGGCATTGCGGGCGGTAACGTCGATGTCCATGGTGTTGCCGCCCTGGGCGGACACGCGCGCGATCGCCGCATCGTCGGCCATCACCCGCACATTCTTGTGCGTGCTGAGGAAGGTGCGGTGGATTTCATTCAGGCTGGCGTCGACGCGCGGCACCAGGATGACGAAAGTGCATTCCCACTGGCGCTGCGCGCTTTCATCCTTGCTGACGATTTCGGCGTGGATCTGGTACTGGCCGTGCTCCTTGCCGCGCGAAGAGAATTCGACGAACACCGGGCGCCAGTCGCCGTGCACTGAGCGGATGAACTGCTGCTGCAAGGCGCCCTGCGGGATCAGTTCCGAACGCAGGCGGATCGACAATTGCGGCGCGCACTCCTGCGGCATGCCGCGCAATTCCATTTTGAGCGACTGGCGGCCGCCCGCCGCACGCGGGTCGAAACCGCTGATATGGAGCTGGGGATGGACGCGCGCCGGCGCGCCATATCCGGCCGCCGACGCCGGCGCCGGCACGGCAGCTGCCATCGACGGTCCGGTGCGCGCATGGCGCATGGCGTTCAGCAGTTCGAAGCTGCCGCTGTCCGCTTCGGCGCCATCTTGCGGATGGCCGCCGGCACATGTGCTTTCCCCTGGCATGACCCAGTAGGTGCAGTGCGGATGGTCGGGGTTACAGCACTTGTTCATGGGATTGCGGATTTAGGGATAACGCAACTGTACGCGGTTTCCCCTGCGCTTGGCAACCCGCCTTTCCCTCGATAAGGGAGGTTTTTACCCCTGTATTCCGGCTGCGCCAAAAGCGCAACGTTTTGCTGTCAAAAAGTCATGCGTTGTTGTCATTCCATTTGCCGGCGCAGCCACAGGCTGCTGGCCCAGCCGGTGAGCTTCCCGCCATCGGCCTCGGCCCGGATTTGCCACCAGTCGCCATCGCGTTCGCCGGTGGGCGTGACCAGCGTGCCGGCGGGGACCACGGCCAGCCGTGCGGCGCTGGTGCCTGGCGCGGCACGCAAATTGAGGTCGCGGTGGACGCGGAAGGGCGCAAGGGCCTGCGGGGCGGCGCGCGGCGCATGCCCCGCCGCTCCATCTGTGGCGGCGGCGCCCGGGCTGCCGGCTGCGGCCAGCGCTTCGCCGGCGCCGCCGCCGAACGCTTGCAGCAGCAGGGCGCCGATGCAGCACGTGCCGATTGCCACGAAGCCAAGATTGCGCAGCGTCGGGCGGCGCCACCAGCGGGCGGGTGTCAGGTAGCAAGCCAGTATCAGCGTCGCGGCCAGGCCGCCGGCATAGGCGGCGAGGCGCAGGGTGTGCGCTTCCATTTCCTCAGCCCTCGTAACGCAGGACATAGCTGCCGGCTACCAGGTGCTCGCCTGGCGCCAGGAGGCAATTGTCGCCGTCGATGGTGCCGATGGCCTGCAAGGCATGGTCGAGGCGGTACAGGGCTTGCGATGGTGACAGGCGCGCGATCGACAAGCCTTGCGCGCCGGCTTCGCAGCTGAACGCCTTGCGCGACAGTCCGAGCCGGTCCGGGCTCGATGGGGCGGGCGCTTCGAGCATCCACGGCTGGTCGAGCACCCGCAGTGCCGACAGGGCCGGCAAGCCGCGCCCGAACTCCAGCGCGCCGCCGGGCAGCAGCGGCATGGCGATCGGCCGCGGCAGCGCGAGCAGGGCCAGGTAGCGTTGCGCCATCGCTTGCTGCACCGGCAAGAGTTGCAGGCAGCGCCCCGCGCCCGCATCGAGGGAGGCTGGCAATGCGAGCGGCTGGCGGCCGGCCACCGACAGCGCGTACAGTGCGTCGTCGGCCGTTGCGACGATGGTGAGGGCGCGCTCGGCGTCGGCATTGCGCCCAATGGCGAGGTCGGGCGCGAAAGGGATGTGCAGCGCGCCGGCGCCCGTGGAGCGGTAGAGGCTCAGGCGCGGCACGGCCAGTGCGACAAGGGTGAGGCGCTGCAGGGCAACCGGAGCGAACGTCGCGTCGCTTTCGCCGGCGCGCGCTGGCGCCGCTTGCCCTGTGCGCACCTGCGGCGGCTGCGGCGTGGCGGTTGCGTCGTCCGCCAGCGTACTCGCGCCTGTTTCCGCAGCGTTGCCGGCTCCGCGCGGCAGCCAGACCGCCGGTGCTGCCGCGGCAGCCGGGGCCGCCCGCGCCGCCACTGATGCGGGGGCAGGCGCCGGGGCAGGCGCGCCGAGCGCCCGCGTTATCTTCAACAGTATGCGCGGACCGGCGCCGCCTTTCGCGGTGACCGCATAGGCGCCAAGGCTGGCATCGAATGCACAATCGAACACGTCTTTCGGCCGCACGTGCACGACCAGGTCACTGTCCGGGCCATCGTTGACCAGCAATATCCCGCCTTGTTCGCCGAACGGCCAACCCGGCGCCTGGATGCCGCCGGCCCCGCCGAGCAAGGCAAGCCGCTGGCCTGCATAGATGGCGCAGGCGGGCTTCCAGATTGCCCCGTCGCGCGAGGTGGCGATATTGAATTGCGCCTTCTCGCCGGCGCATGGCAAGTACACCGCGTGGCCGAAACGCACCGCTATTTCGCCCGCCGAAAGTTGTTCGTCGCCGGCCACGTCGTAACGCACTTCCTCGCTCCCAAGCAGGTCGCCGAAATCCTTCTGATGCAGCGCTGCCAGCGTTTCGGCCAGCTCGCGCGCGCGGTTGCCGCGCGTGAGGTGGTAATCGTCGTCCACGTCTTCCTGCGGCAGCCGCAGCTGGATGTGGGAAAAGCAGCGGGTCGCCGACCGGCCGCGCAATTCGCGCGGGCTGCGTTCCAGCAGGTCGCGCAGCAAGGGGCGGCGCGAGAACAGCGCAAAGCCTGGCGCCTGCCAGATCGCTTCGGCATTGAATACGTCCGGAATGCGGTCCAGGACTTCGTGTTGGACATAGGTTGGCATGGTGTTCACTCCTCATTGGATGCGGCACTCAGGCCTAGCAGGGGGAGCAGGAAAAACAGCAGATGGCTGCCGCCGGCCGACAGGAAGGACATCGGCTGGCCCATTACCGGCAGGATCGCGAGATTGGTGCCCCACGACAGCAACAGGTGGCCGGCTACCAGGGCCGTGCCGCCGCACAAGGCGAAGCAACGGAAGCGCGCGTACCACGCCTGGCGGTAGTCGCGCGCCTCGCCGGCCCGCTGGTGGCAGCGCATGGCTTGCCACAGCAGGCTGGCGAGGAAGGCCAGCTGGATGAACCACAGGACCAGCCCTGCCAGCAAACCGTGGCGGTTCAGGAAGAACGATGGGGCGAAATCGTCCTGCACGGCGGGAATCGCGACGGCATCGCCGGCGGGCAGGCCGGCCGACCGCATGCCGAAGCCGCTGTCCGCGCCAGCCAGGCCGCCGCCTGCGATGGCTTGCGCGGCGCTCAGCAATTGCTGGCCGGTATGCGGATGCTCTCCCGGCGCCAGCCAGACCTGGAAACGGTCGGCGTAAAAACTGTCCGGCAAGGCGCCAGGCCCGGCTCGGTGCAGCGCGGTGACGCCGCATGCGGCGGCTGCGGCCGCGGCCAGCAGCAGGGCGGCCAGCCAGCGGTGGCCGGCGCAAACGGCAAATGCCAGGGCCGTGGCGCCGGCCCACAGCAAGAGCAGGATGAGGGGTGAATAGTCGTCCACCTGTACCAGCGCGGCTGCAAGCAGGGCAAAGAACAGCAGCACTGGCGCTGCCAGGGCCATCCAGCGCGCGAGGGGCGAACGCGATTGCGGCCCGTCGTGCCAGGCCAAGCGCAATGCAAGGCAGTGTGCCGTGAGGGCGCACAAGGCAAGCTTGGCCAATTCGACCGGCTGTACGTCGAAGACACCGGTTTCGTCACCCCACAGCACCTGCGCTGCCAATGCCGCCAGCGCGACGGCCGCCAGCGCGAGCAGGATGCGTTCCAGGTTGCGCTGGACGCCTAGGGGCGCGCGCCAGCCGGCAGGCGCCAGGCGCCACAGCGTCAGCGCGCCCAGTCCGGCGGCCAGCAGGGCGGCGCTCTTGTGGAAGTAGCGCAGGTCCAGGCCCCCGAGGCCGAGTTCGAGTTGCAGCAGCAAGCCTGTTGTGAGCAGCGTGGCGGCGCAGGCATTCGCCGGCGTCAGAGCGGACGGCGCGCGCAGCCAGATGATGAGCGCTAGCGCTGCCAGGATCAGCGAGCATGCCGCAGCCGGCGGCTGGCCCAGACGCTGCAACACCAGTCCGCACAGGCCGGCTGCCACCAGCGAGGCGGCGCCGGCAGCCGACAGTGCGCGGCCCACGCCGGCGCGCGCCATCCGGGCCGCCAATGAGGCGGCGGGCCGCACGGCGCGCGCTGCGGCGCCAGGGATTGCGAACGCTGGCGCCGCGGCCGGGCGGATCGCGGCGGCCAGCCCAGCCAATGCCGCGAGCGTCGCCAGCGTGGCGCCGCACAGTGTGGCGGCGAAAGCCGTTTGCAGCGCTCCACGGGGGAGCGCCGGCCACAAGCCGCGTGGTTGCCAGCGCCATTCGACGCCTTGCGGCAGCGCCGTTTCCGGCGACGAAAACAGGGGCACGCGCCGCTGCGGATAAAGGGTGAGCGTTCCATCCCCGGCGCGGGCGCCGCCTTCGCCCAGCGCGAGGCGCAGGGGGCCAACGACGATGGCTTGCGCACCATCGAGCGGGCGCGGGGTGTGGTCGAGGTCCGTGATGCGCAGCTCGCCGCGCGCCCGCGAAATGGCGGCGGCATCGGGCAGGACGCCCGCGATGCCGATCCGGTTGCCGCAATGCAGGTTGCCGCCGAGGCTTAATGGCCGCGCCAGCGCGAGCGGCGTGGGAACAAGGCGGTTCCACCAGGCGGCAAGCCGCACCGTCCAACGCGCATCGGGACAGGGCGCTTGCGGCTGGCCGTCGCGAAGCAAGGTGGCGCCATCGTAGCGCCATTGCGAGCCGGCGAAGCCGAATGCGGCATTGCCCTCGCTGGCAGGCAGGCGCGCGACGCGGTGCCCGCCGGGGAAGGTGAGGAAGGAGGAAGGCAGCGGCATGCCGCCAAGGCTTTGCGGAGCGATGCCGTCGCGCAGGATCAGTGGTGGCGCCGCCGTGCCGCCTGGGGCGGCAAGCAGCCAGCGTCCGGCACCGTCGCGCGAGACGTCGACAGCGGCAAGCGGCTGCAGTGAGACCGAATCGCCCGGCTGGAGCCGCAGCGCCAAGCTGGCCGGCTGCCATGCCTGCGTTGCTCGCAGGAGAGCGGCCATCTGGAACAGGAACAGGCCGGCCAGCAGCGCGAACAGGGCAGCGCGCAGGCGGCGGCTGGCCGCTGCGAAGGCGCCGCATGCCTGGCCGGGCGCCGCGCCCCGTGCGTGACCGGACGGGGGCGTCGCAGCGCGCGCCTGGCGGGGCAGCAGGGCCGGTGGCGTAGTGCCGCCGGATCTCAGGCCGCGCGCAGGCATGGGCTCTCCGTCACGGGAATCGCGTCCAGCATGCGGCTGATCTGCAGCGCGTTACGCGGCCGCCCGGCCGGGGACGCGGCCAGCAGCGTGCGCAGCAGCGCCATGGCAGGGTCGCGCGCCGTGGGCGGCAGTGCTGCCGCCATGCGCTGCTCGTCTTCGGCGCGCAAAGTGGGCGGAAGCCCGCCATGGCGTGCCATGACTTCGGCCGCGCCCCCGGCCAGCCCGCGGCGGTAAGCTTCGCCGCATTCCGCACAGTAGGACAAGGCGGCGCCGCCCGTCACCATATGGAAGAACAGGGCGCCCAGCGCGAAATAGTCGCTTTGCCGGCCGGTGTCGTAGCCGCCGCCCATCGTGGGGAAAAACTGCTCCGGTGCCTGCCATTGCGCCGTGCCGCAATAGCTGTGCGGACCGGCATCGGCAATCCGGCGGCTGGTCCCGAAGTCTGCCAGTTTGACCCGCCCCAGCCATGGATCCAGCAGCACGTTGGCCGGCTTGAGGTCCAGGTAGCGCCAGCCATACTGGTGAACCTTGGCCAGCGCCTGGTTCAGCTGGCGCAGCCAGGCCAGGGCTTGCGCCAGCGCGGGCGCCCCATGTTGCGCGACGTGGCGGCCCAGGTCGCCGTCCAGCAGTTCCAGGGCTTGCACGGGCATGCCCTGGTGGCTGCCGCAGTCCAGCAGCCGCACGATATGGCATTCATCCCACGGTTCCAGCGCTTGCAGGAAAGCGATTTCCGCTTCGGCGCTGGCAATCCAGCGCGCGCGCAGGGCGGGCAGGGCGCGCTCCATCTGCACGGCATTGACCAGCTTCAGCGCCACCTCGCCCGATCCCGAAGGTCCGCAGGCGCGCCATACCAGCCCGTAGGCCGATGCGGCGATCGGCTCGAGCAGCCGGTAACGTCCCAATTCCAGTGTGATGATCTCGTCGATGTACGGCATGGTGTCCTCCACGCCACACTTGCCGGGGGAAGGGGAAAGTAAAGCTATCGCGCGACATTGCCTTTGGGTAATATGTGCTCGACTACTTAAAGGAGTTGAGGGGATGGCATTATTAAAAAAACTGCTAGCCTTCCGTGACCCCCGCCATGCGGTACGCGAAAGCTTGCACCGCCAGGCAATCGACCGTGCCCGCCCGGACCCGCTGCAACATGCCAAATCCGGCAGCCGCGAGCTGGTGCAGGTCGTCATGGAACAGCTGCAATCGCGCGGCGATACGCGTCCCGAGTCCTTGCTGTGTGCGCTCGGTGCGCTGGCGGGATTCGCCTGCCAGGTCAGCGCCCGCACCAATGCATTCGCCCATGGCATGCCCGAGCGCGACCGCCTCGGGGAAGACCTCAGCCTGATGCTGTTCGGGATGGAGTATTCGGTATGGGCGCTGGTGGCGGGCGCGGCGCGCCACAATGGCTGCAGCAGTTTCCCGGAGCCGGCGGAAATCTGGGCCCATGTGAACAAGTCGATGGGCACTCCGGATTTCGGGGTGCCGCGCGTACCGTCCCAGCATGCGCCGCGCGACTTGCCGGCCGATTACCTGCGCCTGTTCTGGCCCATGCTGAAGCCAGTGATCGCGCGCTATTGCAGCAACCCGGCGCATTGGCCGGTCATGTGCGCGTTGGCTTTGCAGCAAGCCATTGAACTCGGGCAGGGCAGGCTTGATCCCGGGATGGCGATGCGGCTGGCGCTCGAATCGGCGCTGCCGATGGCGCGCATACACGCCGACTTCAGTTAAAAAAAAGCCCGGCTGATGCCGGGCTTTGTTCACCGATGGTGATGGTGGTGGCGGTGGCCGCGGCGGTAATGGCGGTCGCCGTAATAGTAGACCGGACGCGGTTCCACGTAGACGGGGGCCGGTTCGTAATACACGCGCGGCGCACGTTCGTAATACACGCGCTGCGGCGGAGCGTAATAGACCGGGGCCGGTTCGTAGTACACCGGGGCAGGCTGCGCGTAGACGCGGGTCTGAACGTAGGTGCGGTGATGACGGCCGTCGGAACTCAGCGCGTTGCCAACCGCGGCGCCCACCAGGCCACCCACCACGGCGCCGCCGCTGCCATTCTGGCTGCCGATGGCGGCACCCAGCACGGCGCCTGCCGCGGTATTGAAGTCACGGTCGCCCGCGGCGAAAGCGGCGGAGGAAGTGGCCAGGGCTGCGCCCATCAGCACCAGCCCGGCAAAACGTTTGGTCAACATGGTAAGTCCCCTTTCAAGCTTTGTTGGAGTGTAGATTAGCCAGCGGCAAAACCTTGCGCCAGTGCATATACACATTCTTACAAACGCCACAGTCCCGAGAGATTTGTATCGTTAAGTTGCCCCTCCTGCAGAAAATTAATAAATACGCTATTGTTTGAAGTTCCGAGCGAAACTTAACCTTCTCACAGGAAACGCATGAACCTCCGCAAGCCCGCATTCTCCACCCTGTTTGCCTGCCTGCTGGCTGCAGGCTTTACCGGCACCACAAGTGCCGCCAGCCCGAATGACCCGGCGACCCTGGGCAAAATCCGTGACGCCGCCATGCAGAGCGACTGGTCCTACCAGCGCCTGGAAGACATGACCGACCTGGTCGGGCCGCGCCTGTCCGGTTCCGCCGGCGCCGCCGCCGCCGTGGAGCAAGTGGCCGCCGCCATGCGCGCGCTGGGCGCCACTGTCACGCTGCAGCCGGTCAAGGTGCCGCACTGGGTGCGCGGCGAAGAGAAGGGGGAGCTGGTCGATTACAAGGGCCGCCCGGCCAACATCACCCAGCGCGTTGTGCTGACCGCCCTTGGCGGCTCCGGCGCCACGCCGGCAGCCGGCCTGACCGCCCCGGTCGTCGTGGTGCGGGACTTCGATGAGCTGAAAGCCCGCGCCGCCGAAGTGAAGGGCGCCATCGTATTGTTCGACGTGGTGTTCGACCAGGGCATGGCCGAGCGCGGCCTGGCCGGCAACGCCTACGGCCAGGGCTCGCGCTACCGCAGCAACGGCCCGCGCATGGCAGCCGAACTGGGCGCCGCAGCGGCCCTGGTGCGTTCCGTCGGCGGTGCCAACTATCGCCTGCCGCACACCGGCGCGACCAATATGAAAGACGGCGCGCGCATTCCCGCCGCCGCCGTGACGGCGGAAGACGCGATGCTGATCGGCCGCCTGCTGAAACGCGGCCCGGTCAAGATGAAGCTGACCCTGACCCCGCAAATCCTGCCCGATGCCGACACCTTCAACGTGATCGCCGACCTGCCGGGCAGCGACAAGGCCGACGAAATCGTCATTGTCTCGGGTCACCTCGACTCCTGGGACCTGGGCACCGGCGCGCACGACGATGCCACCGGCGTGACCACCTCGATGGGGGTGCTGCACACCATCAAGCAACTGGGCTTGAAGCCGCGCCGCACCATCCGCATGGTGGCGTGGGCCAATGAAGAGAACGGCCTGCGCGGCGGCAATACCTACTATGAAGCCAACAAGGACAAGCTGCAAAAGCAATACGCGGCGATCGAAACCGACGGCGGCGTGGGGCGCACGTTCGGCATCCTGGGTGGCGTGCGGCGTGAAGCCGAGAAGTATTTTGCACCGGTGCAGAATGCGCTGCTGCCGATTGGCGCGGGCGTGTTCAACCGGCGCGATTCAGCCTCCGGCGCCGACGTGCACCAGCTGGAGGCGGGCGGTGTCCCATCGTTCATGCCGTATGTCGACACCAGTGCCTACTTCGACTACCATCACACACCGGCCGACACCTTCGACAAGGTCGACCCGGTCAATATGAAAAAGCACGTGGCCGTGTTGTCCGCCCTGACCTGGTACCTGGCCAACACCGACGACCCGATCGGCCGCGCCCCCGAGCAGCTGAAATAATGAAAGTCGGGGTCAGCTCTGGCAACCGGACATTCGCGCATGCGCGA
>CBFGQI010000050.1:0-31827 GCA_965650885.1 uncultured Oxalobacteraceae bacterium
TGCCGCCGCTGGAGCACAAGGACGTGCACGGCATGATCTATGACATCATGAACGATGGCCAGCGCAAGGCATACGAAGAGATGCTGGAGTGCGACTTCTCCTTCGCCATTCCCGGCCTGGCCCGCTTCCGCGTCAACGCCTATAACCAGGAGCGCGGCGCCGCCGCCGTGATGCGTACCATTCCTTCCAAGATCCTGTCGCTGGAGGAATTGAACGCACCGAAAATTTTCGCCGAATTCGCCATGAAGCCGCGCGGCCTGGTGCTGGTGACCGGGCCGACCGGCTCCGGCAAGTCGACCACGCTGGCGGCCATGATCAACCACCTCAACGAAAACGAGTACGGCCACATCCTCACCATTGAAGACCCGATCGAATTCGTGCACGAATCGAAGAAGTGCCTGATCAACCAGCGCGAAGTGGGCCCGCATACGCTGTCCTTCAACAATGCGCTGCGCTCGGCGCTGCGGGAAGACCCGGACGCCATCCTGGTGGGTGAATTGCGCGACCTGGAAACCATCCGCCTGGCGCTGTCGGCGGCGGAAACCGGCCACCTGGTGTTCGGCACCCTGCACACATCGTCCGCCGCCAAAACCATCGACCGTATCATTGACGTGTTCCCGGCGGAAGAGAAAGAGATGGTGCGCGCCATGCTGTCCGAATCGCTGCAGGCCGTCATCTCGCAGACCCTGCTGAAAACCAAGGACGGCTCCGGCCGCGTCGCCGCGCACGAAATCATGGTCGGCACACCGGCCATCCGCAACCTGATCCGCGAAGCGAAGATCGCGCAAATGTATTCCGCGATCCAGACCGGCAACAACGTCGGCATGCAGACGCTGGACCAGAACCTGACGGACCTGGTCCGCCGCAACCTGATCTCCTCGGCTGCGGCCCGCTCCGCCGCCAAGATCCCAGACAACTTCCCGGGCTAATCATGGAACGCGACCAGGCTTCAAAATTCATGTTCGACCTGCTGCGCCTGATGGTCAGCAAAAAAGGCTCGGACTTGTTCATCACCGCCGGCTTCCCGCCGGCCATCAAGATCGACGGCAAGATGACGCCGGTATCGGCGCAGGCCCTGACGCCGGCCCATACCTCCGACCTGGCGCGCTCGATCATGAACGACAAGCAGACCGCTTCCTTCGAGCAGACCAAGGAAGCCAACTTCGCCATCAGCCCCGGCGACCTGGGGCGCTTCCGCGTCTCGGCCTTCGTGCAAATGAGTTCCGTGGGCATGGTGCTGCGGACCATCAACAGCTCGATCCCGAACTTCGACGACCTGGGTTTGCCGCCGGTGCTGAAGGACGTGATCATGTCCAAGCGCGGCCTGGTGATCATGGTCGGCGCCACCGGTTCCGGCAAGTCGACCACCCTGGCGGCGATGGTCGGCCACCGCAACGAAAACAGCCACGGCCACATCATCACCATCGAAGACCCGGTCGAATTCGTCCACCCGCACCGCAACTGCATCGTCACCCAGCGCGAAGTGGGCGTCGATACCGAGGACTGGGAAGTGGCGCTGAAGAACACCCTGCGCCAGGCGCCGGACGTGATCCAGATTGGCGAAATCCGCGACCGCCAGACCATGGACCACGCGATCGCCTTTGCCGAAACCGGCCACCTGTGCCTGGCCACGCTGCACGCCAACAGCGCCAACCAGGCCCTGGACCGTATCATCAACTTCTTCCCGGAAGAACGCCGCCAGCAATTGCTGATGGACTTGTCGCTCAACCTGAAAGGCATGATTTCGCAGCGCCTGATCCCGAAGAAGGACGCCAAGGGCCGCGCCGTGGCGGTGGAGATCATGCTGAATTCGCCCCTGATCGCGGACCTGATCTTCAAGGGCCAGGTGCATGAAATCAAGGAACTGATGAAGCGCTCGCGCGAACTGGGCATGCAAACCTTCGACCAGGCCCTGTTCGACCTGTACGAGGCCGGCCAGATCACCTACGAGGACGCGCTGCGCAACGCCGACTCGGTGAACGACCTGCGCCTGGCCATCAAGCTCGAATCGAAGGAAGCGAAAAACCGCGACCTGGCCGCCGGCACCGAACACCTGGGGATCATCTGATGACGACCGTCTTCGATTTCAGCGCGGACAGCCTGGCGGGCCAACCGGTGGACTTGCAGCAGTACCGGGGCAAGGTACTGCTGATCGTCAATACCGCCAGCCAGTGCGGCTTCACCCCGCAATACAAGGGCCTGGAGCAACTGCACCAGGAGTTCGCCGGCCAGGGCTTCGAAGTGCTGGGCTTCCCCTGCAACCAGTTCGGCCAGCAGGAACCCGGCACGGCCGACGATATCGGCGCCTTTTGCGAAAGGAATTACGGCGTCACGTTCCCGCTGTTCGCCAAGATCGACGTCAATGGCGACCACACGCACCCGCTGTACCAGCACTTGAAGAAGAATGCGCCGGGCATCCTGGGCACGCAAGGCATCAAGTGGAATTTCACCAAGTTCCTGGTCCGCAAGGACGGCAGCATCCACGACCGCTACGCGCCGACCACCAAGCCTGAAGACCTGGCAGACGATATCCGGAAGCTGCTCGCTCAATAATGCCTTTTGGGGGCACGGGCATGGACGAGGTCAAGAGTTACCTGATCCAGCTGTTCTCGCCGCCGGCCGATCCGGCGCTGCTCACCTACGGGATCTACGATCCCTGGCTGGTCGGGCTGTCCGTCCTGGTCGCCAGCTTTTCTTCGGCCATGGGCCTGCAGATGGCCGGCCAGGCGGCGCGCGGCAACCAGCCTTTTCTGCGCTGGGCGGCGCTGGCCACCGGCAGCCTGGCGCTTGGCAGCGGCGTGTGGGCCATGCACTTCATCGGCATGCTGGCCTTCAACCTGTGCACGCCGGTGTCCTACGACCCGGCCATCACCCTGGCCTCCATGCTGCCCAGCATCGCGGCCTCCACCGTCGCCCTCTCATTGCTCAGCCGCCAGCGCATCAGCGTACGCAGCCTGCTGGTGGGCGGCGTGCTGGTGGGTGCCGGCATCGGCGCCATGCACTACACGGGGATGGCCGCCATGCGCACCGCGCTCGCATTGCGCTACGACCCATGGATATTCGGCCTGTCGATCGTGGTGGCGGTGGCCCTGGCCACCCTGGCACTGTGGGTGCGCTTCGGCCTGCAGGGCTTGCGCGGCCGCCTGGGCGAGTCCGGCACGGTGCTGGTGGCCGGCATCATCATGGGCTGCGCCATCGCGGGCATGCACTATACCGGCATGGCGGCGGCGCGCTTCGTCGGCCGCGTGCCCTACGACCCGGCCAGCGGCATCGCCAATGCCGGCTTCCTGTCGCTGGCGGTGACGCTGACCACGGCGCTGCTGACGGCGCTGGTGGTATCGGCCAACAGCATGCTGCGCTACCGCACCCTGTTCCACCATGTCAGCGACCTGCAAAAGGCCCTGCGCGCCAGCGAGGCGCAACTGCGCTCGCTGATGACCAATATCCCCGGCATTGCCTTCCGCACCCGCAATGCGCCGGGCTGGCCGCTGGTCTTCATCAGCGATGCGGTCGAACCTCTGACCGGCTATCCCGCCGCCGACTTCCTGGGCGAACCGCCGGTGCGCCTGTTCCAGCACCTGATCCATCCCGACGACTGGCCCGGGGTGGAACGCGATGTGCTGCGCGCGGTCGAGCAGCGCCGGCCCTTCACGCTCGAGTACCGCCTGCGCCACCGCGACGGCAGTACACGCTGGATGTGGTGCAACGGGAACGTGGTGCTGGACGAGCGCGGCCAGGTGGAACTGCTGGACGGCGTGGTGCTCGACATCAGCAACCGCCGCCTGATGGAGCAGGATTTGCGCATCGCCAAGGAGCGTGCCGAACAGGCGGCAGCCGCGCGCACTGCCTTCCTGGCCAATATGAGCCACGAAATCCGCACGCCGATGAATTCCATCCTCGGCTTCACCGACGTGCTGCTGCATGGCGAGCTGACCGCGCTGCAGCGGCGCCATCTCGATACGGTGCGCAATGCGGGCCGCTCCCTGCTGCGCCTGCTCAATGCCATCCTCGACACGGCCAAGCTGGACAAAGGCGCGGTGGAGCTGGAATTGCACGATTTCAGCCTGCTCGCGCTGGCCGACGAACTGTCCTCCACCATGGGCAACGCGGCCAAGGCCAAAGGCTTGCGCATGTCGCTGCAGTACGACCCGGCACTGCCGAACTGGATCCACGGCGACGAGCTGCGCATCCGCCAGGTGCTGACCAACCTGATGGACAACGCCATCAAGTTCACCAGCCAGGGCAGCGTTGCCCTCACCGTGCACGCCGAGCGGGTGGGCGAGCGGCGCATGGTGCATTTCGCCGTCAGCGATACCGGCATCGGCATTCCGCCCGACCGCATGGCGGCCATCTTCGAACCGTTCGTACAGGCCGACGCCTCGATGAACCGGCGCTTCGGCGGCACCGGCCTGGGCACCACCATCTGCAAGCAACTGGTGGAACTGATGGGCGGGGAGCTGTGGGCCGACAGCACGCCTGGCCAGGGCAGTACTTTCCATGTCACACTGCCGCTGCTGGAAGCGCGTGACGAGGCGGCGCGCGGCAGCGCGAAACCGACGCTGCTGCCACCCTTGCACGTACTGGCGGCGGACGACGTGCCGCAAAACCTGGAAGTGCTGATGCTGCTGCTGTCCAAGCTGGGGCATACGGTCACCGGCGCCAGCGATGGCGCCATGGCGGTGCAGCTGGCATCGGAGGCGCAATTCGACGCCATCCTGATGGATGTGCAGATGCCGGGCATGGACGGGCTGGAAGCGACGCGCCGCATCCGCCAAGCCGAAGCGGCGGGCCAGCGCAAACGCACGCCGATCATTGCCATGACCGCCAGCGTGCTGGAACGCGACCGCGATGCCACGCGCGACGCGGGCATGGATGGCTTCACCACCAAACCGGTCGACATCGCCGCCTTGACCCAGGAAATGGCGCGCGTGCTGGGCATGCCCGGCGGCGCGCCGCGCCTGGCGCCGGAAGACGGTCCGGTGTCCGGCAAGCTATTGAATACCGAGCAAGGTTTGCACCGCTGGGCCGGACAGCAGGAAGCCTATCTGCGCGCGCTGCGCCGCTTCGCCGACGACCAGGCCGCAGCCGGCAAGGACTTGAAGGCTGCCGTGGCGGCCGGGCAGCACGCCGCCTGCGCCACACTGGCGCACCGCTTGCGCGGCGCCGCCGCCAACTTCGGCATGGAACTCCTGGCCGACACGCTGTGGCGGCTGGAAGCCGCCCTGCAAGCCCCGGACGCGCGCGATGCCTTGCCTGGATTGCTGGAGCTGGCGACACAGCGCCTGTCCGATACCGTCGCAGCCGTGCTGGCACTGGGCGATGCCCCCCAAGCGCTGCGTGCCGCCGCCGGCACCGCCGCGCTCGAGGGCAGCGACGACAGCGCGCCAGCCCCGGCTGCGGATCCGGCACCAGCCATGGACCTGGAGCGCGTACGGGCGCTGGGCGAATCCATGCTGCGCGCCCTCGAGCGCGGCAGCTTCGATGAGACGTCCCTGACGGCGCTGGCCAGCGCCCTGCGCGGCTGCGCGGTGCAGCATCGCCTTGACGCGCTGCAGCGTGCGCTGGATGATTTCGATTTCACGGCAGCGCGCAACGCGCTGCAAGGCTTGCTTGAGCAATGCCTGGACACCCAGAGGAGTGCGCCATGAACCGACCAGCGACCGTGCTGGCCGTCGACGACGAATCGACCAACCTGCAGTTGCTGCGCCAGATCCTGCAGCACCAGTACCGCATGCTGTTTGCCAAAGACGGCGCGCGGGCCATCGAGCTGGCGGTCAACGAAAAGCCGGACCTGATCCTGCTCGACGTGATGATGCCGGAAATGACGGGCTACGACGTGTGCCGGTCGCTGAAAGCCAACCCCGCCACTGCCGCGATCCCCATCATCTTCGTCACGGCACTGACCGATGCCAGCGACGAAGTGGACGGCTTCGAGGCGGGTGCGGTGGACTTCATCAGCAAGCCGGTTAGCCCGGCAGTGGTGAAGGCGCGCGTCAAGCTGCACTTGTCACTGGTGCGCATGGAGGAATTGCGCGCCAGCCGGCTGGCCATCGTGCAGCGGCTGGGCCTGGCGGCCGAATACAAGGACAATGAAACCGGCCTGCACGTGATCCGCATGAGCCATTATGCCCGCCTGCTGGCAATGGCTGCCGGCCTGGACGAACAGGCCGTCGACGACGTGTTCATCGCCGCCCCGATGCACGATATCGGCAAGATCGGCATCCCCGACCACATCCTGCAAAAGCCGGGCCGCCTGACGCCGGACGAATGGGAAGTGATGCAAACCCATCCCGGGATCGGTGCGCACATCATTGGCCGGCACGACAGCGGCATGCTGGCGGTGGCGCACGACGTGGCCCTCGCCCACCACGAAAAATGGGATGGCAGCGGCTACCCCAACCGCCTGAGCGGCGAGGAAATCCCCTTGGCCGGCCGTATCGTGGCAGTGGCCGACGTATTCGACGCGCTGACTTCGGTGCGCCCCTACAAGCCTGCCTGGAAGCTGGAGGATGCCTGCGCATGGATGCGGGACCAACGCGGCGGCCATTTCGAGCCGCGCCTGGTGGACCTGTTCCTCGATCAGCTGCCGGAGATTTTGCAGGTCAAGGAGACCTGGGCCGAACGCTAAGCGTGCAGCATGCGGTCGACCAGTTCGACCCAGTGTTCCACCGGGGTGGGCGAGCCCGATTGCAGGTGGCCGATGCAACCGATATTGGCCGATACGATGCGCGCGGCGCCCGTGTCGCCCAATGCCGCCAGCTTGCGGTCGCGCAGCTGTTGCGACAGCCCCGGCTGCAGCAAGGAATAGGTGCCCGCTGAACCACAGCACAGGTGGGCGTCGCGGCACAGCCGCACCTCGACGCCGATGGCGCGCAGCAAACCCTCCACTTTGCCGCGGATCTGCTGGCCATGCTGCAGGGTGCATGGCGGATGCCAGGCCACCGGCTCGCTTGCCGCGCCCTGCCGCGCGCGCACCAGCTGCACCAGTTGCGCCTCGAATGCCGGCAGGATTTCGCTCAAGTCGCGCGTCATGGCCGAAATCCGCGCCGCTTTTTCCGCGTAGGCGCTGTCGTGGGCCAGCAGGTGGCCGTACTCTTTCACCGTGACGCCGCAGCCGGACGCGGTCATCACGATGGCCTCGGCCTGCTCCGCATGGGGCCACCATGCATCGATATTGCGCCGCATATCGTCGAGCGCGGCGTCCTGGTCGTTGAGATGGAAACGCAGTGCGCCGCAGCAGCCGGCGCCCGCAGCGGCCACCAGTTGCACGCCCAATGCGTCGAGCACGCGCGCGGTGGCGGCGTTGATATTGGGCGCCAGGCCGGGCTGCACGCAACCGTCGAGCACCAGCATGCGGCGTGCGTGCCCACGGTTCGGCCAGGCCGTGGCCGGACGGGATGGCGGCACCTTTTCCCGCAAGGACTTGCCGAGCATGGGCTTGAACAATTGGCCGGCACGCAGGGCCGGCTGGAACAGCCATGGGCGCGGCAGGACTTGCTTCAGCACATAGCGCTTGATGCGGTCGGGAAGCTTGCGCGGCACGCGCTGTTCCACCACCTTGCGGCCGATGTCGGCCAGGCGGCCATACCTGACACCCGAGGGGCAGGTGCTTTCACAATTGCGGCAGGTCAGACAACGGTCCAGGTGCAGTTGGGTGCTCGCCGTCACCTGCGCGCCTTCCAGCACCTGCTTGATCAGGTAGATGCGGCCGCGCGGGCCATCGAGTTCATCGCCCAGCAACTGGTAGGTCGGACAGGTGGCGGTGCAAAAGCCGCAGTGTACGCAGGCGCGCAGGATCGCTTCCGCTTCGTCGCCTTCCGGGGTGCCCTTGATGAAATCTGCCAGGTTCGTTTGCATATCAGTACATGCGGCCGCAATTGAAAATGCCCGCCGGGTCGAAGGCGGCCTTGATGCGCTGATGGATACGCGCGAGGGCCGGCGTCAATGGATGGAACGCCCCTACCCCTGCGCCCATCTCCTCGCTTTCCACGCGGTAGCGCGTCGCATGGCCGCCGGCCGCCGCCACGGCCCGACGGATCTCTTCCGCCGCCCCCTGGTCGACGCGCAGCCAGCGCTGCGCCCCGCCCCATTCGATCAACTGCTCGCCGCGCACAGCCAGGGCGCCGGCGGAACTGGGCACGGACAGGCGCCACAGCTCCGCCGCGCCGCCCTCGGCTGCGGCAAAGAAGTCGGAGTGCTGGTCGCGCAGCGCGTCCCAGAAGCCACCGCCATCGGACAGCAATTCGCCGCCCATGGACGCCCGTGCCGCCTGCACTGCCGCCGGCGCCCCCGACAAGCGGACAGTCAGCAAGCCGGCGTGCCAGCAGGTGCCCGACACGGGCAATGGCCGCCCCGCCCACTCGTTCATCCAGCGCAGCGCCGTGTTCTCATCGGCCTCGAAACGGATGGTCGCTTCGTGCAATGGCAGCGGCAGCACCTTCAACGACACGTGCGTGAGCAGGCCCAGCGTCCCCAGCGACCCCGCCAGCAAGCGCGCGACGTCGTAGCCAGCGACATTTTTCATCACCTGCCCGCCAAACGACAGCAGCGCACCGCGGCCATCGAGCATCTGCGCGCCCAGCACGAAATCGCGCAGCGCGCCGGCCGCTGCGCGGCGCGGCCCGGACAGTCCGCTGGCCACCACCCCTCCGATCGTGGAGCCGGCGCCAAAGCGCGGCGGCTCGAACGCCAGCATTTGCCGGTTCTGCGCCAGCACGGCTTCCACCTCCGCCAGCGGCGTACCGCAGCGCGCAGTGATCACCAGCTCGGATGGCTCGTAGTCGACGATGCCGGAGTAAGCGCGCGTATCGAAGACGTCCCCCACCACATTCTGGCCATACCAATCCTTGCTGCCGCCACCGCGCAGCAACAGGCGCGTACCGTCGGCGCTGGCAGCCTGGATGCGGGCGCGGAATTGTTCGAGCATCGCATCCATCTCAGAACCTCGGCAGGCCGGCGTGCGGCAAGCGTCCCGCCCGCACATGCATTTTGCCGAACTCCGCACAGCGGTTCAGCGTCGGGATCGCCTTGTTCGGGTTCAGCAGCGAGAGCGGATCGAAAGCGCGCTTGAGCGCGAAGAAGGCCTCCAGTTCGGCATCGCTGAATTGCACGCACATCGAATCGATCTTCTCGATGCCGACGCCGTGCTCGCCGGTGATGGTGCCGCCCACTTCCACGCACAGCGCCAGGATCTCGGCACCGAATGCCTCGGCACGCTGCAGTTCGTCGGGCTGGTTGGCATCGAACAGGATCAGCGGATGCAGGTTGCCGTCGCCGGCATGGAACACATTGGCGCAGCGCAAGCCATACTTCGCCTCCATCCCGGCGATGCCGGTCAGCACGCGCGCCAGGTGCTTGCGCGGGATGGTGCCATCCATGCAGTAATAGTCGGGCGAGATGCGGCCCGCCGCCGGGAAGGCATTCTTGCGGCCGGACCAGAATTTCATGCGCTCCGCCTCGCTCGACGACACCTGTACCGCGCTGGCACCGGCCGCCTGCAGCACGGCCGTCATGCGCGCGATTTCCTCCTCCACTTCCTCGGCGGTGCCGTCGGCCTCGCACAACAGGATGGCGGCGGCGCCGGTGTCGTAGCCGGCGTGCACGAAGGGCTCCACCATGCGCGACGACGTGCGGTCCATCATCTCCAGCCCGGCCGGGATGATGCCTGCCGCGATCACGGCTGCCACCGCGTTGCCGCCCGTGACCACATCGTCGAACGATGCCATGATAACCCGTGCGGTGGCCGGCTTGGGCACCAGCTTGACGGTCACCTCGGTGACGATGCCCAGCATGCCCTCCGAACCGACGAAGGCGGCCAGCAGATCCAGGCCCGGCGCGTCGAGCGCTTCGCTGCCCAGCTCCACCACGTCGCCCTCGATGGTGGCCACGCGCACGCGCATCACGTTGTGCACGGTCAAGCCGTATTTCAGGCAATGGACGCCGCCCGAATTTTCCGCCACATTGCCGCCGATGGTGCAGGCGATCTGCGAGGAGGGGTCGGGCGCGTAATACAGGCCGTATGGTTCGGCCGCCTCCGAGATCGCCAGGTTGCGTACCCCGGGCTGCACGACGGCCGTGCGCGAATAAGCATCCATGCGCACCACCTGGTTCATGCGCGCCGTGGACAGCACCACGCCTTCGGCGATCGGCATGGCGCCGCCGGACAAGCCGGTACCGGCGCCGCGCGGCACGATCGGCGCATTGAATTCGCGGCACACCTTGAGCACCGCCAATACCTGGGCTTCGTCGGCCGGCAGCGCGACAGCCAGCGGCGGCTGGCGATAAGCCGACAAGCCGTCGCATTCGTAAGGACGGGTGTCTTCCAGTTCGGACAGCACGCTGGAGGGCGGCAAGGCCGCGCGCAGTGCGGCGATCAGGGCGGCGCTGTTTTTCATTGATTCATTTTAAGTTTAAATCCCGCCACGCCGGGGAAATCCCCTCCCAACCAATGGTAATTTGTCGTATCCTGCCACGGTTATTGACAAATTGAGGCTGCAATGGGCAACCGACTCTCGAAAATCGCCACCCGCACCGGCGACAAAGGCACCACCGGCCTGGGCGACGGCTCGCGCGTGGACAAGGACAATGTGCGCATCCAGGCCATCGGCGAAGTGGATGAGCTGAATTCCAACCTGGGCGTACTGCTGGCCGAGCCGCTGCCCGACGAGATGCGCGAGGAACTGGTCTCGATCCAGCACGACCTGTTCGACCTGGGCGGCGAGCTGTGCATCCCGGGCTACCAGATGATCAAGGAAGAGCACGTGGAGCGCCTCGACGCCCTGCTGGCCAAGTACAACGCCACCCTGCCGGCGCTGACCGAATTCATCCTGCCGGCCGGCTCGCGCGCCGCGGCGGTGGCCCATGTGTGCCGCACCGTGTGCCGCCGCGCCGAGCGTGCCATCGTCACGCTGGGCAAGACGGAAACCATCCACGACTTCCCGCGCCAGTACGTGAACCGCCTGTCGGACTTGATGTTCGTACTGGCGCGCGTGCTGAACCGCTTTGCCGGGGGCAGCGACGTGCTGTGGCATCACGACCGCAAGCGCGGTTAAAAGCCGGGTTGGCCGGCGAAGCGCTGCTGCAGATAGTCGAGCAGCAGCCGGACCCGGTGCGGCAGGTAGCGGCGGCTCGGGTAGAGCAGGTTCAACTCCTGGGCCGGTCCCTGCCAGTGGCGCAGCACGCGCCGCAACTTGCGCTGGGCCAGCAGATCCTGCACCAGCCATTGCGGACAGAGCCCGATGCCGCCACCGGCCGCCAGCGTGTCGCGGATGGCGAGCGCGTTGTTGACGCGATAGCGGCCATGCGTGGCGACCGTCACGCTGTGCGCACCATCGCTGAGTTCAAGCGTATCGCCCGTGCTCAACCAGGCGAAGCGGATGTATTCATGACTGGCCAGTTGCGCGGGCGTTTGCGGCGTGCCGTGCGCTTTGAGGTAAGCCGGCGCGGCGACCAGGACGCGCGGCGAGGCCCCGATGCGGCGCGCGACCACGTTCGGCGGCAGCTCGCTGCCTAGCCGCACGGCGACGTCCACGCCCTCTTCCACCAGGTCCACCATGCGGTCGTTCAGGATCAGCTCCACTTCGATGGCGGGGTATTGCCGCAGGAAGTCCTGCACATAGCGATTCAGGCAGAACTGCCCCAGCGCCACCGGCGCATTGATGCGCAGCAGCCCACTGGCGGCGGCAATGTGACCGCGCGCGTCGGCCACCGCGTCGGCATATTCTTCCAGCACGCCACGGGCGCGTTCATAGAAGCGGCGGCCCGGCATGGTGGGCGCCAGGCCGGCCGTGCTGCGTTCCAGCAGGCGCACGCCCAGCTCGTCTTCCAGCGCGGCGACGATCTTGCTGATGTTCGATTGCGTCGTGCGCTGCTCGCGGGCGACTGCAGACAGGCTGCCCAGTTCGACGGCACGTACAAAGCATTGCAGGGAACGTAAGGTGTCCATATTCATTCCATTATGGACTGAACTATAGTCCATTTTCCCGTCTACCAGTCGCAAACGGAATGAACGACGATTCCTCCACCTGAACGAATGTGGAGAAACCTATGAAACGCTTGCTTGCCACCCTTGCCGCCGTGATGGCCGCCGCCTCCGTGCAGGCGGCCGAATGGCGCACCAGCTGGTACGCCGCGCCGATGCCGGCCTGGGGAGCGGAATTCGCGTTGCCGACCATGATGCCGGCAACCCTGGAAGCGCAGACCGTGCGCGAAGTCGTCCGCACCAGCGTCGGCGGAACCCAGCTGCGCGTCAGCTATTCCAACCGCTATGGCAGCGCGCCGCTGGTCATCGGCGAGGCGCGGCTTGCGGTGACGCTGGACGATCCCGCGCGCGCCGCGTCATCGCTGCAGGCAGGCGAAGGCGTGCCGCTGACGTTCGCCGGGCAGCGCAGCGTTTCGGTTGCGCCCGGCCGGACGGTCACCAGCGATGCGCTTGCGCTGACCGTCGCGCCACGGCAGCGCCTGTCGGTGTCCACCTGGCTGCCGCAGCGCACGCCGTTGTCGACCTTCCATTGGGGCGCGCAGCAGACAGCTTTCGTTGCGCAGGGCAATCAGGTTGCCGCCGTCGCCCTGCCTGGCGCGAAAGAGATCACCGGGCGCGCATTCCTGAGCGCCGTGCAGGTGGCTGGCCCCACACGCCGGACCGTGGTGGCGTTGGGCGACTCGATCACCGACGGCAACGGCTCCACGCCGGACCGCAACCTGCGCTGGCCCGACCAGCTGGCCGCGTGGGCCTCCAGCGCGCTGCATCAGGAATGCGACGAAGGCATGGCGGTTGTCAATGCCGGCATCTCCGGCGCGCGCCTGCTATCGGACGGCATGGGCGAGCGTGCCGCGGCGCGCTTCGAACAGGATGTCCTGTCGCAGCCGGGCGTAGACACTGTGATCGTCCTGCTCGGCATCAACGATATCGGCTGGCCCGGCAGCGCCTTCGCGCCAGACGCGCCGCCCGCAAGCGCCGCGGCGATGATCGCCGGCTACCGGAAATTGATCGCCGCCGCGCACGCGCAACAAGTCAGGATCATCGGCGGTACCTTGATGCCGTTCGAAGGCGCGCTTCATGGCACCCCCTTCTCGGGCTACCATTCGCCGGCCAAGGATGCCGTGCGCCGCGAGGTCAACGAATGGATACGCAACAGCGGCGAGTTCGACGCCATCGTCGATTTCGACCTCCGATTGCGAGACCCTGCGCATCCTTCGCGCCTGCACCCCGATTTCGATTCCGGCGACCATCTCCACCCGAGCGACGCCGGCTACGCCGAAATGGCAAGGGCGGTCAAATCGGTGCTCAAACTATAAATCCAATTGGACGGTGCGGTGGATCAGGATGGCGCATCAATTCGCGAATTGCCGCAAAAACCTCCGCTATGGCAGCATCTTGCGAATTTACCCGCCTTTCAAGCTCGAGCAATTTCTCTGCAAGATTCGCGTCGGAAGCGGAAAGCTGCCTAAGTCTCACAAATATGCGAACGATTTCGATATTGACAGCAATGGCCTGCGGGCTTCTTAGTACTGACGCAAGCATGGCGACACCCTGCTCAGTAAAAGCTAGCGGCATCCACCGCCGACCGCCTCTTCCATTTTTTGAAATCACAAATTGTGATTTCAAAGGGTCCCACTCACCTTGGCTAAGACGAAATGCAAAGTCTGATGGGAACCGGCTCGGATTACGTACAACGGCCTGCACCAAAGCCCGTGTCTCGACTCCATAAAGCTTAGCCAAATCAAATTCAAGCAATACCTTTTGCCCTCTAACCTCAAGAATCTGAGGACGTACCTGCTCAATGGAGATTCCGGCAACCATGATCAGCTCCCATCTTGGCAAAATGAGATCAATCATCGTCGCGCACTAGAGATGAAATTGCATTGATTCAGTTGCCAAGCAGCTGCGCCATGCCTTTGGCGAGGCTGAGACGCGATGCGCCGCTGGGGTGACTGGCGAGCAAGCCCGACGCCGGCGCATCGAGCGCGAGCTTGCGGTAAAAGCCCACCATCGCTGCGCACGGCCAGCCGGCGCGAAATGCAATCAGCATCCCGAGCTGGTCGGCTTCGCGTTCCTGGATCGCGGACAACTTCGATAGCCGCAACTGGAGGCGGATATCGGACGCGAGGCGCTGTTCGACCACCTCCAGCGGCAGGTCGCGACGGCTGTCCAGCAATGCCTCGGACAGCGTTTCGCGCCCGTGCTCGGCGATGATGTGCGCGACTTCGTGCGCCAACAATGTCGCCAGCTCGCCGTCATCCAATGCAAGCCGCGCGACGAACGCACTTCCGAGCAGCAGCTTGCCACCGGCCTGGCTTTCCGCTTCCACTGCGGGATCATCGGTGACGTGGAGCTCCCAGCGCCAGGCTTCCGCTTCGGGCTTGAGCGCGTAGGCTGCGTGCACCAGGCCAGCCAGGATGCGGCGGGCACGAGCCAGCAACGCGCGATCGCGGTCAAGCTGGCCGGCCGCGGCCAGCGAAACGGTTTGCTCGATATATTGATCTTCCGAGCGCTCGCCTACTTCCTCCGTGCGAAAACGGAACTCTTGCCAGCGGCCGGATTCCGGCACCTGCGCCACGGCCTCTGTCACCACCAGCAGCAAGAACGGCAACCAGCGCATTCGCCACCCCAACCTATATAAACTGTTTATACCAATTTAGGCGACGCACGCGGCGCGTGCAAGGCTCTTCCGTAACATCCGTCGCCTGCTAGAATGCGCGGATGCTAAAAATTCAACATCTTGTTTTCGCCATCGGGCTCGCACTGGCAGCCCATTGTGCTGTAGCCCAGGACGCGACGCCGAGCGTCGAAGTGCAAGGGGTGAAGAATCCGGACATGCGCTCCTACCGCGCGGTAGTGGCGGGACTCGATGCGTTCGAAGAGCACCATGCGCTGGCACCGGCTGCGCCGGGGTTGCGCTTCCGCCTGGCGCCGCGCAAGGGCGAGGAGCAGCCTGCCGGGGAACAGCTTTACCTGCGCATCGTCGGCAATGGCGACCCGATCCCGGTCCCGGTGGCGCAGGACGGCACTTTCTCGGTGCCGCGCGTGCAGTCCGCCATCGATGACGATGCGGACCTGGTCCTGAACCGCAAGAAAGGCGTGCTGAAAGGCCGGCCCGAAGTGCGCACGCCCGGCTTGCCGGACAATGTGCGGCGCCTGGGTGACCTGCGGCTGGAATGCCAGGTAATGGTGGCCATCGCGAAGCAAGAGCTGGGCCTGATGCTAAAGATGTTCGTCAACACGGTCGCCATGACCACCAACTGGTGCGACATCACCGTCAACAAGAAAAAGATGAAATACTGGTTCGCCAGCCACCGTGCGCTCGAAGGCGCGGAGCTGGTCGATGGCGAGCGCCGCGAGACGCTCGAAGTGGGCGACTTCAGCTTCCAGTTTCCGATCGCCGACCCGGCCTGGTCGAACGATGCCCGCATCGAGCTGCGCTTCGCACCTGAACCGACGCCGGCCGAAAAAGCCGACCCGTGGCTGCAAACCCTGTACGTGGTGGGTTCGATGAGCAATTGGGCTTCGCGTAACGCCCTGCGCAAGGTCGAAGAAGGCGTGTACGCTACGGAACTGGATCTTGGCAAGGGGCTGCATGCCATGAAGGTCGGCACGCGCGGCCTAGTGGCGATCGATCTGGGCGCGCCCGGCCCCGACGACCACATCGTGGAAGGTACGGAGGCTCCGCTGGCAAAGCATGGCAAGAACGTGAAGCTGAAAGTGGAAATGGCCGGCCGCTACGCCATCACCCTCGATGCCCGCGACCGGGACGCGCCGACGCTGCGCGTGGCGCGCCTGCCGCAAGATGGCGCCGAAACGCCAGCATCGGCTCGCGCCGCGGCACCCGCGCCGTCACCGGCCGCAGGCGCAGCGGCGCACTGAGTGCTTCAATTTCCTCCGCGCAGCTCGCGCTCGCGCAGCCGGATGCTCTCCAGCACCGGCTGGATCACGCGACGCTGCTGCAAGGTTTGCAGCAACGTCGATTGCGCATCGGCCGCCTCATCCTGCCGGCCCTGCCCGGCAAGCGCATCGCAGAAGCGGTCGACGTAATAGTGGTAATCGAAGTGCGACAAGGTTTCTGCCGCCAGTTGCGGCCTGGCCAGCAGTGCTTCCTGGAACAGGCGTGCGCCGGTGCCGAAATCGGCGCGCTGCACCAATAGCGTGGCCTGGGCATCGCGGGCGGCCACCTGCTGGCCATCCGGCAGATGCCCCATGTCGAGCGATTTGCCGTCCCGCACCAGCGGCGACGCCAGCGCCACCTTCGCATGCAGCGCCGCGCGCGACTCGGGCAGCCGCTCGGCCAGGGACTTCAGCGCATCGAGGCCGCCATCCAGCACGCGGCTGCCGTCGAAGGCGAGGATGCGCCCCACCTCGTCGGTGAACACATCCTGCGCCAGGTATTCCTCCTCATAGCTGCGCGGCGGCGAGATGCGCAGTTGCAGCGGCGGCGACACGATATCTTCCGTTTCCAGGTGCAGGCAAAGCTGCACGGTGTAGCGGCCCGGTTCGGCAATATCCCAGCCGTTGCGTCCGGCCGAAATGAACAGCGACTGGTAAGTCGCCTGGCCCGGATGCAGCACGCGCTTCCTCTCGTCCCAGCAGCGGGTGGCGAAAGGATGGAAGCTGCGCGCCTCCTTGCCCTCCTTCTTGATGATCACGGTCATGTGTTCGATCTCTTCCAGGATCTTGTCCTCGATGAGCTGTGGCTGGTCCGTGATATTAGTCAGTTTGAGGTCGAGCGTGATCGGCTCCAGGAAGTCGAAACGGGCTTCGGCGCGGTTGACGCGCGCTTCCAGCTTGAAGCTCGGCTCGGCCAGCACCCGCGCCTGCTCAAAGCCATGGTGGTCGAACCAGGCCGCATTGCCCATCTGGACCAGTCGCGATGGCGCATGCCGCAGGAACAGCAATTCCTGGTCGCTGAAGCGGAACGGGAAATTGCTGAAGAAGGCCGTCTGGCCGCCCGTCACACCATAAGGGTAATTCATGAAGCTGCGCGCTTCCGGTTCGTTGGCCAGGCTGGGAATCCACGGTACGCCCAGTGCCTTCTGCCACGAGTGCGCCAGGTTGAATGCGTGGCCCATTTCATGGCAGGCAGTCCAGAACACCATGCGGTTGATCCAGGCAGCCGGGTTCGGGTCGCCGGCCGGCGGCGCCGTGATGAAGGAATTGGTGAAGATGGCCGTGCCCTGGCGGTGGTGGGGGCCGATATCGTCGAACATGATGCCGCCCAGGCTGTTGCCCTGTTCGTGCTGGGCGGCGAAGAAGGTCCAGAGCGCCCACTGCGACTTGTTGGCAAATTTCGACCAGTACACCTGCATCGCATCGTGCATTTCCTGGTCGCTCCACTGGCCGTTGGCGCCGGCGCCGGCCAGCGGGACGATGCTGGCGGCCAGCGAAGTGCTGACCTCGAAACCGGCGCGCTGGAACACCTTCTGGATCGTCAGTGTTTCGCTCGGCAGGCTGGCCGGCCGGTTCGGGTGGGCATGGGTCTGGATGGCGAATACCGGCTTGGCGTCGGCGGTGCAGTCGAATTCGAACTGGACCGGGTGGAAGTACGGCGATTCGTACTGGAAGCCACGCACGCGCTTGGCCGCCCCGCCGCCACTGAAGATGGCGACCGCTTTGCGCAGGCCGGGGAAGATGCTGGTAGTGACCAGGATTTCGACGTTGGTGTAGGGGAAGGCCGCCACATTGCCATCCTTGTACCAGATTGCGCCCAGGTACTGGTTGGGATTCGGCCCAGGCTTCAGTTTGGCAATCCAGTGGGTCTGCTGGCTCAGCAGGCGGGTGATGGTGCCGCTGGCTGTCATCTGCGGATAGCGGCCATCGATGTCCAGGCAAAGCCGCTCGGACGTGCGCGGGAACACGATGTCCAGCTGGTCCGTCGGGCCACTGTCGTCCAGCGCCAGCTTGGTGGTGATGGGCGGCAGCGGCACCGCGCTATTCCATAAGTAGAGGCCGCTTGCCGACACCAGTATGGGTGGGATCGGCAAGACCGGCAAGTCCAGCCCGTCGGCACTGTCCTGCTCTGCCGGGTCGGCCAGGTTGCTGGATTGCATGACGCTGGCCGGTGTGTCTTGAACACGCATGATGTCTCCTTTTCAGAAATGCTGGCCGCCGCGGACCAGCGCGCACCCTACACGTAACCGAACGGTGCTTGCGAAATCCTGAATTGGATAGCCTTGTCGGGGCCGACGCTGACGCCGGCCCACATGGCTTGGAAAAGGTTGATTTCGGTGCTTGCCTGTTGTCCTGATGCGGGCAGCGACACTTCCAGCAGCGCCTTGCCATCGGCCGCCTGGGTGGTGGCGCCGGCAGCGAAGCCGGTTTGCATGCGTGTGGTTACGTGATCCAGGCTCAGGACTTCCACGCCATTCACACTTGCGACGACACGGTCATCGTCGAAGCCGTCCTGCAATTCGATATGCAAGGTGTGCATGGCTTGCGTGCATCGTTAAGCCCGGGATGTGCCCAGTATAAGCAAGCGCAATGCGTAAAAATACGCGCATTGTCACAACGATGCGCGCAAGCGACTCATCAGCCGTTGTTGACCACCAGCCGCGGTTCGTCGCCGAAGCGGGCCTTGATCGCGGCGGCGATGCCGGCGGCGTCCAGGCCCACCAGGGCCAGCAGCTTGGCAGGGTCGCCGTGGTCGATGAATTTGTCGGGCAGGCCGAGCATCTGGATCGGCTTGGCGATGCCTTCGGCGGACAGCGCCTCGGCCACCGCGGCGCCGGCGCCACCCATGATGCAACCCTCTTCCACCGTCACCAGGACATCGTGCTCGGCAGCGAGCTGCTTGACCAGTTCCACGTCCAGCGGCTTCACGTAGCGCATATTGGCCACGGTGGCATTCAACAGGTCGGCCGCGCCCATGGCCGGCGCCACCATCGAACCGAAAGCCAGGATGGCGATCTTCTGGCCTTTACGGCGGATGTCGCCCTTGCCGATCGGCAGCGTGGTCAATTCCTGCGCGATCGCCGCACCGATGCCGGCGCCACGCGGATAGCGCACGGCGGCCGGGCCGGGGTAATGGAAAGCCGTGCTCAGCATCTGGCGGCATTCGTTTTCGTCGGACGGCGCCATCACCACCATGTTCGGGATGCAGCGCAAGTAAGCCAGGTCGTAATTGCCGGCATGCGTGGCGCCGTCGGCGCCCACCAGGCCGGCGCGGTCCAGCGCAAAGGTCACGTCCAGGTCTTGCAGCGCCACGTCGTGGATCAGCTGGTCGTAGGCGCGCTGCAGGAAGGTCGAGTAGATCGCGACCACCGGCTTCAAGCCTTCGCACGCCAAGCCGGCGCCGAAGGTCACCGAGTGCTGTTCGGCGATGCCGACGTCGAAGTAACGGTCCGGATGCTCTTTCTCGAAACGCACCATGCCCGAACCTTCGCGCATGGCCGGCGTGATGCCGACCAGGCGCTTGTCGGCCTTGGCCATGTCGCACAGCCAGTCGCCGAACACTTCGGTATAGGTTTTCTTGGACGGCGCCAGCGCCGGCTTGATGCCTTCGGCCGGATTGAACTTGCCGGTGCCGTGGTACAGGATAGGCTCGGCTTCGGCCAGCTTGTAGCCTTGCCCCTTCCTGGTCACCACGTGCAGGAATTGCGGCCCCTTCAGCTGCTTGATGTTCTGCAGCGTCGGGATCAGCGAGTCGAGGTCATGGCCGTCGATCGGGCCGATGTAATTGAAGCCCAGCTCTTCGAACATGGTGGCCGGGACCACCATGCCTTTGGCATGTTCTTCCAGGCGCTTGGCCACTTCCAGCAGCGGGCCGGGGAGCATGGATTTGGCGACGTTCTTCGACGCGGCGTAGAACTGGCCCGACATCAGGCGCGCCAGGTAGCGGTTCAGCGCGCCGACCGGCGGCGAGATCGACATATCGTTGTCGTTCAGGATCACCAGCAGGTTGACGTCCTTTTCCACGCCCGCGTTGTTGAGCGCCTCGAAGGCCATGCCGGCCGTCATGGAGCCGTCGCCGATCACGGCGATCGAGTGGCGGTGCTCGCCCTTGATCTTGGCGCCCAGGGCCATGCCCAGCGCGGCCGAAATCGAGGTCGAGGAGTGGGCGGTGCCGAAGGTGTCGTACTCGGACTCGACGCGGCGCGGGAAACCGGAAATGCCGTTCAGCTGGCGCAGCGTATGGAATTGCTCGCGGCGGCCGGTCAGGATCTTGTGCGAATAGGTCTGGTGGCCGACGTCCCACACGATGCGGTCCTGCGGCGTATTGAACACATAGTGCAGCGCGACGGTCAATTCCACCGTGCCCAGGTTGGACGACAGGTGGCCGCCGGTCTTCGACACGGAATCGAGCAGGAAGCTGCGCAGTTCCTCGGCCAGTGGCGTCAGCTGGTGGCGCGGCAGCTTGCGCAAGTCCGCAGGATTGTTGATGGTGTCAAGCAGTTTCACGTTTTATGCCTTCCTCTGCACGATCAGGTCTGCGAGTTCACGCAGGCGCAGAGCTTGTTCTCCGAACGGCGCCAGCGCAGCGTGCGCATCCTGCCGCAATTTTTCCGCCAGGGCGATCGACGGTTCCAGGCCCAGGATCGACACATAGGTCGGCTTGTTGTCGGCCGCATCCTTGCCGGCCGTCTTGCCCAGGGTGGCCGAATCGGCCGTGGCGTCGAGCACGTCGTCCACCACCTGGAAGGCCAGGCCGATGGCGCGCGCATACGCATGCAGCGCCGCCAGTTCGGCGTCCGTCAGCTCCTTGCCCGCCAGCGCGCCCAGCACCACCGAAGCGCGCAGCAGGGCGCCGGTTTTCAGCTGGTGCATGCGTTCGAGCTGTTCCAACGTCAGGCTCAGGCCCACGCTATCGAGGTCGATGGCCTGGCCGCCGCACATGCCGGCCGAACCCGCGGCCTCGGCCAGCAGGCGCAGCATGCCGACCAGGCGCGCCGGCGGCACGCCGTCCGCATGCGCCAGCACACTGAACGCTTGCGCCTGCAGCGCATCGCCCACCAGCAGCGCGGTCGCTTCATCGTAAGCCACGTGCACGGTCGGCTTGCCGCGGCGCAGCGCGTCGTCGTCCATGCAGGGCATGTCGTCGTGCACCAGCGAATAGGCATGGATCATTTCCAGCGCGGCGGCGGCACGGCTCAGCACTTGCGCATCGGCGCCGGACAGCGCGCCGGCGGCGTACACCAGCAGCGGGCGCACGCGCTTGCCGCCGCCAAGTACCGCATAGCGCATGGCTTCGTGCAGCTTAGTGGGAACGATGTCGGCGGCCGGCAGGTAAGCGGACAGGTCCTGCTCCATGCCGGCCTGGATGGTCTTCATCCAGTCCTGGAACGATGCGGTCATTGGGCCGCCTCCTCGCCTTCGGCGAAGGGCTTGAGCATTTCGCCTTCCAGCACCTTGACCTGGGCTTCGACCTTGTCGAGCTGTCCGGCGCAGAATTTCACCAGTTCCGAACCGCGGGCATAGGCCGCGACGGAGGCTTCCAGCGGCAGCTGGCCGGCTTCCATCTGGGTCACCAGCTGGGCCAGTTCGGCCATCGCTTCCTCAAAGGTGGCGGGCGCATTCATTTTCTTGGACATGGCATATAACTTTAGTGTAGCCCGCTATTTTAGAACAAACTCTTCCCTCCGGTCTAAAAAGCCGGCTCTAAAGCGGAAGCAACGTTGCAATTCCAGCCATACCGGCCGCCCGCGGCGCGGCCCAAGAAAGTTCAGCGAAGATAGCCTGTTTCGCGCTATAATCTCCGGTTCTGTCCGAAATACCGTTTTTATTCTCTGAATTCAGGTCTTTGCGGATCTTTCTCTTCTTGGTTTGATTTTAATTAAGGGGGGTTTGGATGTCCGATCTGGGTAGCCACGCCAAGCTGGCGCGTTCGAACGCGCAACTTCCGGTCAACGTCTATTTTGACGAAACGCTGCTGCAGCGTGAAATGCAGGAATTGTTCAAGAAAGGCCCGCGGTACGTCGGCCACGAGTTGATGGTGCCGAATATTGGCGACTTTGCCACGCTGGCGGCTGAAAATGAAGGCCGCATGCTGGTGCGCAATGCGAACGGTATTGAAGTCCTGTCCAATGTATGCCGCCACCGCCAGGCGCTGATGTTCAATGGCCGCGGCAATGCCGACAATATCGTCTGCCCGCTGCACCGCTGGACTTATGACCTGAAGGGCGAGCTGATTGGCGCGCCGCACTTCCCGGACACCCCTTGCCTGAACCTGCCCAAGGCCCCGCTGCAAAGCTGGAACGGCCTGCTGTTCGAGCAAAACGGCTACAACGTGATGGAGAAACTGAAGAACCTGTCCGTCACCAGGGACCTGGATTTCACCGGCTTCATGCTCGACCACGTGGAAGTGCACCACTGCGACTACAACTGGAAGACCTTCATCGAGGTCTACCTGGAGGATTACCACGTCGAGCCCTTCCATCCGGGCCTGGGCAGCTTCGTCACCTGCGACGACTTGCGCTGGGAATTCGGCGCCGACTACAGCGTGCAGACCGTGGGCGTGAACCGCGGCCTGAAGAAGTCGGGCTCGGACACTTACCAGAAATGGCACGAGCAGCTGCTCAAGTTCCGCAATGGCGAGCCGCCCAAACACGGCGCCATCTGGCTCACCCTCTACCCCAACATCATGGTCGAGTGGTACCCGCACGTGCTGGTGGTATCGACCCTGTGGCCGGAGGGCCCGAACCGCACCAAGAACGTGGTGGAGTTCTACTATCCCGAAGAAATCGTGCTGTTCGAGCGCGAATTCATCGAGGCCGAACGCGCTGCCTACATGGAAACCTGCGTCGAGGACGACGAGATCGGCCTGCGCATGGATGCCGGCCGCAAGATCCTGCTGGAACGCGGCGAAAACGACGCGGGGCCTTATCAGTCACCAATGGAAGACGGCATGCAGCACTTCCATGAATGGTACCGGAGCAAACTGGACATCTGATGCAATCACTCTGGATGCTACTGGCCAGTTTCCTGTTCGCCGCCATGGGGGTGTGCGTGAAACTGGCGTCGGATCTCTATAGCACTTCAGAGATTGTGATGTACCGCGGGATCATCGGTATCGTGATCCTCGGCTCCATGATCCGCCTGCAGGGTGGTTCGTTCAAGACCACCATGCCGCTGGCGCACCTGTGGCGCTGCGTGGTCGGCGTGGCCTCGCTCTGGCTGTGGTATTACACCATTGCCGCCCTGCCCCTGGCCACGGCCATGACCCTCAATTACCTGTCGCCGATCTGGATCGCGGTCTGGCTGTTCGCGCACGGCTGGTGGCACCGCAAGAACCATGTCGAGTGGCCGCTGATCCTGGCCGTGGCGTTCAGCTTCGTCGGCGTGACCTGCCTGCTGCAGCCGGCCTTCCACGCCAACCAACTGATGCCGGCGCTGGTGGCGATCGGCTCCTCCGTGCTGACCGCGATGGCGTACATGCAGGTGCGCAAACTGGGCTTGGCGGGCGAGCCGGAAAACCGCGTGGTGTTCTATTTCGCGGGCATGAATTTGCTGGCCGGCTTCGGCGGCCACGTCGCAGGCTCCGGCTGGAACTGGACGCCGCTGGATACGCCGGGCGGCATCCTGCTCCTGCTGGGTATCGGCGTCTTCGCCACCGCCGCCCAGGTGGCGATGACGCGCGCCTACCGGGTCGGCAAGACCCTGGTGGTGGCCAACCTGCAGTATTCCGGGATCGTGTTTTCCAGCATCTGGGGCGTCCTGCTGTTTGCCGACAGCTTTGACTGGCTCAGCTGGGTGGGCATGGCGATCATCGTGCTGTCAGGTGTGGCCGCGACGTTCTACAATACGCGCAGCACGGAACGTGGCAAAGCCATTTCCCAGACCGACCCGATTGCCAGCGAAGTATAAGGACCACGCATGTTCACCACCCTGATCGACGCCACCACCCTTGCGCAGCACCTGGACGATCCGCAATGGGTCATCCTTGATTGCCGCCACGACTTGATGAACCCCGACTTCGGCCGCAACGCCTTCGCCGAAGGGCATATCGCGGGTGCGCAATTCGCCAATATCGATACCGACCTGTCGGGCGCCAAGGTCGGCGCGGACGGCGTGTTCCGCGGGCGCCACCCACTGCCCGACCGCGCATCGCTGGTGGAAACCTTGCGCGGCTGGGGCATCAACGAAGACTCGCAAGTGGTCGCCTACGACGCCCACGGCGGCATGTACGCGGCGCGCCTGTGGTGGCTGCTGCGCTGGGTCGGCCATGGCGCGGTGGCGGTGCTCGACGGCGGCCTGGCGGCGTGGAGCGCGGCCGGCTTGCCGCTGGTGACGGCGCCGGCCTCCCGCCCGCTGGGCAACCTGCACGACCGGCAGCCCATGGTGCGCACGGTGTCGCTGGCGGAGGTGGTCGAGAACCTGGCGAGCGCGCGCTACCAGGTGGTCGATGCACGCGCCAACGACCGTTTCCGCGGCGAGAACGAAACCATCGATCCGGTCGGCGGCCACATTCCCGGCGCCCGCAACCGCTTCTTCAAGGACAACCTGCAGGCCGACGGCCGCTTCAAGGATGCCACCGTGCTCCGGCAGGAGCTGGCCGCCGTGGTCGGCGCACCGGAACAGGCCATCATGCAGTGCGGCTCCGGCGTCACCGCCTGCCACAACCTGCTGGCATTGGAAATTGCCGGCCTGGGCGGCGCCGCACTCTACCCGGGCTCCTGGTCCGAATGGTGCGCCGCCCCCACCCGCCCGGTCGCCACCGGCCCCGCCTGACGGGACGCCCATCCGGCGGGCCGGCACGTCAGTCGCCGCCGCCGCCACAGCTGCTGCCGCAGCTGCTGCCGCCATCGCCGCTGGAAGAACTGCTGCAGTCGAGCGAACTGCCGCAGCCGGAACCGCAACTGCTGCCGCCCGTGCCCGCCGCGCCCTGCTGGCGGGCGCGCTCCTCGAATGCCGCGAATGCGTCGGCCGTGATCAGGCCGGCACCCAGGAGGCCGGCCGCCGCCAGTTGCGCTGGACAGGCAAGCGTGGGGTCGCAGCGGCCGCGCGCGTCGAGCTGGCTGTAACCGGGCTGGCCGCGCTGCACGGCGTAGCCGTAGCCGAACGGCATCCGCAGCTTCTTATCGAGCAGGAATAATGCCGGGAGGCGCGGCCCTTCCGGCCGCAAGCCTTCCGCCCGCCGCGCCCGCACCAGGCACACCGCCAGGGCATCGTCCAGCTTGCCGCCCATGGCGGCGCCTTCCACATGCGGCACCACGCGGCCAAAATGCTTGCGGCAAAACGCTTCGAGCTTGAGCGGCGACAGGCGCAGCCAGGCGTGCCAGACTGAATCGGCCGCCTTGGAGGGCAAGGCGCATGGCCCGCCGCCTTGCGCGGCGCAAGCGAAGAAGTCGAGCAGGCCGAGCGCGGCGCGGGCAAAAAAAACGGCATCCGTCGGGATGCCGTGGTATTCGTTGCGGGCGCTGCTTTTCCAGTAATCATAAAGGTTGGGCGGCAAGTCCTTGAGTGCCGCGCCGTGCCGGGAGCGCTGCATGATGCGCTGTGCGTACCACTTGTTCAACGTTATCCAGATCATGATGCCAGCCTAAGAAAACATTGTGACAAGTGTATTACAACGTGGCGCCCTTGCCGCACGAGGCTGCTTTCTATTGGAAATTTGACGGCGAACGTGTGACTATAGGTTTGACAGCCCGTCAGGGATAACGGGCTATGTGGCGAGGTCAACATTATGAAAACCAGAACAGAACTGGCGGCCGCCGAATCCACGTCGCAGGATATCGTCCAGATTGCCATGCGCATCGACGTGGAGGCGGGCAGCATCCACGCCTGGATCTTCCTCAAGCAAAACGGCTTCCAGGATGATGAAATCGTGAACTTGCTGCGCCACACTCCAGCCCTGCACGTCGTGCACTGATCCTTATTTCTTGCCGGCTTCCTTACGCGCCCGTTCGAAGGACGGCGTCCACAACGGATGCCCTTTTTCGCCCGGGCTCAAGTCGAAAGACTTGTCGAGCTTGAAGGCTTTGGCGAACTGCTGGCGGCACAGGGTGACGCGCCTGGTCACGCAATAGCTGAAGGCGGCATACTTGAGCGCTTCCAGCTGCAGGGCGGTGTCGGCTTGCCGCAGGTCCGGTGCGGTGGTGAGCTGCTTGATGGCGCCATTGAAATTGCCGGCCTTGTAGAGCTCGATACCTTCATTCAGGGCCTTGCGTGCCGGCGGCAGTTCAGGCGGCGCCGGCGGCGCGCTGGAGACGGCCGGCTTGGCCGCGGCCGGTGCCGCCGGCGTGGCAGCGGTAGCGGCCGGCGTCGGCTGCTGCAGCGGCCCGGTCGATTCGCAGCCCGCCAAGGCCAGCGCGGCGGTAAGGAATAGCGCTTTCTTCATTTGCCAAAGTCGTGTTTAAGGGTGACCGCCTTCCTGCCGTCCACCGTGATTTTCTGCACGTGCGGCGGGAAGTTGGGGTTCTCCAGGCGTACTTCATGCACGCCGGTCGGCAGCGTCAATTTCTTCAGGGGCGGCGTGATGCCTTTCTCGACGCCGTCGACATAGATTGTAGCCCAGGGCTGGACGGCAATGGTGACGCTGCCGCTGGCGGGCGCGGCGGCCGGCGCGGCCGTGGCGGCGTCCTGCGCGGCGCCAGGCGCCGCGGCGGCCGGGGAGGCAGCGCCGGCTGCGGCGCTGGCTGCCGCCGGCGGCTGCGCCGGGGTAGCCGCCGGGGTCTCCCCAGCGGCTGGTGCCTCGATGGCGGACGGCTGGCCTGCGGCGCCGGCGCTTGGGCTGGCAGCCGGGGCGACCGGACTGCCGTCGGCCAACCAGGCGATGCCGCCCACCACCAGCACCAGCGCGGCGACGCCGGCGGCGATCATGGCTTTCGATGGCGGTGCTTTGGCGGCGGCCTGGCCAGCCTTGCCGCCGGCCTGGGATGGCGACGCTGCGGCCGGCTTGTCGCGGCCCGCGCCGCCCTGCGGGGCGGCAGCTGCGCCGCCGGCGCGCGTCTCGCGGGCGGCCGGCGTGGTCCGGTTGGCGGCGCTGGCGGCGCTGGCGGCATTGGCAGCGGGCGGCGCCGATGCGCCGTGCGCGGCGGCAGCCGGGGCGCGCGCCGCCTTGCCCGCCACCGCGGCGGCAACGGCCGCCGCATCGTGCGTCCCATCGATGCCGAGCAGCGCGGCAAATTCCGCGATCGATTGCGGCCGGATTTCCGGCCGCACCGCCATGCCGCGGTCGATCGCTTCCAGGAACTGGCTGCTGTAGCCTTCACGGCCGCTGATGGCCAGCGGCTCGATCGGGTCGTTCAGCATGCGCGCCACCGCCGCCGGCGGCGCCTTGCCGGTGATGGCGGCGTACATCACGGCCGACAGGGAATAGATGTCGGTCCAGGGGCCCTGCCGCATCGATTCGTCGTCGGCATACTGCTCGACCGGGGCGAAGCCCGGCTTCAGGATCACGGTCAGCGATTGCGCCATGTCCTGCACGATCTGGCGCGCGGCGCCGAAGTCCAGCAGCACCGGCCGGCCATCGGGCTGGATCATGATGTTTTCCGGCGACACGTCGCGGTGCAGGATATTGGCCGCGTACAGCGCATCGAGCGCGCCCAGCACCGGTTGCAGCAAGCCCTTCAGCCAGGCTTCGCTGACCAGCTCCGGATGGTCGGCCACCACTGACTTGAAGGTGCGTCCTTCGTAATAGCGCATGGCCATGTAGGCCGTGCCGTGCAATTCCCAGAAACGGTAGACCTTGACCAGGGCCGGGTGGTCGAACTGCGCCAACAGGCGCGCCTCGTTGATGAAGCTGCGCAAGCCGGCGCCGAAGGCTTCGGCATGGCGCCGCGAACGCACCGACACCGTATGGTCGCTGGCGCGTGACGCCAGCGCCGCCGGCATGTATTCCTTGATCGCCACCGTGCGCTGCAGCGAATGGTCGAAGGCGAGGTAGACGATGCCGAAGCCGCCCTCCCCGATCACCTGGCGGATTTCGAATTCGGCCAGCCGGGTGCCGATCGGCAGGCTGTTGGGCAGTTCCACCGCCTTGTTCATGGTGCCTCCCCGATAAAGATGGCTTGCGCGCTGAAGTTGTCGCGCGCCTTGTGCAGCAAGCCCGCCCGCTCTTCGGCCAGGGCGCACAGCGCCGACAGCCACTGCTGCGCATTGTCCGCCTTGGCCAGCAGCAGTTCCATCTGCGGCTCGGCCACCCATTCCCACAGGCCGTCGGTGCAGATCAGGAGCGCATCGCCCGGGCACAGCGCCAGCGGCGGCTGCACCGAGGGCTGCACTTCATTGTCGGTGCCGATCGCCGCGTACAGCACGTTGCGCTTGGGATGGCTGCGCGGGTCGGCCCCGGCCGCCAGGCCGGCGTCGATCATCTGCTGCACCATGCTGTGGTCGCGCGTGGCTTGCAGCAGGCGGCCGGCGCGGAACAGGTAGATGCGGGTGTCGCCCATATGGGCCCAGGTGGCTTGCGCGCCGGCGCGGTCGACCAGTGCCAGCGCCACGGTGGCGCTCATGCCCTGCAGCGCGGGGCGCTGGCGCTTGCTGCGCGCCACGGCGATGGCCGCTTCGGCCACCATGGCCGGCGTGGCGTCGGCGCTGAAGGCGGCGCGCTCGCCGAAGGTGGACAGCACCGACCGCACCACGGTCTGGGCGGCCACTTCCCCGCCCTCGTGGCCGCCGGCGCCGTCCGAGACGACGAAACACGCCAGCTCGCCGCGCTCGGCGCGGCCAATGGCATCCTGGTTGGAGCTGCGTCCGCCGACGGCGGACACTTCTGCGACATTCAATACAAGGCGCTGCGGCATATCGGCCATGGTCGGCTCCTTTATTCCATTTCGTCCAGCTTGCGCTCGTAGGCGCCAAGGAAGGCCTCGCCCAGCGCGCCGTGGAAGTCGGCCGCCGCCGCCCCGGCCAGCGCCGCGTGTTCGGCGCAATAGCGGTCCCACAGGGCAGCCTTGCGGAACAGGCTGCGCCCTTGCCGGGCTTCCAGTGCCTCGGGCGCGAGACGCGCCAGCGCGGCGGCCACGGCGCCTTCCATGCCGGCCATCACGCATTGCTGGTGGGCCGCCAGGTCGGCGAAGGCATCGTCCAGCGCTTCCACCGGCCCCATGAAACCGGGCATCTTCTTGCGCAGCATCTGGGTCAGCGCGGACTGGCTGTCGGGCAGGAATTTCAGCGGATTGTTGTTGCGCACCACCACCACGGTGGCATCGGCGTGGATGTCGCGCTTGAGTTCGGCGCGCGCTTCGAGCAGGCGGTGCGCGCCGCCGATCGAGGTGGCGACCAGCTTGCCCAGCATTTCCATGAATTCCGGCGTCATCTGCCAGTTCGGTTGCACGCCGGCGCCGCGCTGGAAGGCGGCCATCAGGGAGTCGGCGGAATGGGGTTCGGTCACGGTGTCGAGCATAAGAGTCTCCTATCCCCCACAGCGTAGCAAAAAGGATGCCAGACGGAAACTGATTAATGCGTCGCGTGCGCGCTGGCGGTCAGCCCCAGGACAATGGCCACGCCCAGTGCGATCAAGAGCACTTGCGGGATGGTTTCGCGCATGGTGGCGCGGCGTTGCATTTGCGGCATCAAGTCGCTGACGGCAATGTAAATGAAGCCGGACGAGGCGAACACCAGCACGTAAGGGATCAGGTTGGACGCCTGGTCCAGCGTGTAATACCCGAGCAAGCCGCCCGCCACCGACAACAGGCTGCACAGGAGATTGTAGACGTAGGCCCGTTTGCGGCTGAAGCCGGCATTCAGCAGCACGATGAAGTCGCCGATTTCCTGCGGGATTTCGTGGGCGATGATGGCCACGCCGGTCACGATGCCCAGTTGCGGGTTGGCCAGGAAAGCGGCGGCGATCAGGATGCCGTCCGTGAAATTGTGCATGCCGTCGCCCAGCAGGATCATCCAGCCGGCGCGGCCCGCTTCCTGGCGGTCGTGGCCATGGTGATGGTGGTGGCCGTCATGCTCGTGGTGGTGGGAATGGCGCAGGATGGCCAGTTTTTCGAGCAGGAAGAAGGCCAGCAGGCCGGCCAGCAGGGTGCCGAACAGGTGGCGCGGGTCGGTGCCGGACTCGAACGCTTCGGGCAGCGCGTGCAGCAGGGAGGTCGACAGCATGATGCCGACCGACAGGCTGACCATCTTTTCCACCACCTTCGACAGCAGGGCGAACGAAAACACCGCCGCTGCCGTAATACTGGCAACGCCGGCAATCGTGGTGGCCAGCAGGATGGAGGTCAGGACGGGATCGATGGTGCTTCCTTTGGCTGCAAACCGGGCATTTTACCGCCCGGCTGCAAATCTTGCTAATTTGCCTTGGCCGCTCAGGCCACGCCGTGGGCCTTGAACCAGGCCAGGGCGCGCTGCCAGGCATCGCGCGCCTCTTCCGGGCGGTAGCCGGGGCGGTAATCGGCGTAGAAGCCGTGCGGCGCGTCGGGATAGACCTGGATCTGCGACCGGCTGGCGCCCTGCGCCAGGGCGGCGCGCATCTGCTCCACCGTGTCGAGCGGGATGCCCTGGTCCTTGCCGCCGTACAGGCCCAGGACCGGGGTGGTCAGGGTCGGGGCGATGTCGACCGGCAGCTTGGGCCAGGCCGGCGTGCGTTCGCCGGCCAGGCGGCCGTACCAGGCCACGCCGGCCTTCACGCGCGGGTTGTGGTGGCTGTACAGCCAGGTGATGCGGCCGCCATAGCAAAAGCCGGTGATGCCCAGGCGCGTGGTGTCGGCGCCGTAAGTGCGCGCCCACTCCACCACCGCATCGAGGTCGGCCATCACTTGCGCGTCGGGGGTCTTGCGGATGATGTTGGCCATCAGGTCGGCGATCGCCTGCTCGCGGCTGGCGTCGCCCTGGCGCACGAACAGGTCGGGCGCCAGGGCCAGGTAGCCGGCTTTGGCGAAGCGGCGCGCGACGTCGGCAATGTGCTGGTGCACGCCGAAGATTTCAGAGATGACAAGAATGACCGGCAAGCCGGTCTTGCCTTCGGGCTGGGCGCGGTAGACGGGGACGGTCTGGCCATCGACCTTGAGGTGGATGGTGCCGGCGCTCAGGCCGACCGTGTCGGTGCTGATCACCGTTTGCGCCTGCACCGGCAGCGCGGCGGCGGCGAATCCGGTACCCAGGGCGGCTTTGATGAAGTCGCGGCGGTCGACGCCTTCGCGCTGGCCGATCAGGGCCAGGGCGTCGCTGTGCAAATCGTTCATGCGGGGACTCCTCCTTCTTCGGGTTGACAAGGTTTGTCGGTGGGGGTTGCCAAAAATTGTCAGGGGGCTGACAAATTTTGGCTTTTTTTAGAACCGGTAAACCGGCAAACCGGGGTCAGGCCCTCAGGGCCTGACCCCTTCGGGGGTCTGACCCTCCGGGTCTGACCCCGGTTTACCGGTTTCAGTGCGCCTCTTCCCAATTGCAGCCGACGCCCACTTCGGCCACCAGCGGCACTTTGAGCTGGGCCACGCCCGACATCAGCTTGGGCAACATCTCGCGCACCAGCTCCAGCTCGGCATCCGGCACTTCCAGCACCAGTTCGTCATGCACCTGCATGATCATCTTGGACGCCAGCCCTTCCCGTTCGATCCAGTCCTGCACCGCAATCATGGCCAATTTGATCAGGTCGGCGGCCGTGCCCTGCATCGGCGCATTGATCGCCGCCCGCTCGGCGCCCTGGCGGCGCGGGCCATTGGGCGAATTGATCTCCGGCAGCCACAAGCGGCGGCCGAACACGGTCTGCACGTAGCCGCGCGCCTTGGCTTCGGCCCGGGTTTCGTCCATATAGCGCTTGACGCCGGAGAAGCGCGCGAAATAGCGGTCGATGTAGTTCTGCGCCGCGGTGCGGTCGATCCCCAGGTTGGCCGCCAGCCCGAACGCGCTCATGCCGTAAATCAGGCCGAAGTTGATCACCTTGGCGTAGCGGCGCTGCTCCGGCTGCACCTCGGCCGGCGCCACGCCGAAGATTTCGGCGGCGGTGGCGCGGTGGA
>CBFGQI010000051.1:0-31783 GCA_965650885.1 uncultured Oxalobacteraceae bacterium
GCCACCAAGAATAAAAAGTGAAAACGCCGACCCTTGTGGTCGGCGTTTTTCGTTTCTTCTGCCGATTTCGTGTCTTAATGCCCCAGCAGCCACTTCGCCACAGGCAGCCAGGCCGGCGCCAGGTACAGGCTGACATGGATGATTTGCCAACCGAAACTCCAGACCAGACCAAACACGTAGGCGGAGTGCAGGCGTCCGCGCGTCAGCAGATCGTAGATCCCGATGCCGAGTGCGAGCAGGTCGTTGGTCAAATGCAGGATCAGGAAGGTGGCCCAGAAGCTCTGGCCCCAGTAGCCGAACGGGTAGGCTGAACCGATGGAGCTGCCCAGCGAGCGAGAAAAGCCCGCCGTGCTCAGTTGAAGGATCGCCAGCAACATCAAGCGTTTATGCGCCGCCGTCTGCTTGCGGAGAATGATGGCCGCCACGCTCAAGCCGACGAAGCCAAGCATATCGCCCAACTGGACGCTGAAAAATGCCGCATCGGTGCGTGGCCAATTCAGGTTATGAATCGTGTACGCGGTCAAGGGGCCGACGACGGCCAACACGCCGATGCCAAACGTCATCGCCACGCCCAGGCGCCGGTGCCAAGCTGGTTTCGCAGACCGGATGAACACGATCTGTGCGGTAAACGCCACCAGCCAGGTAACGAACACGGCCGAGTGCACATGCAGGATCATCGGATAGGATGGGGCGTCGCTCTCGATATGCCGCACGATTTCCCGGCCGAAGCCGACGCCCATGCCGATCCAGATCAATGCGATATAGATGAGAAACAGTGCCCCGTCGGCCGGATGGGTGGGCGCAAATCGGTGTTGCAATGCAGGCGGCTTTGTAACTGCGTCAGCAAACATATCGTTGTCGTCAGGCATGGTTTGACGGCCATTCTGCCCCACCCCCTGCCCCCTGACTATTGCGAAAATGCTTGGGTCTCATTACAGAATAAGCCACCAAACAAGCCCGGCGGGCTGCTTGGTATCGGCTTGGCAACACCGCGGGTGTCACAAAATGATGGTCCGACTCGTCTTAAGCGGAAGACGCGGCAACGCACGATGCCGCCCTTCCCAACCAAGGAGTCAATCCATTATGTCGAAGCAGCAGTTGAACGTTGTAATCTTTGGAGCAAGCGGGTCGACCGGCCGGCTTGTCGTTAGTTCGGCACTGGCGGCTCGCCACGCTGTCACCGCCTTTGTGCGCGACCCGAAGCGCGTCCACTTGACGCACCGGAACCTCAGGATCGTCCAGGGCGATGCCTTGGATGCGGTCTCGGTGGCGTGCGCGGTCCAGGGGGCGGATGCGGTGATGTGCACCCTGGGTGTGATCCCGCAGTCGAAACAGGATCGCGGAAGGCGCCAAATCGGCGTCCCGGTATGCTCGGCAGGCACCAGGAACATTCTGGCAGCCATGCAGCAAGGCTGCCGGCGGCTCATCGTCGAGAGCTCGGTGAGCGTCGGCGAAAGCTACCGCAGCGGGCAGTTCGGCGCCGGATTCGTCCCGCGACGCTGACCAACAAACCGGCCTGCGGCGATTTGAAGTCCGGGGCCGACCTGCAGTGGAATATCATGTCGACGGCGACTCGCGCGGACGTGGCCGATTACATGGTATCGATCCTCGAAGACACTACGACCTTCAGGAAAGCGTTAACGCTGCGCCACTAGTGAACTGCCTGCGGTTCGATCCCGCCCCGGGCCACCAAGAGCAAAAAATGAAAACGCCGACCACTGTGGCCGGCGTTTATCGTTTGCTGGCCAGGTTTTTTAAGCGGCCTTGCCCTTTGCCGGCTTGCGGCGCGCGGCCACAAAACCGAGCAGGCCGACACCCATGAGTGCCAGACTTGCGGGTGCAGGAACGGCCGTCGGCACCGCCGCACCAACTTCAATATTGTCGAAGTCCACACTGGCGCTGCTTGAAATGAAGACTTGGGTGACATTCCCTAGCCCCGACAGGTTCAGGGTTTGCCACAGCCCGGTAATCCCGCCAGCACTGTGGGCGGTGAACCAGTCAGTAACGGCACCTGAAGGCGCGACATTATCGGCGATCAGCACCTGCACATCCGTTGGAGAAAAACCCTGGATCGAGGTATTGCCCGCAACACGATAATCGAGCGAACCGACGCTGAAAGCCTGATTATCCGTGCGCCGGATCATAAACCCTTGCAGCTGACTGGAAGTATTGAAATGCTGGCGCTCGATATTGCCATGCGCACCGTCCGTGGTCATATGGTAATGGCCGCCAGCGGTCCCCCAGCTTGCAGTACCCGTATTGGTGAACCAAAAAGCCTCGACGTGAAAATCACCGTCGATAAAGTAGGTGCCGTAGGTCGCCGGTCCGAGAATGGCCGGGCTCGGATCGAAACTAATGACAGCCGCTGTCGCTTGGCCAGCCATTGAAACGACCAATACACCCATTGCGGCCATCAATTTTTTACGCACCTGCAGCCCAATTTTTGCAAGAAGGTTATTCATTATTTTCACTCCTAGTTATGGAACCATCGATTAAGCAAAAACAATGCCTGCATTTGGATACACAAATTAATCAATCGCTTACAACGGAATCCCGCTATTAGTGTCGATGCCTGTAAAAATTACCGACAGGCCGCCGAGATTTGGCCCGGAAATCCCCTTCCTTACCGGCGTTAGCGCCGGCAAGGAAAGGGCCGCAGTGCTATGGCTTGGAGGCCGGCGCGGCGCCGGCGGCACCGGCGGCGGCCTTGGCGAAGTCGCCGGCCTTGATCACCGACACCGCTGCAGGCTTCAGGTGCGCACGCAGGGCTTCGTTGACCTGGGCCACCGTCAGGGCGCCGACCTTGGCTTCCAGGTCCTTGTCAAAGGCCATGGTGCGGTCGAAGCTCAGGTAGCCCGCCAGGCGGCCGGCCAGGCCGGCGTCGGCGGTACGGCCGACTTCCTGCGATTGCAGCCAGGCTTTCTTGGCATCGGCCAGCTCGGCGTCGGTGAAGCCATCCTTGAGCGCCTTGTCCAGCTCTTCGCGCAGCGCGGCTTCCACCTTGACGGTGTTTTGCGGCGCGCTGATGGCGAATGCCAGCCACATGCCGGCCGGATCGCGCGATGGCACGGACAGCTGCGAACCGACGCCATACGACAAGCCTTCCTTCTGGCGGATGCGGTCCGCCAGCCGGCTGCGCAAGGCACCGCCGCCCAGCATGTAATTACCCATCAACAGGGCCGGGTAGACCGCCGCGTCGTCCTTCAGCGGCACCGGCTGGATCGCCAGCAGGACCGAGTTGGCCTTGTCCGGCGTCTCCAGCGAGACGGCCTGGCCGGCCACCGGCTTCACGGCGCTGGCGATGCGCACGTAGGGCTGCTCCGCCTTCCAATTGCCGAACAGCTTGCCCACTTGCGCCTTCACGGCGGCGGCATCGAAATCGCCAACCACGGCCAGGGTGGCGTTGCCGGCGCCATAGTAGGCTTTGTGGAAGGCTTTCACCTCGTCCAGCGTCACGGCTTTTTCCGCGGCCAGTTGCTCCGGCAAGGTCTTGGTATGGCGCACGTGGCCGGCCGGGAAAGCGTCGGTCAGGCGCTGCAGCGCATTGCCGGCCAGCGGTTGCGGCTCGGTCATCTGCTGTTCGGTGCGCGAGGTGAATTCGCGCTGGCGCTCGGAGAAGTCCTTGGCGGTCAAGGCTGGCTTCATCAGCGATTCAGCCAACAGGTCCAACGCCGCCGCCAGGTTCTCGCGCGTGGTGGTCACGGTGGCATTCACGCCTTCCGCATTGCCGTTGACATTCACGCTTGCCTTCAGCTTGTCGAAGGCATCCTTGACTTCCTGGCGCGACAGGCGCTCGGTGCCATCCATCAGCAGCGCCGCGGTGAAGGCGCCGATGGTGCCTTTGCCTGCCAGGTTGTCGGCGGTGCCCATGCGCAGCTGGACCGTGGCGCTGACGGTGCCGCCCTTGGTGCTCTTCGGCAGCAGCGCCAGCTTCATGCCGTTGGCTAATGCCGAACGCTGGGTGCGCTTTTCGATGTTGTCGGGGCTTGGATCGAACACTTCGCCTTGCGCGATCGCCGCGCGGCCCTTGTAATCCTTGACCAGGGCGGCGATGTCCGGCGTCTTCGGCACTTCGGTGCGATCGGCCGCATCGGTCGGGATGAAGCGTGCCAGGGTACGGTTCGCCGGTTTCAGGTATTTGACCGCCGCCGCCTGCACTGCGGCAGCGTCGACTTTTTCGACCTGGTCGCGGCGCTGGTGGAACAGGCGCCAGTCCCCGGCGGCTTGCGCCGACGTCAGCGCGATGGTGAAGCGGGCGGTGTCGTTGAGGATCAGGTCGACCTCTTTGGCGATCGCCGCCTTGGCGCGCGCCACTTCAGCGTCGGTGACCGGGTTGGACTTGATGTCCTCCAGTGTCTTCAGCATCGCCTCTTCCACCGCTGCGGTCTGGCCGTCTTTCGGCACCACGGCGCCGAACAGGCGATAGCCTGGTTCCATCTGGTTGAAATCGATGTCCGCCACGTTCGACGCCAGCTTGGCATCCACCAGCGCCTTGTGCAGGCGGCCGCTCGGTGCGTCGGCCAGGATCTTGCCCAGCACCTGCAGGGCTGCCGCATCCGGATGGCTGGCCGGGGCCACGTGGTAGCCAGCCACCATGATCTGGGTGCCGCCGCTGCGGCGGATGGTGACCGAACGTTCGCCGTCCTGGGTCGGCTCCGCAGTATAGGTCGGCGCCAGCACGCGGGTCGGCTTCGGAATCTTGCCGAACAGGTCGTTGATCTGGGCCAGCACCTTGGCTTCGTCGAAGCGGCCCGCCACCATCAGGATCGCATTGTCCGGCTGGTAATAGCGTTTGTAGAAGGCGCGCAGGCGGTCGACGCTTACGCCTTCGATATCGGAGCGGGCCCCGATGGTCGACTTGCCGTAATTGTGCCAGTCGAAGGCCACCGCCATGGTGCGCTCGAGCGTGACGCGGAACGGGTCGCTCTCGCCGCTTTCGAACTCGTTGCGTACCACCGTCATCTCGCCCTTCTGCGTCTTGTTGTTCCACAAGTCGTCCTGGCTGATCGGCGAATTGACCATGCGGTCGGCTTCCAGCGCCAGCATCTGCTTCAGGTTGTCGTCGTTGGCCGGGAACGTGGCGAAATAATTGGTGCGGTCATACCAGGTGGTGCCGTTGAAGCGGCCGCCGATCTGGTTCAGCACTTCCACCGGCGACTTGGTGCCCTTCTTGATGCCGAAGTTGGCGGTGGGTTTGAACAGCAGGTGCTCCAGCAAGTGGGCCATACCGGTCTCGCCATAGTTCTCGTGGCGCGAACCGACCATGTAGACGATGTTGGTGGTCAGGGTCGGCTTGCTCGCATCCGGAAACAGCAGCACACGCAGGCCATTGGCCAGGCGGTATTCGGTAATCCCCTCAACCGAGGTCACTTTGGCGGGGGCAGCCTTGGCAGCGGCCGCGGTGGCTGGCGCGGCCGGGGCAGCGGCGAATGCTGGCGACAGGATGCCAGCGCTGAGCATGATCGCAGTGAGTAGCTTCACTTTCAGGAGTTCCTATTAAAAAATTAAGGTTATCAAGTATATAAGCTAACGCGCACGGGAGTGGGAATTCTTTCGGCCTTCGTCGGCCGTCGCTGCCATCCGTCCCGCCCAAGCCGCAATTCGTCGGACCGGGCCCCACCGCGGCAGGGCGGCGTGCCACACTGGGCCTGTGCCCCTTTGGAGACCGCCATGCGCTTGACCGCATTTTGCCTCGCCCTCGCCTGCGCGACCAGCGCCGCCGAGGATGCCGCCCCCGACCGCAACGCCCTGCGCGGCGCCATCCTCGCTGCCGACGCCGAGCTGGCCACTGCCCTCAATACGCGCAACATCGCTATCCTGAAGCGCCGCTTCAGCACAAGCCTGGAGTTCTACCATGACCAGGGCGGCATCTCGGATTACGCCGGCAACTTGCGCAACTTCGAGCGCAACTTCAGCCAGCGCCGCACCATCCGGCGCGAGACGATGAACGACACGGTCGAAGTCTTCCCGGCCGGCCCCGACGCCGCCATGCAGATCGGCAGCCACCGCTTCTGCTCCGCCCCCGCGCCGGGCGCGCAGGAGAGCTGCAGCGTCTACCGCTTTTCCCATGTCTGGCGCAAGGAAGCCGGCGACTGGAAACTGACGCGCGTGCTGAGCTACGGGCACTGACGCGCAGGATTTCAGGCCTACCGTCCCGCCGCTGCGTTCGCTACCGGCGCAAATCCTGAGGCTGCCCCTTGCGGCAAGGCCAAGGTGTAAATGCCCTACTGCAAGATCAGGAAATCCCTACTACTGGCCGGCCCTTCCCTCGCCTAATCTTCACCCACAGGAAGCTACGCTTGCATCAGACAAGCAAAGGCAGCCGCGGGTTGGAGACGCATTGGCCTGGCCATACTGCATGAGCGCCCTCATCCCACTGACATGGACCGGCAAGATCGGCCAACCACCCCCAGGGAGAGCGCAAAATGAAATGGTTCACAAATCTGCAACTGTCGACGAAGCTGATGGTTTCGTTCCTGTCCATCGTGGTACTTGGTGTGCTGCTGGGCGTGTTTTCCATTGTCCAGCTGGCGCGGGTCAACCAGACGGCGCTCGACCTTGAACGCAACTGGATGCCCAGCGTCCGCACGACCTTGTCGATGAGCGCAGACCTCTCCACATTGCGTTTGAAAGCCCTCCAGCACATCCTCTCGGACAATGACGCCGACTGGAGCAAATACGAATCGGAAGGCGGTGCAGCGGTCGCCGAGTTCGAGAAGAACCGCGCCGAATATGCCAAGCTGATTTCGTCGCCAGCGGAGCAGCAGTTATACGATGCTTTCCTTGCCGACTGGGATGCCCACCTTGCCGAACACAAGAAGGTGCTGATGCTGTCGCGTGAAGGAAAGGATGAAGAGGCGCGCACCCTCATCCGGGGACTATCCCAGCAAAAGTACAACTCCGCACACGCCGAAATCGACAAGCTTGTCGCGCTGAACGTCGAAGGCGGCCGCATCGCCAGCGACACCGGCACCCGGCATTATGAGGAATCGCGCCACTGGATCATGGGCGCACTGGCCGGCATGGCCTTGCTCAGCGTGGCAATCGTCATCATGCTGATGCGCAACGTGCTGGCCATGCTGGGCGGCGATCCGGCGTATGCGGCAAGGATCGTCCGCAGCATCGCCGCCGGTGACCTGGCGGTGCAGGTCGAGCTGCGCCGCAACGACCGGCAAAGCCTGCTATTCTCGATGAAAGAGATGCGCGACAACCTGGCCGCCGTCGTCAACCAGGTGCGCGGCGGAGCGACCAGCATCGCCAGCGCCACCTGCCAGATCGCGGCGGGCAACCTTGACCTGTCCTCGCGCACCGAAGAGCAAGCGGGCTCGCTGGAAGAAACCGCGTCGTCGATGGAGGAAATGACCTCGACCGTCAAACAGAACGCCGATAACGCGCAGCACGCCAACCGCATGGCAGCCGAGGCGGCGGAAGTGGCCGGCAAAGGCGGCACCCTGATGGCGCAGGTGGTCGACACCATGGGCGCCATCAGCAGCGCTTCGGGGAAGATCACCGACATCATCGGCGTCATCGACGGCATCGCCTTCCAGACCAATATCCTGGCACTGAATGCGGCGGTGGAGGCGGCACGGGCCGGCGAACAAGGCCGCGGCTTTGCCGTGGTGGCGTCCGAGGTGCGCAACCTGGCGCAGCGCTCGGCCGCTGCCGCCAAGGAAATCAAGGCGCTGATCGGCGACTCGGCGGCCCAGGTGGAAGGCGGCACACGGCTGGTCGAAGAAGCGGGTGCGGCCATGGCCGCGATCGTCACCAGCATCCGCAGCGTGGCCGGCATCATGGGTGAAATCAATACCGCCAGCAGGGAACAGACCGCCGGCATCGAACAGATCAACGAAGCCGTCACCCAGATGGACCAGACCACCCAGCAAAATGCCGCCCTGGTCGAGGAAGCCGCCGCCGCCGCTCATGCCCTGCAACAGCAAGCCGACAGCCTGGTGCAAATCGTCAGCATCTTCCGTACCGTGCCGCAGGAAACAGGCAAGCCCGATGCTGCCGCCATCGCCGCCGCTCGCCCCGCTCTCGCCGCCAAACCTGCCCGCGGCCTGCGTCTGGTTGCACATGTGGGCCAGGCCCCAATGCCGGCCTGACCTTGTCCGGACGCGTCGGCAACTGAGCAAAATGCGCGTCACGGCCCAGCGGCGGTGCCATTCTTGGCGTCGCCCTTCAACACAAGGATTGGCGACAGTCTTTCCACAACAAAATCGATGAATACGCGCACGCGTGGTGCGATATGCTTCTGGTTTGCGTAGATGATCGTAATTTCTTCGAAGTCACCAGCGTTATACCGAGGAAGCAATTCGACCAGAGCACCTCGTTGAATATCATCGAAGACGTGAAACATGCCCAACCGGCTCACGCCCAAGCCCTGCAGCGTGAGCTGACGCATCGTTTCTCCATTGTTGGTTTGCACCTCGCCATCGACTGCCAGATACACCAACTTGCCGTCAACCATAAATGGCCATTCGTCGAGCGAGCGGCGGAAATTGAAGTTAATGCAGTTGTGATGTTTCAGGTCCGCCGGCGTCTGCGGCGCCGCGCGATTCACCAGGTAGGAAGGCGCCGCGACCACCACTTTCCTGCTGCTGCCCAGCTTGCGTGCGCGAAAGGTGGCGTCGTGCAGCGGCCCCATGCGGATGGCGACATCAACTGCATCTCGCTGGAGTTCGACTTTGGCGTCCGTCAGGGAAATGTCAATTCTGATATCCGGGTACAACGCTTTGAAATCCTTCAGCAGCGGTACCAGGTAGTGTTGCCCGAACGGCAGCGACGCATTTACACGCAGGAGCCCGCGCACCTGGGCAAAGCCGTTGGCCACACTGAGTTCAGCATCTTCGATGTCTTGCAAGATGCGGATGCAGTTGCCATGGAACTCCCGGCCTTCGGCCGTCAACGTCATGCTTCGCGTGGAACGCTTGAACAACTGCACGCCCAGACGGGCTTCGGTTCTGGATACCAGTTTGCTGACCGCCGACGGCGTCATGTTCAGCGACTCGGCTGCCGCGGAGAATCCTCCCGTCTCCACCACTTTCGCGAAAACTTCCATTTCCCCGCTGCGATTATCCAAGCTTGCACCCAATTCAATTGACGACGTTCAGAACCAGTCAATCATACCAGCGCAAACTTGGCCGTGCTGCCCCATGCCGGCGTATAGCAGCGGCATCAGGCGATGGTCTGGATCGTGCCTCCCTCAGCACGGATGGCGGCGCCATTGATGAGGGCGGCACGTTCGCTGGAGAGGAAGCCGACAACGTTCGCCACCTCCGATGGTTTGGCCAAGCGGTAAATCAGCGAGGACGGGCGGTTCTCGTCCATGAATCGGCGTTCGGCTTCGGCGTAAGGCACGCCCGGGTTCACCGACTGGATGAACAATTTCAAGCTCTCGGTTTCGGTCGGCCCAGGCAGCACCGAATTTACCGTCACTGCCGTGCCTCTGGTCAGCTCGGCCAGGCTGCGAGAGATGGAAAGCTGGGTCGCCTTGCTTGCGCTGTAATGCGCCATCGCAGCCATTGGCGTCAGCGCCACCTCGCTCGAAATAAAGATCACCCGGCCGTTGCCGCGCTCCAGCATCCCCTTCATGTAAATGCGGGCCAGGCGCACACCACTCCAGACATTGGTTTCGAACATCTTCTGCCAGTCCGCATCGGTCGTGCTGAAGAAGTCATTGAGGGCATAGGTGCCCATATTGTTGACCAGGATGTCGACTTCAGGGTATCGGGCCGCGGCCTGGAATTCCGCGCCCGGCAGGCTCAAGTCGGTAGCGAGTGGCAAAACACGCTCGCTACCGTACTGCTCGGCCAGGGCCGCCACAGCCGGGGCGACACTAGCCTCACTGCGGCCGTTGATGATGACGGATGCCCCCTCCTGCAGCAGGCGATCCGCGATGGCGTAGCCGATACCAGCAGTCGAAGCACTCACCAGTACGGTTTTGTTGGCCAGGTTCAGATTCATATTTCCCTCGTTGGGTGTGGTTGAGAACGAGACCGAAGATTAGGCCCGGGGCGGCAACTGACCAATGCCGCCGATGGAACATCTCCTGTGAATCTGTTTCTCAAAAGAAAAAAGTCCTGGCTGCGAGTTCGCCGCCGCAGGCTCGTCTGTCAGGAAATCCCGAATTTCAAGCGCGATCTGACCGCTGGGCGCGGCGGCGGGCCAATCATGGCGGGATTTTAGGTTTGATCTATCGATTTCATAGCAACAATCAAGTTTACCTATATTGCAGGCACTTCTACAGTTCGGATACCCGATCAATCATTCCGAAAAGAGGAAAATATGGCCCGCAACATTCGCGTCACCAGCGCAATCCTGATCCTGCTGGGCGTCGTCAGCCTGAGCTCGCAAGCGACGACGGATCTGACCCGCGACAATGGCGCACCGGTAGGAGACAACCAGAATTCGCAAACGGCCGGCCCCAACGGCCCGGTTTTGCTGCAGGACGTGCAGCTGATCCAGAAGCTGCAGCGCTTCGACCGCGAACGCGTGCCCGAACGTGTCGTGCACGCACGCGGCAGCGGCGCTTATGGCGTCTTTGTCGCCAGCAAGGACATCTCGCAGCTGACGCGCGCCGCCGTGTTCAAACCGGGCGAGGAAACCCCGGTATTCGTGCGCTTCTCCAGCGTCATCCACGGCAACCACTCGCCCGAGACCCTGCGCGACCCGCGCGGCTTCGGCACCAAGTTCTATACGCGTGAAGGCAACTGGGACCTGGTCGGCAACAACCTGCCGGTATTCTTCATCCGCGACGCGCTCAAGTTCCCCGACATGGTGCATGCGCTGAAGCCGGCGCCGGACAGCAATATCCAGGATCCCAACCGCTTCTTCGACTTCTTCTCGCACCAGCCGGAAGCGACCCATATGCTGACACGCGTCTATTCCGACTTCGGCACGCCCGCCAACTACCGCGAAATGGATGGCAACAGCGTGCACGCCTATAAGTTCGTGAACGCCCAAGGCCAGTACAGCTATGTGAAGTTCCACTGGAAGAGCCTGCAGGGGCAGCGCAACCTGAGCGCCAAGGAGGCCGAAGCCATCCAGGCCAAGGACTTCAACCACATGACGCGCGACCTGGTCGATGCCATCAAGCAGGGCAATTTCCCGAAATGGGACTTGTACGTGCAAGTCCTGCAGCCGACCCAGCTGGCCGGCCTGGATTACGACGCGCTCGACGCCACCAAGGTCTGGAGCAACGTCCCTGAAACCAAGGTCGGCACCATGACGCTGAACCGCAATCCCGACAACGTGTTCCTGGAAACCGAACAGTCGGCACTGGCACCGTCCAACCTGGTGCCCGGCATCGAGCCTTCGGAAGACCGCCTGCTGCAAGGACGCATCTTCTCCTACGCCGATACCCAGCTGCACCGCGTCGGCGCCAACGGACTGCAACTGCCGGTCAACCGGCCACGCACGATGGCGCTGAACTACAACCAGGATGGCGCCAACAACCCCGGCTCGCGCAAAGGCGACGTGAATTACCAGCCAAGCCAACGCACGGCGGTCGCAGACAATGCGGACTACAAGTACAGCCAGCTGCCGCTGGGCGGCACCACGCAGCAGGCGCGCATCGCGAAGACCCGCAACTTCGCCCAGGCTGGCGACTTCTACCGCTCGCTCAGCAAACAGCAGCAGCTCAACCTGGTCGCCAACCTGGCGGGCGACCTGGGCCAGGTCAAGGACGAAAACGTGAAGTACGCCATGCTGTCCTACTTCCAGAAAGCCGATGCGGGCTATGGCAAGGCGCTGGCTTATGCGCTGAAGGCCGACGTCGGCCGGGTCGAATCGCTGGCCGCGGCACTGCGCGATTAAATGGTCCGACTCCTCATCGCAGACGATCATGCGCTCGTGCGCGATTGTCTGCGCCAGGTGCTGTCACGCTGCCGCGACATGGCCGTCGCCGCTGAAGCGGCAAATGGGCAGGAAGTACTGGAGCAGTTGCGCTGCAAGGGAATCGATCTCGTCCTGCTCGACATGTCCATGCCGGGTATGAGCGGCGTGGACCTGGTCAAGTGCATCCGCCAGTACCATGGCAGGCTGCCCATCGTGGTGTTCAGCATGCATGATGGCGCCATGTTCGCGCGCTCGGCGCTGGCAGCCGGCGCCAACGGCTACCTCACCAAGGAATGCGGCAGCGAGATCCTGGTGTCCGCCATCCGCACAGTCGCCGCTGGCGGCCGCTACCTTGACCCCGGCATGGTTGAACGCCTGGCCTACCAGAAGCATCACCGCGTGGACGAGTTGCCGCACCAGGCGCTCTCGGCGCGGGAACAGAGCATTCTCGCCCTGCTGGCGAGCGGCTTGACCGTCAATGCCATTGCAGCCGAACTGGCCATCAGCAACAAGACTGTCAGCTGTTACAAGACGCGCCTGATGAACAAGATGAACTTCGCCAATAACGCTGAACTGATGCGCTACGCGCTTGCGCACCATCCAGGGCCATAGCAGTATTGCTGCAAAGAATTTGTGTGGTTTCTTGGTCAATCCTGGCTCTTAACGATTCAATAAGATTGACTGGCGGGATGGAACGCCTCTAGCATCGCTTTCGATAGCCGCTACGTGCGGCTGTCTTGTTTCTGGAGACCAAGATCACCTACCCCATACAATAACCAGGGCTAACACATGTTCAAAAAACATTCGAGCAATACCCGCGTCAAATTCGCCATGACCGTGCTGGCGACAGCCGTCAGCGCCCAATGCGCCATCGCCCATGCGGCCTCCGATGGCAATCTGCGCGTCATCGTCGGCTTCAAGGGCGGCGACATGGCCAAAGGCAAGGCAGCGCTCGCTTCGGCGCGCGGCACCGTCATGCAAGACCTGCCCTCCATCGGCGCCTCGGCCGCCGAAGTGCCGGCCAAGGCACTGGACGGGCTGCGCAAGAATCCCGCCATCGAATTCGTGGAAGAAGACCGCAAGCGCGTGCCCTTCGCCACCAGCACCCCATCGACCGGCTCGCCCTACCAGCTGGGCCAACTGGTCCCGTACGGCATTGGCATGGTCCAGGCCGACCAGTTGCCGGACACCTATGCCAGCAACCGCACCGTCTGCATCATCGACTCCGGTATCGACCTGGCGCATGAAGACTTGAACGGCAACCGCGTCACCGGCCATTCCAATCCCGGCACCGGCGACTGGTTCACCGACGAAAACCACCACGGCACCCACGTGGCAGGCACGATTGCCGCCCTCAACAATGCCGGCACCGGCGTGGTCGGCGTCAATCCTGGCCGCCAGCTGAAGCTGCACATCATCAAAGTGTTCAGCGCCGACGGCTGGGCTTACACCTCGACCCTGATCGCGGCTGCCAACAAGTGCGGCGATGCGGGCGCCAACGTGATCAGCATGTCGCTCGGCGGTGGTGACCCAAGCATCGCCGAAGAACGCGCCTTCGACGGCCTGGCCAAGCGCGGCGTGCTGTCGATCGCGGCCGCCGGCAACGACGGCAACAATACCCAGTCCTACCCGGCTGGCTACACCAGCGTGATGTCTATCGGCGCGCTGGACCAGAACAAGCAGATTGCCGCCTTCTCGCAATTCACGCCGAAAGTCGAACTGTCGGCGCCCGGCGTCGACGTGCTGTCGACGGTATCGATGGGCGGCGGCCGTACCGCCGAGTTGAAAGTGGGCGCGTCCAGCTACGCGCCGCGCGAAATGACCGGTTCCCCGGCCGCCACCGCTACCGCACCGCTGGCCGACTTCGGCCTGGGCACGGGCACCGATAGCGCCATGGCCGGCAAAGTCTGCCTGATCAAGCGCGGCTCGGTGGCCTTCGGCGTAAAGGTGGCGAACTGCCAGGCCAGCGGCGGCGTTGGCGCCGTGGTGTACAACAACACGGCCGGCGGTTTGTCCGGTACCCTCGGCACCACCGTGACCAGCATCCCATCGGTTGGCGTGTCCGATACCGAAGGCGCCAGCCTGATGGCGCAACTGGGCCAACAGGCGACCGTGAAAGTGATCGCCACCAACTACGCGCTGTACAACGGCACGTCGATGGCCACCCCGCACGTGTCGGCCGTGGCCGCGCTGGTGTGGAGCTACTTCCCACAGTGCAGCGCCAGCCAGATCCGCAGCTCGCTCGACAAGTCCGCGCTGGACCTGGGCGCGCCTGGCCGCGATCCCTACTACGGCTATGGCTTGGTGCAAGCCAAGGCTGCGTATGACCGCATCCGCACCCAAGGCTGCGGTAACTAAGCCTTAGCATCCTGTGCTCCCGCGCTGCCGCGGGAGCACAGCGGTCTTTTGGTCTTGCTTTTGGCGCGCGCTGCCCCAAATACAAACTGCCAATCCACTTTCAAAGAGGTGACGACATGGGCGGAAAGACCAGCAAGCACGGCAGCGAGAACGCGACGGGAAAATCCGGCAATGCCTCGGGCAGCAATGTCCAGGAAGCCCGCGGCCCGGCATACGAACACCGCCAGGGTGAACTGCCATCGGACAAGAATGAGCAGCACCAGGGCAAACACCCACCCAATACCATCTACAAAGGCCCGAAGGACTTGCACCCGCAACCCGATACCGAGCGGGGCAAGCGCCAGTCCGACCGCGGCTAGGGCTGTTGTTGCTGCGCTTCCTCGACTGCCTTCAGTGCGAGGGATGCCATGGCGCGTATGCCCTGGTAAGATTTGGCTGAGGCAATGAAGCGGCCGTTGTGACAGAAGCCCGCATCCGGCACACCGGTGACCGCCGCCAGGTCGGCATCGCGCAGGCCGGCCCAGGATTCGGGCAGGTCGGCGCGCGCATCGAAACTGTCCGCGCTGGCCGGTACCGCATGCAGCATATGGCGTTGCTCGGCGATGTTGTGGCTGATCACGAACAGCACTTTCGGCATTTCCTTGCGCACCACCTGGCTCCACGGCAAGGCGCCATTCTTCAGGAACAGGAGCTTGCCGCCTTCCAGCACTTCCGCCTGGCGTACCTGGTCCAGTGCGAGCAAGGCGCCGACCCGGTATTTCACGGCATTGGCCATCACGTCGGTCAGCACGGCCACTGCGCGGAGGAATTGCTGCAGGCGGAATTCCTCCGCCGCGTCGCCGTAGCCCAGCCTTTGTTCGTCGAGCCAATTCGTGTTGTAGCCGGAAATCACAGCCGACAGGCCATAGCCGCCCGGCGCGCTTTTGGCGGCGCCCACGTCCGATAAGTCGAGGTATTGCACCACGTCGGCATCGATGCCGTAGGCGATTTCGCGCGCCTTGTCGTCGCTCAGCTGGTGGCCGGTGTGCTGGATCGACAGCGCGGCCACGCAGCGCGCACCATACTCGCGCCAGACCAGGCCGGCGCTGGCGTACGGCACGCCGCTTTGCCTGGCGGCGCTAAAGCCCTTCTGGTGGTGGTCGTAGCGGCCGGCGGCCGGATCCCAGATGCCGCCAACGTCGACCGCGAAGTCGGCCGTTTCCACCACTGCCGGGTCGCGGGTCCTGACGATGCCGGCCTCGGGAAACAGGATTTTCAGGGCAGCGACCGCCCACGCATCATCCGCGTGGAACTTGCCGCTGTGAGTCACTATCAACATGCCTAAGTCCAATCGTTGAAACTACAAGCATGATAACCCGTGACACAATCCAGATACGTTTCCTTTCTATACTTGGGCCCAGCCCTACACATTGCGGAGGAAGCTTTGGACAAGAACACCAATATGCAGCGCCGTTCCCTGATGGGTGGATTGCTTGCGCTGGCCGGACTGTCGGTGCTGGCCCCGGTAGCGCGCGCTGCCGCCTTGCCGGGCAATGCCGGCCGCTCGCTCGGCACGCTACGCCAGGTGCGCACGGCCGAACTGGAGATCGGTTACGCGGAGCTCGGCCCGGCCACCGGTCCTGCAGTCATCCTGCTGCACGGCTGGCCCTACGACATCCACGCTTTCGAAGAAGTTGCGCCGCTGCTGGCGGGCGCCGGTTACCGCGTGCTCATGCCCTATCTGCGCGGCTACGGCAGCACACGCTTCCTGTCCAAGGACACGTTCCGCAATGCCCAGCAGACGGCGGTGGCGCTCGACATCATCGGCATGATGGATGCGCTCAAGATCGAAAGTGCGGTGTTCGGCGCCTTCGATTGGGGCGCGCGCACGGCCTGCATCATCGCCGCCCTGTTCCCGGAGCGCTGCAAAGGCCTGGTATCGGTCAGCGGTTACCTGATCGGCACCCCAGCCGGCAACAAGAAGCCGCTGCCGCCGCAAGCCGAGTATGAATGGTGGTACCAGTACTACTTCGCCACCGAACGCGGACGCCTGGGCTATGAGGCCAACCGCAACGACTTCAACCGCCTGATCTGGAAAACGGCCTCGCCGAAATGGGCCTTCGACGAGGCCACCTACGCGCGCAGCGCAGCGGCCTTCGACAATCCGGACCACGTCGATATCGTGGTCCACAACTACCGCTGGCGCCTCGGCCTGGCCGACGGCGAGCGCAAATACGATGCGCTGGAAGCGCGCCTGGCGCAAGCTCCTGCGATCACCGTGCCGACCATCACGATGGAGGGCGACGCCAACGGCGCGCCGCATCCGCCGCCTGCCGCTTATGCGAAGAAATTCACGGGCAAGTACCAGCACCGCACGCTGGCCGGCGGCATTGGCCATAACCTGCCGCAGGAGGCGCCGCGCGAATTCGCGCAAGCCATCCTGGACGTGACTTCGCTCTAACGCATCGCAACGGTGAATTTCGCCGGGTCGGCGTCGAACATCCGCTTGTGCTCGGCCATGCAGAAGTAGTAGGTCCGCTTGCGGTAGACGGAAGACGCGGCGGTCTTCCTTTCCACGTCCATGTCGCACACCGGGCAAAGCGGCTGCTGCTCGGTGGAGACGCGCCGCCGGGCATAGGCATTGTTGGACATCGGGTCGAGCCATCCCTGCCCCTGGTACTCCAGCGTGTTGGCCGTGTTACGCGCAATCGCCCTGCCAAAATAGCGTTCCACCACGCGCAGTGCCAGGTCGATGCCGGAAGACAGGCCGCCGGCGCTGGCGAGGTTGCCCTCCTCCACGAAGCGTGCGCCGCGCTTCAGCTTTACTTCCGGGAACTCCATGGCGAACTCATTGAAGGAACCATGGTGGGTGGTGGCCGACTTCCCGTCCAGCAGGCCGGTGCGGGCCAGCAGGAAGGCGCCGGTGCAGACCGACATGGTCAGGTCCGCGTCGCGCGACGCTGCGCGGATCCAGTCCAGCACCGCCGGGTCGCGCGTGCTCTGGGCAGGGATCACGAGCACTTTTGGCGGCGGCGCGTTGGCGATGGTGTAGTTCGGCACGATGGTCATGCCGCCACTGGCCTTGATCGGCGCCGCAGTCGCGCCAACGGTGTACAGGTTGAATGCCGCGTCGCAATTGCAGCCCGCGGTCGACGCGTTGGAAAATACTTCCCATGGGCCGGCAAAGTCGATCACGACCGCGTTGTCGGACAACAGGAAAGCCACCGGGATCGTGCCCTGGGCCGGCGGTTTGAGTGCCGGCGCCAACGGGGTTTGCGTGTCCGCCCCGGCCAGTGCCGGCAGCGCCGCAGTCAGGCCCAGGGCGGAGGAAATGCGGAACAGGTCTCGTCGTTGCATGATGTTTTCCAATGGATTATTGAGGCTTCCAGTCTCCCATTGCGGCTACGGCCGGGCGATGCCGTTCGCTGCAGCTTGCGGTGGATTCGCTGCAAAGCTTCGCCCGCCGCCCTGAATTCCCCTATCATGGCGCCCATGAACGCAATCGCCCCACTCTTCGCCTGGCTGGCCCTCGCCTTGTTCGACGCAACGCAGATCGTCGTCTCCATGCGCGCCATGGGCATGGAACACCACTGGTGGACTCTGTTCTTCACCACCATGGCGCCGTGGGCGGTGTGGGCCGCCGCCACGCCCCCGGCGCTGGCCTTGCTGCGGCGCTATCCCCTCCCCTCCCGTTCGGCGCGCAACTGGGCCATCCATGCGCTGGCCTGCCTGGCTGTAGGCGCGGTATGGACTGGCTTTGCCGCGGCGCTCGAACACACGACCAATCCATTCGCCTACGCGAAGGGTGCGGATCCTTTCCTGCCGCTATGGAAAACCCGGTTCATCGGCAGCCTGGTCGGCGACGTGATCCTGTATGGCACGATCGCGACACTCAGCGTGACCTTCGCCACGCGCCAACGCCTGTCCCAGCAACGCGAACTGCTGGCGCAGGCCCAGCTTGCCGCGCTGCGCCTGCAGCTGGAGCCCCACTTCATCTTCAATGCGCTGAACGCCGTCACCGGCTTGATCCGCGAGAAGAAGGACAACGAAGCCATCGCCACGGTCGCGGCCTTGGGCGACCTGCTGCGCCGTGTGACCGACCACTCCGAGCGCCAGCTGGTGGCATTGGAAGACGAAGTCGGCTTCCTGTGCAAGTACCTGGAAATCCAGCAGGTGCGCTTTGCCGAACGCCTGCAATGCCAGCTTGATTTCCCGCCCGGGCTGGCGCGCGCGCAGGTGCCGGACCTGATCCTGCAGCCCCTGGTCGAAAATGCGATCAAGCACGGCATCGCCAGGCGGGCCAAGGGCGGCTTGCTGCGCGTGGCCGCCGCGCGCGACGGTGACGTGCTGACGCTCAGCGTCTTTAATGAGGGCCCGACCCTGGATGCCGGCGGCCAGGATGGCGTCGGCCTGTCCAATACGCGCCTGCGCTTGCAGGCGCTGTATGGCGAGCGCCAGTCGCTGGCGTTGCGCGATACCGTGCAGGGCGTGCTGGCGACCCTCACCCTGCCCTACCGTGAGCAATGATGCTGCGCGCAATGATCATCGACGATGAGCCGCTGGCACGCAGCAATGTCGCGCTGCTGCTGGCGCGCGATCCTGGCATTGCCGTGGTGGCGCAGTGCGGCTCGGCCGAGGAAGCGCTGGCGGCGCTGCCGGCGGCCCGGCCCGACCTGGTCTTCCTCGACGTGGAAATGCCCGAATGCGATGGCTTCGGGCTGCTGGAACGGCTCGGCACCGCGCCGCCCTTTGCCATCGTCTTCGTCACCGCCCACCACCAGTTCGCCCTGCGCGCCTTTGAAGTCGGCGCGCTGGACTATCTGCTCAAGCCTTTCGACGACGTGCGCTTCGGGCGCGTACTGGAACGCGTCAAGCAACGCTTGCGGCTGCCGGGCGAAACGCGGCGCTTCATCATCAGGAATGGCGGCACGCTGGAGGTGCTCAAGTTCGCCGAGATCGACTGGGTCGAGGCCAGTGACTATTACGCGACCCTGCACGCCGGCGGCCGGGCCCACATGCTGCGCCGCAGCCTGGCCGACCTGGAGGCCGAACTGGCGCCGCACGGCTTCCATCGCATCCACCGCTCGGCCATTGTCAACCTGGAGCGCGTACGCTCGCTGGACATCCGCGCGGATGGCGAATACGAGGTGGTGCTGAGCTCCGCCGAGCGCCTGCGCATGAGCCGTCGCTACCGAAAACCGCTGCTGGAATTGCTCGCGGCAGGATAAGAAACGCTTGCTTTTGCTGCGGCGCATCATGCTAGAATCATTGCAATATAAGCCACAGCAGGGGCAATCCAATGAAACGCGTGATCTTCAACCAGAAGGGCGGAGTCGGTAAATCAACCATTGCAGTGAACCTGGCGGCTATTGCAGCGCACCAGGGCAAACGCACGCTCCTGATCGACATCGACCCCCAGTGCAACAGCAGCCGCTACGTGCTGGGTGCGGCGACGGAAGGCTTGGTGCCGACGCTGGGCGCCTACTTCGAGCAGATGCTCAGTTTCAGCATGTTTGCCAAGCCGGCCGGCGAATACGTCCATGCCACGCCGTTCGAGGGTCTGTCGATCATGCTGGCGCATCCCGAACTGGGCGACCTGCAGTCCAAGCTGGAATCGCGCCACAAGATCTACAAGCTGCGCGACACGCTCAACGAGCTGCAAAAGGATTTCGACGAAATCTACGTCGACACCCCACCCGCCTACAACTTCTTCACTCAGTCCGCCCTGATCGCCGCCGACAGTTGCCTGATCCCTTTCGACTGCGACGACTTTTCGCGCCAGGCGCTCTACACGCTGGTCAACAACGTGAAGGAAATCAAGGCCGACCACAATCCCAACCTGCGCATCGAAGGCATCGTGGTCAACCAGTTCCAGCCACGCGCCCTGCTGCCGCAGCGCATGGTGGACCAGCTCAAGGAAGAAGGCTTGCCGGTGTTCGAGAACAAGCTGTCAAGCTCGATCCGCATCCGCGAATCGCACGAACGCAACCTGCCGATGATCCACCTGGACCGCAGCCATAAACTGAGCCAGGAATTCCTCGCGCTATACGGCGAGCTGCGCGCGGCGTAAGCGCAGGATCGTCACGGTATTCACGCAAGCGATCACCACTTCCAGCGCGGTGCCGCCGATGGAACCGGCGATGATGTTATTGGCGACCCACAGCAGGGTCCCGCACAGCATCAACAGCCGCATGGCGATGCCCTGCAACAGGAACAGGGCCAGCGTCCCCAGGCAGGACGCCGTGAGCGGCAGCCAGTCGCTCGGCTGGCGTACGAAGGCCAACCCCAGGCCCACATTCAGCGCCACCACCAGCGCCACCACCCACGGTGAGCGCGTACGCAGCGCCAGCACGGAGCGCAACAGGGATACCGAGGTGCTGGCCACCGCCGTCGGGTTGCCCAGCAAGGCAAAGTGCACGATATAGGCCAGGCATTCGCCCGCCATGAACAGCTTGAAGCGCCGGTCGTCCGCTTGCAGGAAACAGCCCACACCCAGCACGAACGCCACATAGCCGACGCATTGCGCCGGCGAGAACCAATCGATCGTCATGGCCGCCATCATACGCGAGACTTGATCCAGATCATGGATTTGCCGGCGCCCCTCGCATAGCCTGTACGGTTTTTTATCCATGCTCACCGCACCAGAACTTCTCCTGCCGGCCGGCTCGCTGGCCAAGATGCACGCCGCTTTCGACTACGGCGCCGACGCCGTGTATGCCGGCCAGCCGCGCTACAGCCTGCGCGTGCGTAATAACGACTTCTCCACCTTGCAGGCGCTGCAGGAAGGCATCGAAGGCGCGCACGCGCGCGGCAAGCAGTTCTTCGTCGCCAGCAATATCTTCGCCCACAATGCCAAGCTCAAGACTTATCTGCGCGATATGGCGCCGGTCATCGCCATGAAGCCCGACGCCTTGATCATGGCCGATCCCGGCCTGATCATGCTGGTGCGCGAAGAATGGCCGGACATGCCGATCCACCTGTCGGTGCAGGCCAATGCCGTCAACTGGGCCGACGTGAAGTTCTGGCAGCGCATGGGCTTGACGCGCGTAATCCTGTCGCGCGAACTGTCGCTGGACGAAATCGAGGAAATCCGCCAGCGCTGCCCCGAGATGGAGCTGGAAGTGTTCGTGCACGGCGCGCTGTGCATCGCTTATTCCGGGCGCTGCATGCTATCGGGCTATTTCAACCATCGCGACGCCAACCAGGGCACCTGCACCAATTCCTGCCGCTGGGATTACAAGGTCGGCGCCGGCTGCGAGGATGCCAGCGGCGATATCTCGGTGCTTCACCAGCAGCCGCGACACCCGCTGGCCAACCAGGTCTATCTGCTCGAAGAGAGCGGCCGCCCAGGCCAGCTGATGCCGATTTTCGAAGACGAACACGGCACCTACATCATGAATTCGAAGGATTTGCGCGCGGTGGAACATATCGAACGCCTGGTGCGGATCGGCGTCACCTCGCTCAAGGTGGAGGGCCGTACCAAGTCGCGCTACTATGCGGCGCGCACCGCCCAGGTCTACCGCAAGGCGATCGACGATGCCGTGGCCGGCCGTCCTTTCGACGAAAGCCTGCTCGGCCAGCTGCAAGGCCTGGCCAACCGCGGCTATACGGACGGCTTCTACCAGCGCCACCATACCCAGGATCACCAGAACTACATGCGCGGCGCGTCGGAAGTGGGCCGGAGCCAGTACGTGGGCGATGTGCTGGCCATTGAGGATGGCTGGGCGCGCGTCGAAGTCAAGAACCACTTTGCGCTGGGCGACCGTATCGAGGTGATGCACCCGAGCGGCAACCGCGATATCACCATCGAGCGCATGCTGGCCGATAACGACACCAGCATCGCGGTGGCACCGGGCAGCGGCCACGTGGTGCGCCTGCCGCTGCCGGACGGGCTCACGGGCGCGATGCTTTCACGCTACCTGTGACCCGGCCGTGCGCAGGGCAGCCCGACGCTCGGCCAGCGAGCCGCCCGGCATTACCAGAAGATCACGCGCTGCTCGGGCGGCAGGTACATCTTGTCGCCTTCCTTCACGCCGAAGGCATCGTAGAAGCCGGGGTGGTTCTTCAGGCTGCCGTTCACGCGGAATTCCGACGGCGAGTGCGGGTCGGATTTCACCTGCGCGATCAGCGCCGCATCGCGCGCCTTGCCGCGACGGGCCTGGGCCATGCCCAGGAAGATGCGCTGTTCGGCGGTATAGCCGTCGATCACCGGGCCTGGCTGGCCCTTCATGTAAATGCGGTAGGCGCGCGTGGCCATCACCAGGCCGGCATTGTCGGCGATGTTTTCGCCCAGGGTCAGCTCGCCGTTCACGTTATAGCCGGGCAGCGGGCTGTAACCGTTGTATTGCGCCACCAGCATCTTGCCGCGCGCCGCGAACTTCTCGCCATCTTCCTTGGTCCACCAGTTGCGCAGGTTGCCGTCGCCGTCATATTGCGAACCCTTGTCGTCGAAGGCATGGCTGATTTCATGGCCGATCGAGATGCCGACCGCGCCGTAATTGACCGCCGGTTCAGCCTTGGCGTCGTACAGCGGATACTGCAGGCGCGCCGCCGGGAACACCACTTCGTTGAGCGAAGGGTTGTAATAGGCGTTCACGGTCTGCGGCGTCATGCTCCACGCCAGGCGGTCGACCGGCTTGCCCAGGCGGCCGACATTGAAGGCATGCGCGAATTCGCGCGAGCGCAGCACATTGCCCACCAGGTCGCCGCGCACCACTTTCAGCGTCGAATAATCGCGCCACTTGTCGGGGTAGCCGACCTTGACATGGATCTTGGCCAGCTTCGCATGCGCCTGCCGCTTGGTTTCGGGGCTCATCCACTCCAGCGTATCGATCCCTTCGCGGAAAGCGGCGATGAAGTGCTGTGCCATTTCCGCCACCTGCTGCTTGCGCTCGGGCGGGAAGTATTCCTTCACATAGGCCTTGCCGACCATCTCGCCCAGGGCGCGGTTGACTTCCGTGATGGCGCGCTTCCCCAGCGCGCGGTTTTGCTTGGTTCCCGCCAGCACGGCGCCCCGGAAAGCGAAGTGCTCGTCCACGAATGGCTGTGACAAGTAAGGTGCGAAGGAACTGATCATGTGGAACTCGAAGTAAGCCTTCCACACCGGCAGCGGCGTCGACGCGATCAGCTTGTCGAGCGCGGCCAGGTAGCTGGGCTGGCTGACCACCACGGCGTCGATCTTGCCCGCCACCCCGGCGCCCTTCAGGTAAGCATCCCAGTCGAAGGCCGGCAACAGGGCCTTCAGCTCGTCCAGGGTCAGCTTGTTGTAGGTCTTGACCGGATCGCGGTTCTCCACGGCAGACCAGTGGGCGCGGGCGATCTCGGTTTCCAGCGCCACCACCTGCGCCGCCGCGTCGGCCGCTTGCGCATGCCCGGCCAGCGCCAGCATCTTTTCGATGTGCTGCTGGTACTTGGCGCGGATATCGCTCAGGCGCGCATCCTTGTCGGACAGGAAGTAGTCGCGGTTCGGCAAGCCCAGTCCCGACTGGCGGATGCCCACCACGTAGCGGCTGGAATCGCGCGCATCCTGGCGCACGCCCATGTCGAGCGGGCCGCCGGCATCGATGCGGTTCAAGTGCGCCACCAGCGCACCGATGCCGCGCTTGCTGTCCAGCGCGGCAATGCGGGCCCGTTCCGCCTGCAACGGCTTCAAGCCCAGTGCGTTGCGCCGTGCTTCATCCATAAAGCTGGCGTAGTAGTCGCCGATCTTCTGCGCATCGGAGCCCGGCTTGCGCGCCTTGTCCTGTTCGGCCTTTTCGATGATGGCGCGCACCTGCCCTTCCACACTCTCTTGCGCCACATTGAAAGCGCCCCAGCTGGAACGGTCGCCGGGAATTTCCACACCGCTCAGCCATTTGCCCTGGGAGTGGCGGAAGAAGTCATCCTGGGCGCGCACCTGGGGGTCGATACCGGCCGCGTCGATACCCGAATGCAGGTCCGCCGCGAAGGCGTGGGAGCAGAACAGGCCGACAACCAGGCCGCTGAGGATGCTGCGTTTCATATTGGGACTCCGATGCATGTGTTATCGGCGAAGTATGCCGCAGCCGTGCCGAGCGTGGGGCAGGCCGGGCCTTCCAGCAACACTAAGTTACATAAGCCCAAAGCGATTGACCTGCAGCCCGCCAAGGCCGATACTTGCCGGGTTTTTGATCCATCCACCCAACCAGGAGGTTCCCAGTGAAACATTCCATGCTGGCCACCGTGCTGCTGGCAGCAGCCGCCGCGCAAGCCCAGGACTTACCGAAGATCGATCCGCAGCGCCTGTCGCAGGACGTCAAGATCCTGGCGTCCGACGAATTCGAGGGCCGCGGCCCCAACACCGCCGGCGAAGAAAAGACTGTCGCCTTCATCGCCAAGCAGTTCGAGGCGGCCGGCCTGAAGCCGGGCGGCGACCTGGTCAAGGGCAAGCGCAGCTGGTTCCAGGAAGTGCCGCTGGGCCGCTTCGAAATCCAGGGCCCGGTGGTGCTGAACGCCCACGCCGGCAAGGACACCCTGCCCTTCGCCCAGGGCGAACAACTGGCCGTGCGCGCGGCGATGAACGGCGCCAGGCGCGTCGACTTCGACAAGGCGCCGCTGGTGTTCGTCGGCTACGGCGTCACCGCACCGGAGCGCAAATGGAACGACTTCAAGGGCGTTAACCTGAAGGGCAAGCTGGCCGTGGTGCTGATCAACGACCCGGACTTCGAAACCGGCCAGGGCGACTTCGGCGGCAAGGCCATGACCTATTACGGCCGCTGGACTTACAAGTATGAAGAGATGGCGCGCCAGGGTGCGCTGGGCACCATCATCGTGCACGAGACCGCGCCGGCTTCCTACGGCTGGCCGACCGTGAAAAATTCCAACACCAATGTGATGTACGACATCGTGCGCAAGGAACCGGGCAAGTCGCACGCGCCGATGGAAGCGTGGATCCAGCGCGACGTGGCGGTGGACCTGTTCAAGCGCGCCGGCCTCGACTTCGAAGCTGCCAAGAAGCAGGCGCAGACGCGCGACTTCAAGCCGCTGGAATTGAAAGGCGTGAGCCTGTCCGCGCACTATGCGGTCGATGCGCAAGTGATCAAGTCGAAGAACGTGGTGGCGGTACGCGAAGGCAGCGCCGCACCGAAAGAGACCGTGATCTACAGCGGCCACTGGGACCACCTCGGCGTCGGCCTGCCTGACGCCAAGGGCGACAAGATCTACAACGGCGCCGTCGACAACGGCACCGGCATCGCCGCCCTGCTGGAGCTGGCGCGCGCCTACGGCAAGGCCCCGGCGCCGAAGCGCAGCGTGGTGTTCCTGGCCGTGACGGCGGAAGAAAAGGGCTTGCTCGGCTCGGAATACTATGCGGCCAACCCCGTCTATCCGCTGGTCACCACCGCCGGCATGATCAATATGGATGCACTGAGCCCTTATGGCCCGGCGCGCAACTTCACCATCTCGGGCAGCGCCAAGCTGGATTTGCTGGACACGCTGATCGCCAAGTTCAAGCAGAACAATGTCGTCTACACGCCCGACCCGCATACCGAGGCCGGCTACTTCTTCCGCTCCGACCACTTCCCGATGGCCAAGCGCGGCGTGCCTGCCTTCTCCATCGGTTCCGGCGAAGACTGGGAAGATGGCGGTGTTGCGGCCGGCAAGGCCGCCAGCCAGGCTTACACCACCAACAATTACCACCAGCCGTCCGACGAATGGGATGCCAAGTGGCCCTTCACCGGCATGGCGCGCGACCTGCAGGTCTTGTACAGCGTCGGCCGCGACCTGGCCGATTCGAAGGATTGGCCGAACTGGGCCAGCGATTCCGAGTTCCGCACCATCCGCGACCAAAGCGCCGCCAAACGTTCTAAATAATTTGGCAAGCCCGTTTTGCAGGCCCTCTTCGGAGGGCCTTTTCTTTTTGGGCGAGCCGTGCCATGCTGGTTTCACAGCAAAACATAACAACGGGAGACCATCATGAACTTTACGCAATCGATGAGTATTGCGAAGAAGCTGGCAGTGCTGAATGCCGGCGCCATCCTTGGCATCATCCTCCTGACGGCCATCTTCCTGATCTCGGAACGTACGCTGATCCTGGAAGAGCGCACCAGCAACGTGAAACAGGCGGTGGAAACCGCCTATGGCGTGCTCGACTACTACCAAAAGCAGGAAGCCAGCGGTGCCCTGCCGCGCCCGGAAGCCCAGAAGAAGGCCATGGACGCGATCAAGCTGTTGCGATATGGCAACAACGAGTATTTCTGGATTAACGATATGCAACCGAAGATGGTGATGCATCCGATCAAGCCAGAACTCGACAATAAGGACCTCAGCACCAATAAGGACCCCACCGGCAAGTTCCTGTTCGTGGAATTCGTCAACACCGTCAAGAAGTCGGGTGCCGGCCCGGTCGAATACATGTGGCCCAAGCCCGGCAGCGACAAGCCGGTCCAGAAAGTCTCCTTCGTCAAGGGCTTCGAGCCGTGGGGCTGGATCATCGGCTCCGGCGTGTACATCGACAACGTCGATGCCACCGTGCGCGCCCGCGCCGCCACCTTTGCCGGCGGCGCCGTGGTGCTGGGCGCCCTGCTGCTGGCGGTCGGCGTGTTCATCGCACGCGGCATGCTGCGCCAGCTGGGCGGCGAACCCGATTACGCGTCCTCCATCGCGCGCAGCATCGCCGGCGGCGACCTGACCGTGCCGATCAGCGTCAAACGCGACGACGAGGGCAGCATGGTCAACGCCCTGAAGGCCATGCGCGACGACCTGGCGCGCATCGTCAGCTCCGTGCGCACCGCCACCGATACCATCGCCACCGCATCGAGCGAGATCGCGGCCGGCAATAGCGACCTGTCGGCACGCACCGAAAGCCAGGCCAGCTCGCTGGAAGAGACGGCAGCCTCGATGGAGGAACTGACCGCCACCGTACGCCAGAACGCGGATAGCGCGCGCACCGCCAACGAGCTGGCGGCCAACGCGTCGGAAGTGGCGCAGAAAGGCGGCGCCGTGGTGTCGCAAGTGGTCGAGACCATGGCCTCGATCGACAGCTCCTCGCGCAAGATCGTGGACATCATCAGCGTGATTGACGGCATCGCGTTCCAGACCAATATCCTGGCCTTGAACGCGGCGGTGGAAGCGGCGCGCGCCGGCGAGCAGGGGCGCGGCTTTGCCGTGGTGGCGTCCGAAGTGCGCAACCTGGCCCAGCGCAGCGCGGCGGCCGCCAAGGAGATCAAGGACTTGATCGGCGCCTCGGTGGAAACGGTCGGCGTCGGCAATACGCTGGTGGCCCAGGCCGGCAGCACCATGCAGGAAGTGGTGGAAAGCGTGCACCGCGTGCGCCAGATCATCAACGAGATCAGCACCGCCAGCAACGAGCAAAGCGCCGGCATCGCACAAGTGAACGAAGCGATTTCGCAGATGGACGCCGTGACGCAGCAGAATGCCGCGCTGGTGGAACAAGCAGCAGCCGCCGCCGCCAGCATGCAGCAGCAGTCGGCAGCCCTGCTGCAAGCGGTCGGCGTATTCCGTGTCGACAGCGACGCATCCGGCGCCGGCACCATGTCCCGCCGCCTGCCCCGCCTCGGCCGCAGCTAAGCCCCGCAGCCGCAGCACACTTGGTGTCAGACCCTGCGGGTCTGACACCGGTTTACCGGTTTTCCCGCGTATAACTCAGTTCCATCCACTTCATCTCTTTCCCCCCCGGCCCCGGCCCCCACATTTCCAGTTTATGGTGGTCGTTATCCGCGATCACCATATTCATGGTGTAAGGCACTTCCTTGCCCATCATCGGATCGGACATCATCCCCTTGTACTTGATTGCGTTACCGCTCATGGTTCCGCGTGCCAGGGTCATGGCCGTGCTGCCGGAATCGATCCAGCTGCCGAAGTACTTCTTCGTCACATTGTCGTAACCCTGGATGCCCATGCCCTCGAACGGCTGCCCCATGAACATGCCCTGGTAGCTCTCCTGCAGGTAGCGGTTACCCATGATCCATTTGCGTTCGCTGGAGCCGGCGCTTTCCTCCGGCGGCTTGGACGGATCCATCCACATTTTCGACTTGACGGTGAATTTGCCCGCCAGCGCATCGAGCTTCTTATGCGCCTCGCCAGGCGCGGAAGCCTTGGCCATCGCCTCCATCGCCGCCTTTTCGTCCGGCGGCGCAGCGGCCTTTTTCTTTTCCGGGGCAGCGCCGGCGACGGTGCCGGTGCCGGCCAGGGTGAATCCCGCAACAACAACCAGGTACTGCGCGACACGACGGAGCTTCATGGCTTCCTCCTATCCAGCAGGGTTGTGGAAAAGCCATTCTCCGCGCGCCCGCGCAGCCGTGTCAACCACGCCGATGCGTTTCGCGCAACTTGCGACGCAAGCGCACGTTGTCCGCCACAGCTGACACCAACGCGAGTGTCATGAGGACCAGCACCGCATCGGTATTGAGGTAGCGCCAAAATGCCCAAGCCGCGAGCGCGCAAACGAGCGCGGAAAAAAGCAAGCACAACTGGTCTTTCATCATCGGATCACCCGTACCCGGTAGAGACTACGTCCTATCAACTTTGTATCATAAATTTCGGGGTTACGACGCATCGTGTCAGCCAGCCACGGCCTGTACAAACCATTGCATCGAATGTCCCAAAGCACGTCGGCGATCGAGACGCCGCCACTTAGCGCTCGTCCAGTTGCGACTGCAATGCTGCCAATCACCGCGCCAACATAGAATGCGGCGGACAAGGTCGCGACCATGCCAAGCTTTTCCGCTCGCAACCCGGCGCCAACCATTTCACCTACCGTGATCCGCCGGCCGAACTTGTCTATATGCGCAACGAACGCAGCAGCGTTCGCCAGCGCCATCTGCAAGCTGCCGAACAAGGATTCGGGAGCGGGCAACCCAAGCGATTGCATGTTTTGCCGAAAGTACTTGTAGAAGTTTGACATGATTATCTCCGTTCTGGTTGGCACAGAAGCGAAGATAGCGCCGCGCGCCGCGCCACGATTTGCGTTCGGGCAAGGATTAGGCGCTTGCAGCGTAAATGCTCACGGCTTCGACCATGAAAGGTGCGAGGTCGGGGTGGATCTTGTCGAAGTTGGCGCGGAATCCGGGGTCGTCGCGGTAGGTCGCGGCCAGGCGCGGCAAGTGCTCGCGCTCGGCGGGCCAGAAGGCGCGCAAGTGGGTGTGCCAACGCGCGACCAGGGCTTGCACCGCCGCGCTGCCGGCGCCCTGCGCCATGGCGCCCGCCAATTCGGCATAAATGGCATTGCCTTCATCGATCAGGGCTTGCTGTTTGCCTTCGCTATAGCCCTGCCATTGCCGGGCCGAGGCTTGCACCACGTCCTTGCCGTATTTGCGTTCCGCTTCCTGCCGGTACTTGTCCTGGCGCTCGCGCAAGCCGTCGAAAAGCTGTACTGGTTTCATGCTCTGTTTTCCTTTCAAGTGGAGGATGGTCTTGTCCACCGTGGAAATCAGCCCCTGCAATTCCTGCAGCCGCCCGGCCAACGCTTGCTTGTGGCTCTGCAACGCAGCCAATACGTCGAAGCCCGGTTGCGACATGATGTCGCAGATGGCGGCCAGCGGCACGTCCATCTCCCGGTAGAACAGGACTTGCTGCAAGCGCAGCAAGTCGGCTTCGCTGTAATAGCGGTAACCGTTGTCGCCGATGCGCGAAGGCTTGAGCAAGCCGATGCTGTCGTAGTAGCGCAAGGTCCTGCCGGTGACGCCGGTCATGTCGGATAGCTGTTTTACGGTGAACATGCAGCCATCCTCAAGGTTGACGCAGCGTCAAGGTCAAGCACTTTTTTCAGCCCAGTTCAAAAGTCGTGATGCCGTATTGCCGCGCCAGCGGCAGGCAGGGGTCAGCGCCCGTGTACATGCGCGCTGTTTCGAAGCAGGCGCGCATGCCATGCCGCACCGCCAGCGCCACCGCAGCCGCATTCGGCTCGGGCACGTCGAGGAACACCGCTTCGTCAAGCGGTACGCGGCCGCACAGCGCCTGCATCAATTCCTCGGCCACCTGCGGCGTATCGGCGCACAAGGGGCCGATCTTGAAGCCATCCCGGCAAGGGCGCAGCACCGCATAGCCTTGCAGCACGCCGCCATCGCGCAAGCCGAGCGCGATGCTGCCTTCCTGCTGCAGCCAGTGCCGCATGAACTGTGCGCGGTTGGCCGGGAAAAAGGCGCGGTCATACTCCACCACCTCGTCGACGTCTTGCGCCCCGAGCGGCAGCACCCGGTCTTCCGACGGCAAGCCGCTGCCAAGCCCCGCGTAACGCACATTGCGGTGCGCCAGCCGGAAGCCGGAGCGCGCGTAATTGGCTTGCTGCGCAGGCACGCCGTCCAGTCCGACGTTGCGCCCCTCCAGCCGCGCCATGCCGGCACGCCACAACGCCATGCCGTAGCCGCGTCCGCGCCAAGCGGGCCGCACGATATAGCCGCCAATGAAGCCGAAACTGGCGCCATACTGCACGGCGAAGATGCTGGCCACCGGTTCGCCATCCAGCAAGCCAAGCAGGAAACCGCCCGGGTCGGCGGCATAAAAGCTGGCGGCATCCTGCCAGCCGGGGTTCCAGCCTTCCGTCGCCGCCCATTCCAGCACCGTGTCCAGCTCGGCCAGCGTCATCGCCCGGATTTCCATGTCATGCTCCCCCAGCCGCGTCGTAAGCGGCGAATGCTGCGCGCACGGCGGCCTCCCATGCGGCGCCGTCCGGTTCATACGGGCGGCTGGCCCAGGCGGCCTGCGGCGGCTGGCCAGGCTGGTCCGGCGGCGCGGCGGCTTCGCGGCGGCGGTACAGGAACACCGTGGTCCACGCCACTTCATGCGGCGCGAAATGCCGCACCAGCTCGAAGGCCGGATGCAGCAGCGGCACCGTCACGGTGGTGACCAGGGCCCCCGGCCGCATTTCGCTGGCCAGTTTTTCCGCCAGCCTCCCCATCAAGGGCGCGAAGCAGGTGCTGTAGATATAGACCAGGGAGGCGTCGCCGACGTCCGCCGCAAACAGGTCTTGCTGCAGCAGGCGCACGCGCGCGCCGACGCTATCCGCCGCGCGCGGGTCTTCCGCCGCGCCGGCCGCCAGCATGGCTGCCAGGCGTGCCTGCGCCATGGCGTGGCGGTAGCCAAGCAGCTCCACGCCCGTGCAGCGCATGTCCGGCAAGGCCAGTGCCGCGCTCAGCACCACCTTGCCAAGGCCGCTGCCAAGATCCATGAAATGCCCTTGCGGTGGCAGCAGCGGCGCCACCGCGGCGAAGTAATTGTCCAACTCCTGCTGCGAGAACTCGCCGTAAATCAGGCGCGCGTCATCGACCAGCCATTGCACCAGCTCCGTTTCAGTGATATCGGCCAGGGTGCAGCGCGGTGCGCGCGCCGGCAGCATGCCATGCTGCTGGATGCCGGCCGGGATGGCGCCCGCGATCAGGCCGCGATGCGGCTTGAGCCGCGCCACGAAGCTGTCGCGCAAAGCCGGCGTATGGAACGCATCGCGCAGCGCCAGGCCGGTCTCCACATAGCGGGCAAACTGCGCTTCATCCAGCACCGGCCGCACATGCTGGGCGCCGTTGGTGATTGACTGCCGCATCGCTTGCATGATCCCCCCTTCCAAGGATGGTTTGCAGTGATTATGATCGGGATAGGGGCGACCAGTAAACTGGCCGAGCCCCTCCCACACCACCCGGCA
>CBFGQI010000052.1:0-31630 GCA_965650885.1 uncultured Oxalobacteraceae bacterium
ATCAAGGCCGGCCTGCCGGTTTCCGCCGGCGCCGTGACCCTGTCCAAGATGTGCGGCTCCGCGATGCAGGCCGCGATCTTCGCCTACGACACCATTGCCGCCGGCAGCGCCGACGTGATCGTGGCGGGCGGCATGGAATCCATGACCAATGCGCCTTACCTGGTCCCGAAAGCCCGCGGCGGCTACCGCATCGGCCACGGCATGATGTTCGACCATATGATGTACGACGGCCTGGAAGACGCCTACACCCGCGACGCCAAGACCGGCGCCGGCCGCTCCATGGGCACCTTCGCCGAGCAATGCTCGACCGCCTACAAGTTCACCCGCGAGGCGCAGGACAACTTCGCCATCGAATCCGTCAAGCGCGCACAGGCTGCGCAGGCTTCGGGCGCCTTCGCCTGGGAAATCACCCCGGTGACGGTGACCGGCCGCGCCGGTGACGTGGTGATCGATAAGGATGAAGGCCCGCTGAAAGCCAAGGTCGAAAAGATCCCTTCGCTGAAGCCGGCATTTGCCAAGGATGGCACCATCACCGCCGCCTCCTCGTCCTCCATCAACGACGGCGCCGCGGCCCTGGTGCTGATGCGCGAGTCCACCGCCAAAAAGCTGGGTGCCAACGTGATCGCCAAAATCACCGGCCACGCCACCAACTCCCTGCTGCCGGAACAATTCACCACCGCCCCGGTGGGCGCGATCCAGAAGCTGCTGGCCAAGACCGGCTGGAAAGTCAGCGACGTCGACCTGTTCGAGATCAATGAAGCGTTTGCCGCCGTGCCGATGGCAGCGATGCATGACCTGGACATCCCGCACAGCAAGGTGAACGTGCATGGCGGCGCCTGCGCCCTGGGCCACCCGATCGGCGCTACCGGCGCGCGCATCATCACCACCCTGATCGGTGCGCTGAAAGCCAAGGGCGGCAAGAAGGGCGTGGCGGCACTGTGCATCGGCGGCGGCGAAGCCACCGCCATGGGCATCGAGCTGGTTTAAGCACGATGGCGCTGGCACTCGTCATTGGCGCCTCGCGCGGCATCGGCCTGGAACTGGTGCGCCAGTACCTGGCCGATGGCTGGCGCGTGATCGCCACGGCCCGCAGGAAGGAAGACGTTGAAATGCTGGCCGGGATGGGTGCCGAAGCCCACAAGCTGGATGTCACGAACGTGGAAGCCGTGGCGGGCCTGGGCTGGAAGCTCGATGGCGAACAGCTGGACGTCGCCATCCTGAACGCCGGCGTGTATGGACCACGCAGCGACGGCTTCCCGATGCAGGCCGACTTCGACACGGTCATGCACGTCAACGTACTGTCGGCGATGCGGCTCTTGCCCATCATCGCGCCGCTGGTGTGCGCGGGGCGCGGCAAGCTGGCCGTGATGTCGTCGCGCATGGGCTCCCTCAGCGAGCGCAAAGGCTCGACCGGTTCGCTGTACCGCGCCAGCAAGGCCGCGCTGAATTCCGTGCTGGTCGACACCGCCCACCAGTTCGGCCCGCAAGGCGCCACCTGCGTGGCCCTGCACCCTGGCTGGGTACGCACCGACATGGGCGGCGCCGGCGCCGCGCTGTCGGTGGAAGAAAGCGTGCGCGGCCTGCGCAAGGTGCTGGCCGACCTCCCCGCATCCGAACAAGCCGTCTACCGGGACTACGACGGCTCCCCCATTGGCTGGTAAAGAAAATAATGATCCTCGACGAACAACATGAAATGATCCGCGATGCGCTGCGCGCGTTTTCGCAGGAGCGCCTGGCGCCCAACGCGGCGCGCTGGGATAAGGAGCACCACTTCCCGAAAGATGAACTGAAAGAGCTGGCGGCGCTGGGTGCTTTCGGCGTGGCGGTGCCGGAAGAGCTGGGCGGCGCCGGGCTCGATTACGTTTCGCTGGCCCTGGTGCTGGAAGAAATCGCGGCCGGCGACGGCGGTACCTCGACCGTCATTTCCGTCAACAACTGCCCGGTGTGCAGCATCGGTATGATGTACGCGAACGAGCAGCAGAAACAGCAGTGGCTGCGCCCCCTGGCGCAAGGCGAGATGCTGGGCGCTTTCGCGCTGACCGAGCCGCACACGGGCAGCGATGCGGCGGCCCTGCGCACCACGGCTACGCTGGATGGCAATGAGTACGTCATCAACGGCACCAAGCAGTTCATCACTTCCGGCAAGCACGCGGACGTGGCGATCGTGTTTGCGGTGACCGACAAGGCGGCCGGCAAGAAGGGCATCAGCGCCTTCTGGGTGCCGACCAGTACGCCGGGCTATATCGTGGCCGGGATCGAGCACAAGATGGGCCAGCATTCGTCCGACACCGCGCAAATCCTGTTCGAGAATTGCCGGGTGCCCGCCGAGAACATGATCGGCGAGCCGGGACAGGGCTACAAGATCGCCCTCTCAGGGCTGGAAGGCGGCCGTATCGGCATCGCTTCCCAATCCGTCGGCATGGCACGCTCCGCATTCGAAGCAGCGCTGAAATATGCGCGCGAACGCGAATCCTTCGGCAAGCCAATCTTCGAGCACCAGTCGGTGCAGTTCAAGCTGTCGGAAATGGCGATGCAGCTGGAAGCGGCGCGCCAGCTGATCTGGCATGCCGCCTCGCTGAAGGATGCCGGGCAGCCTTGCCTGAAAGAGGCGGCGATGGCCAAGCTGTTCGCTTCCGAGATGGCGGAACGCGTCTGCTCGGACGCGATCCAGATCCACGGCGGCTATGGCTATACCGCCGACTTCCCGGTCGAACGCATCTATCGCGATGTGCGCGTGTGCCAGATCTACGAAGGCACCAGCGATATCCAGAAGCTGCTGATCGCCCGCGCGCTGTAATCATTGGATTGGCCAGGTGGCTGCGCTTCACCTGGCCAATCAATGCCTCTGCAGCGTACGCTTCAGCGAACGCTCGCCCGGCTGGCCATACACAACATCCTCAATTCGCCACCGTCCGGCGGCGCGTGCAAGCCGGTATTCAATTGCGAAAACCTCTCCACTCATGGGATTATTGAACCGCACTAGCACCTTTCCGGGGGCCAGCACGCGTTAAGCGGACCGATTGCAAAGCTGGTAGGAGCATTATTCGATATCGCGTCAGGCTACATTTTGAGGCAGGTCACGCCGCCGCTTCACGAAATGTATCGGTTTGTCGGATTTCCAGTGAAATTGTGCCGCCAGGTTGTAGCTCTTATAAAATATCCGGCACAAGGAGATAGCCATGGTTCAAGTGATGTTGGTGGAAGACGATGCGCGCCTGGCCGAGCTGGTCACGGAGTATTTGGCGGGCTATGAGTTCAAGGTGGACGTGGTGCCGCGCGGCGATGAGGCGCTGCCGCGCTTCAAGGCGGCCAATCCCGACATCGTGGTGCTGGATCTGATGCTGCCGGGTGCCGATGGCATGAAGGTCAGCCAGCAGATCCGCGAAATCAGCGATGTGCCGATCCTGATCATGACGGCGCGCGAGGATTCCTACGACGAGGTGTCGCTGCTGGAACAGGGCGCGGACGATTTCATCAACAAGCCGGTGCAGCCGCGGGTGCTGCTGGCGCGCCTGCGCGCCCTGCTGCGCCGCCGCCAGGGCAAGCCGGATGCGGATCAATTGAGCTTTGGCCAATTGAGCATTGCGACCAGTGACCGTTCGGTGACCTGGCGCGGGCAGCCTTGTCCGCTCTCGAATACGGAGTACAAGCTGTTGCTGGTGCTGGCGGAGTCGGCGGGCACGGTGCTGTCGCGCGATGCGCTGCTCAAGACCATGCGGGGGATTGAGTTCGATGGGCTGGACCGGTCGATCGATAATTCGATTTCCAAACTGCGCCGCAAGTTCGATGATGCGGATGGGGAGAAAATCAAGACGGTTTGGGGCGAGGGGTATCTGTTCTCGCCGTCGGCTTGGAATTGAAACCGGTAAATCGGGGTCAGACCCAAGGGTCTGACCCCCTCTATTCATACAGCGGGGCGATGGCCAGGGGGGTGTTCTGGCTGACGACCTGGCCTTGGCTGGACCAGTCGGCAAAGCGGTAGGTGGCGGTACGGAAGGCGCCGAAAGCCTCGCCTTCGAAAGCTGGGCCGTCGACCACCGGCAGCGGTGCTTCGCGCTGGCCATACTTCACCTGCACCAGCGCGTCGGCGCGGTTCACGAACACGAATCGCACGCCGGCGCATTTCTTTGCGGCGTATGAGCTGTCCACATGGCGCTGGTAGGCCAGCGCCTGTTCGCAGGCGGCGCGCAGGTCCGCCGATTCATAGATGCCGTCATTGCGGGTGACGATCGACACGCGCGGGATGAGGCGGTAATTGGCCATGCGCCGGTTCAGCGCCAGCACGGCATTGTCGTCGTAGGCCGCCTTCAGCAGCGGGAAGACCGCGCGGCCGGCGGCGTCCAGCGGCAGGCCAAGCTGCGTGTTCTTGCCGGTCAGCGTCAGGTGCAAGCCTTCCAGCGGGGCCGAAGCGTCGCGCGGGCTGACCTGGTAATGGATCTGCAGGAAATTCTTCGGTTTGCCGTATTTGGCGAACACCACCATCTGCCGGTAAGCGTCGCGATAGCTGACCCACTCCTCCTGCGCCTGGACGGCGCAGGACACCACCGCCAGGCACAAGGCCGGCAGCGTGGTGCGGAGCAGGAGCGGCATTTTCATCAGAATCGGTAAGCCAGTGCAGTGGAAACGGAATAGTTGGTGGCGCGCTCGACCAGCGGGCTGTTTTTGGCGTCGCCGGTCAGGCGGTTGACCGTGGCGCCAGTGGTCAGCATCCATGCCGGGCTGAGCGCCCAATTCCAACGCACGCCCGCGCGCACTTCCTGCACGCCCGCGCCGGGCTCGTAATACTGTTTGGTGCCGGCGCGCTCGGCTTCTTCCTTGGTCACGCCGAACCAGGTCTCGTTGTAGGCACTGTTGACCAGGGAGACGCCAGCCGACAGCACGATGGAATGGTGCGGCACCACGTCTTCCATCATGTACTGCAAGGCGGCGTGCAGGCGCGCGCCATTGTGGTCCTTGCCGCTGCCGTAGGTCAGCGTATTGGTCAGGCGCAGCTTGGGCGAGAGGTAATAGTTGAAGAAGCCGCCGGCCAGGACGCGGCGCTTGATCACGTCCATATAGCGCAGCCGGTTGTCGTCCACCGCGCCTTCATTGCCCGGCACGATACCGCCGCCCGGAAGGATGCTCGTGATGCCTACGCGCGAACCGGAACCTTCGCCCACGCTGCCGACGCCAAGCGAGACGCCATCCTGGTCGCGGCGCGGCGACAGCGTCAGCATGGGCCCGAATTCCATCGCCGGCGACGAAGACAAGTGCCAGCCAAGCGAGGTGCCGGAGACGAAGATCCCATTGCTCCACTGGATTTGCAGGACCGGGAGTGGCAGGGTACGGTTATCGTCCGAGCCGTCATAGCGCGGCACCGACTGGGCGCCGATGCCAATGTACATATCCCGGCTGCCATCTGGCATCGGGTTGGTGGCCGGAGTCTGTGCCGCTACGGTGCTGCAGGCGCCGGCGAGGGCGAGGAACAGGTACTGTCGCATATAAAACGTCTACGGTTGGGAATGGCGCACATTGTAAATGCATTACCATTCCAAACCGCGAAAACGCTCAGATCCCGATGAAGTTCACCTGTGCGTCGATGCGATCTACAACAACCATGGCCACCGGCGAGGTGGCGATCATGGCGCAGGCGATACCTTCGGCCGGCTGGATCACATGGTAGTTCACCTGCAGCGCCTCACCGGCCACAGCGACTTTTTCAATGCCGACGTGGGTGCAGGCGTTGCCATAGCCGACCGCCACCGCCAGCACCATCTTGCGGGTGAAGTCGATTTGCGGCAGGGCTGGCGCCGGGATGCGGTTCTGGTAGACACCATTCCACAGCTTCTGGAAGCTCTCGTTATCGCGCAACACGGCATTTTCGGGATGCGTCAGGCCGGAGTTCTGCTCATTCGCCAGCTTCTCAAACATCAGCGCGCCTTGCGCCGGCAGGAAGGGGACGTATTCGACTTTGTGCGGCGCGCCCAGGCCGAGGTCGGGTTTGTCCAGGTTCTGGATGATGGTGTCGAACAGGGCACGCTGGCTGGCGTCGGTGCAGGTGGTGCGCGGGCCGGCGATGCTGTCGCTGTTCGAGCAAAGCTGGTTTTGCGGGGTCAGGCCGAACAGCACGTTGCGGTAGCTGGCGTCGGAGCAATTGCCGGCCACCTGCCAGAACACTTGTTTGCCGTCGATGATATACAGGCGGTTGGTGCGGTCGCTGCACACCGTTTCGGCGCGCGCCATCTTGATGAAGTCATCCTTGGCAGGGGCGCCAGGTGCCGGTTCGCCGACGGCGATGCCCTGGCTGCCGCTGGCCACGATCTGGGTGGACGCGCCACCGCCGCCGCAAGCGGCGAGGAACAGGGCACCCAGCAGGGGCAGCGAACGAATAAACGGCTTCATGGCGAAATCCTCCAGTCGATGGGGTGATCTTAGGTAAAGCCCCTTTGGAAATCCGCCGCGAGCTGTAAGCTTTTTGTCGCAAATTTGTACGCCAATTCACCGTAGGTGCTTGTTTCTTATACAATACCCTTCGATGAATCGCCTTTTCTTCCGCTTTTTCATACTGGTGATGCTGTCCATCAGTGCGGCGGCATTCATCGTCTATTTCGCCATCAACCGCCTGTTCGGCGATCCCCTCGACTCGATTGCGCGGCGCCAGGCCGCGGCCCAGATCTTCCTGCTCGAGCAGTACATCGACCAGGCGCCGGCCGACGAATGGCTGGACCGCTTGAACAAGGTGCGCGAAGTGTCGGGCGTGCGGTTCGAACTGGTACCGCTGGGCGAGGTGCGCAAGCAGCTGTCCGGGATCGACGCGGAGGGCTTCGAACGTGGCGATGTGGTGCTCGACATCGGGCGCAAGGCGTTTTATCGGCGGGTGGACCTGGCGGGCGAGCGCTACATCGGCAGCGACGAGGAAGCGCTGGTGGCCCAGGACCTGCCGATCGATATCGGCTTTGCGCTGTCGATGGAGGCGGTGCGCTACCTGATCGTGGCGCTGGTGCTGCTGATCCCGATCGCCGCCTGGTCGCGGGCGCACTGGCACGGATTGCAGCAGCTGTCCGACGTGGCCGACCGTTTCGGCGGCGGCGAGCTGGGGGCGCGCGCGCATATGGAGCCCAAGGACAGCATCTACCCGCTGGCGGAGCGCATCAACCACATGGCCGACCGCATCGAGCGCCTGCTCGACTCGCAGCGCAACCTGCTGCATTCCGTGGGCCATGAGATCCGCACCCCGATCGCGCGGCTGGAATTCGCGCTGGAACTGCTGCGCGACGTGGCCGAGAATCCGGCGCTGGACAAGCGCATCAACGCCATGGAAGGGGATTTGCGCGAGCTGAAGGAACTGGTCAACGAATTGCTCGGCATGACCCGGCTGGATGCCGAACCGCACCTGCAGCGCCAGCCCTTCGAACTGGGCGCGGCCCTGGCGCACTGCCGCGAAACGCTGCCGCCGTCGGAAGGCATGGTGCTGGATATGGAGCTGGGCGCCACGCTGGGCCAGTTCAGCGGCGACCAGCGCCTGCTGGAGCGGGCGGTGGGCAACCTGCTGCGCAATGCGCTGAAGTACGCGACGCGCTCGGTGCGCCTGGGCGCAGCGCGCATCGGCAACGTGGTGCAGGTGGTGGTGGAAGATGACGGTCCCGGCATTCCCGACGGTGAGCGCGAGCGCATATTCGAGCCCTTCTACCGGCTGGACCGCAGCCGTGACCGCAATACCGGCGGCTTTGGCCTGGGCCTGTCGATCGCGCGCAAGGCGGTGGAGCTGCATGGCGGCTCGCTGGTGGCCGACGCCTCCCCCCTGGGCGGCGCACGGTTCACCATCACCCTGCCGGGCTAACAAGCGGTCTTGGTCTGCAAGCGGTGCGGCGCCTTGTGCTGCTCGCCGCGCGTCACGCGTTCGAATTCCGAGATCACCTGGGCGCCGAACAGGAGCAGCGTGGCGCCGATTTCCAGGCTGAACATGACCACGATGGCGGTGGTCATCGAGCCATACACCAGGTTGACTTGCGACAGGGTGGAAAAGTACCAGACCAGCACGTGGCGCGCGGCTTCCCACAGCGCGGTGGCGGTGGCGCCGCCGATCAGGGCATGGGACCAGGACAGGCGCCCGACCGGCATCACCAGGTAGATCGAGCTCAGCATGAGCACTTCGCCGGCCAGGCCCAGCAGGTAGAGCAGTACGCCGGAGAGGCCGTGCAGCGACCATTCGTGGCCGAACAGGCGTACGCTTTCCTCGCCGATCACCTGCAGGCTGCCGGCGACCAGGGCCATCACCAGCGCGCCAATGCCCAGGGACAGGATGTAGCAGTAGGGCAGCAATGCCGACACGACAAAGTGGCGGCGGCGTATGGCGACCCGGTGCAGGAAGATCACGCACATGGCGTTTTCCAGCACGGTAAAGGCGAGCGAGCTGAAGAACAGCATCACCAGGACCAGGGCCCAGCCGACCAGCTCGCGATGGTCGAGGAAATGGCCGACCTCGGCCACCACGGCATGGGATTGGCCGGGGATCAGCCATTCCAGATAGCGCCCTATGATCTGGAGCAATTCCTGCTGCGGGATCACGTGAGACAGCGCCACCACGACCAGCATCAGCAGGGGGACGATGGATAACAGCGAGTAATAGGCCACCGCGCCGGCCAGCAGCAATCCCTGGTTCGCCCGGAAACCCTTCAGGCACTGCAACGCGAAATCCAGGGGATGCGCCAGCACATAGGCCACCGCCTTGTGCTTGAGTATTCGCATCGCCCCATTCTACGCCGATCTCAGATGACGGCAGGCTCGAGGAGGGTGAGGGTCTGGCGCTGGCTGTCGAGGCGGGCGCGGATGCCCATGGGAATGGTGAACTGGTTGCGGATGTGGCCGAAGCTGTAGCCAGTCACTGCCGGGCCTTTCAGAAGCTTCAGGTGCTGGTCGGTGGTTTCGTCGAGCGTCAGGGAGATATCGCTGTCCTGCGGGCCGCAGTTTTCGCAGATGCCGAGCATGACGCCGGCGGTACTGGCCAGGCTGCGGTTGAGGTGCAGCTGCATCATCATGCGGTCGATCCGGTATGGCGCTTCATTCACCTCCTCCAGGAACAGGATGCCGCCTGCGTAATTGCTGGCGTATCCGGTGCCGACCAGGGCGCTTACCAGGCACAGGTTGCCGCCGGTCAGCGGGCCTTCGCAGACACCGGGCACCACGGTACGCAGCGCGTAATGCGGCTCTTCCTCGGCCTTGCGGCTGTTTTCCACCGCCATCGGGATGGTGTACTCGTCCTCCGGATGCATGAGCACATTCATCAGGTGGGTCACCGAGTAGTCGGAGAAGGTCGATGACGCCACGGGGCCGTGGAAAGTCACCAGGCCGACCTTGTTCTGGATTGCCAGGTGCAGTGCGGTGATATCGGAATAGCCGATCAGGATCTTGGGATGCTTGCGGATCAGCTCATAGTCGAGATGCGCCAGCAGCTGGATGCAGCCGGAACCGCCCCGGATCGCCCAGATCGCCTTCACGTCGGGATCGGCGAACATGGCGTGCAAGTCTTCCAGCCGCTGTTCCGGGAAGCCGCCATAGTTGCCGTACACGGCTTCCAGGTTCCGTCCCAGCTTGACGTGGAAGCCCAGCGATTCGATGTTCTTGATGGCCTTGGCGATGGCGGGGGCATCGGTGTGGCCGCCGGGGGCGACCAGGCCCACCGTGTCGCCCGCTTTCAAGCGTGGCGGCTTGATCAGGCCGGTTTTCTTCATGGTTGGCTTTCGAGAAACACGACGGCCGCCCGCCGCTGCCGCCGGGAGGGCGGCAGCGGCCAGGGCGGCCGCTACGATTCGGCCAAAACTGCGCCGGTCATTCAAGTCAGAAGAACTTGTACTTCAGGTTGAGGGCAAAGGAACGGCCACGGCCATCGGCGACGCGCGGGTCCCAGCCGGCCCCCACCACTTCATCCACGTTGTGGGCGGTGAAGGGCGGATCGGTGTCGAACAGGTTCTGGATGCCGGCCGTGATGGTGGTGTTCTTGAAGCCCGTGTACGTGCCCGAAATGCCGAAGATGCTGTAATGCTTGACCATCGGGTCGAAGCCGGCCGGTGGCGCGCCCTTGCCGCCGTTCGGCAGCTGGTCGGCGTAATGGGAAGCGAACTTGTTGGTGAACAGCACGCTCCAGTCGCCCCTGGCCACGGTCACGCTGGCATTGTGCTTCCAGCGCAGGTAGACGTCGCGGGTGGCGAACTTGCCGACCTGTTCCTTGAACGGCTGGCCTTCGAATTCGGCGAACTTGAAGGACTTCATCCAGGTGCCATCCAGGGTGGCGGTGGTCTTGTAGCCGCCGAACTTGCCGTCGTGGCGCAGGCCGATGTCCAGGCCGCGCGTTTTCAATCCGGCCGCATTGATCCAGCCCGCTTCGACGTGGTCGATCACGCCGGTCTGCGGGTTGCGGATGATGTATTCCTGCAGGTATTGCCAGTTGTTCAGCACGACTTGCGGGGTGCGGTTCAGGATGCGGTCCTGGATATTGATGGCCCAGAAGTCCAGCGAGGCGGTAAACCCGGCGAACGGCGCCACCACCATGCCCAGGGTGCCTTGCTTCGACGTTTCAGGCTTCAGGTTGGGGTTGCCGCCGGTGTTGTAGCTCAAGCGCGGGATGGCGCAGAAGGCCGGGTCGCCCGGATGCTTGGCGCAGCCTTCCTGGTCGATCACGCCATTCGGCAATTCCTGCGACAGGCGGCCGGCATAGAGCTGGGTGAAGCTTGGCGCCAGGAAGCCTTCCGAGGCCGAACCGCGGAACAGCAGGTTCTGGGTCGGTTGCCAGCGGAACGACACTTTCGGGTTGGTGGTGGCGCCGATCACGGAATAATCGTCGCGGCGCACCGCCAGCTGTACTTCAAGGTCCTTGATGACCGGGATCAGCATTTCCGCATATACGGCGCGGATGTCGCGGCTGACCTTCTTCTGGTTGGCATTGCCCGGCGCCAGCAGGATCTTCGTCGCATCCACGTCTTGCGCGAACTCGTAGGTTTCCTTGCGCAGGTCCAGGCCGGCTGCCATCTGCACCGCGCCGGCCGGCAGCTGGAATACTTCGCCGGAAATTGAGCCATCGAGCTGGGTCATGGTGGTCTTGCCGTGCTGCAGGCGGCCATAGAACTTGGTCGACTCGATCAGCTGCATCGCTTCGGCGGTCTGGCTCTGGCCTGGCTGCAGCCAGGGGTTGATCTTGCCGCTGCCGAGGGCAGAGTAGATCTGGCTGGTCCAGCCGTAGCCGTTGACCAGGTCGGTCTTGGTGGTGCTCTGGGCGCGCGACAGGCCGACCTTGTAGTCGTACTTGCCGGCCAGTACGCCTTCCATGCCGACCAGGCCACGCAGGTTTTCGGTGACGTTGTGCTGGGTACGGTTGCCCCATGGCGTGGAACGCCACTTGTAAATGATGGGCTTGGTCTTGTCGTAGGTCGGGATGTACTGCGTCATGTCCAGGTAGTACGGACCGTTGACCGGATAGGCGGCGCCATTGGACAGGCTGGTCGAAATCTGGACCGGGGTCAGCTCGGCGGTCGCTTCGCTGCGCGAACCCAGCAGCTCCGCGAATACCTTGTGGTCGGGGCTGAGCTGGAAAGTGCCGCGCGAGACGGCATTGGTGCGTTCGACCGGGAAGCTGATCACATAGTCCGCGCCGTAATCGTAGGCGCAGGAATACTTGGTGCGGGTCGGGGCGGTGACGTCTTTCCACAGCTCGGTCACGTATTGCGACATGCCCTCGATGGAATCGCACTTGCCCTGGAAGCTCAGCGGGTTGGCCTGCAGGTAGTTGGTGCTGTCGCCAGGCACCTTGAAGCCGGTGCCCAAGGCAGTGCCGGCACCGGTCAGGATGTTGGCATACGGGGTGCCGGTGGTGTCGGGCGACAGGCCGCGCGCCGGCTGGTAGCCGTTGGCGAAATCGCGCTGGCTCGAAGACAGCTTGTCGTTGACGTCATGCGTGACGCTGGCCATCACGTTCCAGCCCTGTTCGGCCAGGTTGCCGATGCCGCCCAGCAGCGAGTAGCGGCGCTGCATGCCGCCGCCGGCTTCGGTAGCGTTGTAGCTGGCGCTCACTTCGGCGCCGGTGTAATCGGTCTTCAGGATGAAGTTGACCACGCCGCCGATCGCGTCGGTACCGTAGATGGCGGAAGCGCCGTCTTTCAGGATTTCCACCCGCTGGATGGCGCCCAGGGGAATGGAATTCAGGTCGACCGCCTTGCCGGAGGCGCCGTGGTTGCCCACGCGGCGGCCATTCAGCAGCACCAGGGTGGCGTTCGGACCGAGGCCGCGCAAGGAGGCAAAGGAAGCGCCGCCGGACACGCGGTCGGCGTCGGCGCCGAACACGTTGTTACCGGAAGTCATGTTGTCGGCGCCGGTACCGTTGGCGGAAATCGTGCGCAGCAAGTCTTCGGTGCTGGTGATGCCGGCCTTCTGGATGGCATCGAAAGTGATGACCTGCACTGGGAGAGCGCCCTCGGAGGCCACCCGTTTGATGCTGGAACCCGTGATTTCCACGCGCGGCAGCGGCTGCGCGGCTTGCTGTGCCATTGCTGGACTTACTACTCCGATCAGCGCAATCAGTTGCGCCAGCTTTTTTACCTTCACAGGCCTCTCTCCCAAATATTAGTTTTGTGGCGAAATCCAGATTAGCGCCATAGAAAACTTGTCATCCAATGAAAATTACAGTTGCGTCCATAACTTAATGTAATGAAGACGTCACCGTGCTTTTCGGTTCAATGTCGAGGTAACGCCAGTTGGTCAGTTCGACCGGGTGGCGCTTGTAGTTTTTAAGCCACGGTTGCTGGATATCCGCCGAAATCGGATGGATCAGCAAGACCCAGGGGTTGTAGGCATGGATCAGCTGGTTCAACTCGCGGTACAGCGCGTTGCGCCGGGGGCCGTCGCCAAGCAGGCGGGCTTGTTCGTAGCGCTGGTTGTATTCAGGCAAGTTGAAACGCGCATAGTTGGCGCGGCCGCTGTTGGGCCCGTACAACAGCTGGAAGAAGTTGTCGCCGTCGGGGAAATCGGCAATCCAGTTGGTCTCGAACATTTGCACCTTGCCCAGGCGGCTGGCCTTGATGATCTCGGTCTTCTTGTCGGTCTTGAAGCTGACGCGGATGCCGAGGGCATGCAGGTTCTTGCGCCACAATTCATCGCGCAGGCGGCCGACCATGGTCGGTTCGCTGTGCATCACCAGCGCCAGCGGCTGGCCGTTGGGCTGGGTGCGGTAGCCGTCCTTGCCGACCTTGTAGCCGAAGCGGTCGAGCAGGGCCCTGGCCAGCTTGGGGTTGTAGCTGACCGGACTGCGGTAAGCCGGGTCGTAACCCAGCACATTGGGCGGCAGCGGGCTCTGGGCCGGGATCGCCAGGCCCTTCTTCAACAGGGCGATATCTTCCGGGCTGTTATAACCCAGCGCTATGGCACGGCGCAGGGCGATTTTTTCCTTGCTGTAGCCGCCAATCACCGGGTCGTCCATGTTCATCCACATGTAATAGGTTTGCAACACCGGGAAGGGCGTCAGCACCATGCCGCGCCCGGCCAGTTCCTGGCGCAGCTGCGGCGTGGGCGAGGCGGGGTCGAGCACCATGTCGCGCATCGACTCGGGCACTTGCTCGATATAGTCGAATTCGCCATTCAGGAAACCCAGCACGCGCGACTGGTATTCCTCCATGATCTTGACTTCGACCTTGTCCACGATGGGCAGGCGTTGGCCCTGCCAGGACTGGTGGTAGCTGCGGTTGGCCGCCAGCGTGATCTTGTCGCTGCGCTTCCATTGCTCGATGACGAAGGGCCCGCTGCCGACCGGGTGGTTGCCGACCTGGCTGCCGTAAGCTTCCGCGACCTCTTTGGCGACGGCGCCGGTGGCCGGCAGCGCGAGGTAGAACAGCAGGCTGGGGTCGGGCGCTTTCAAGGTCAGGCGCAGCGTGTACCGATCGAGGGCACGCACGTCGGCGAGCTTGCCGTCGAACATGAAGGACCAGGGCGACTTGAGCGCAGGGTCGAGCAGGCGTTCGATAGCAAATTTGTAATCCGCAGCCGTCACTTCGCGCTTTTTACCCTTGAACGCGGGATCGTCGCTGAAAAACATGCCCGGCTTCAAGTGAAAGGTCCAGACCGTGCCGCTGGCATCGCTGCTCGGCATCTCACGCAGGCTGTTGGGCACCAGCTTGACGGGGCGCGCGGTGTAGTCGTAGCGCAGCATGGGATCGAACAGGTTTTCCAGCAGGCTCAGGCTGGCGAGGTCGGAGGCGACTGCCGGGTCGAGCCCGGTTTCACCGGTGGACAGGAAGGCGTGCAAGACCTTGTCGGCCGCCAGTGCGCCCGCTGCGGGTGCGGCGGCGGCCAAGGCGAAGACGGTGGCGGCGGCGAGGCCGCGCAGGCGCGAGCGGATGATTTTCATGCGGCGGGAGCATAAGCCAGTGCGCCGGGAAACGCCAGCTTATAACTTTTTTACATGTCCGTAACGCATACTTTCATCCGCTGGCTCTATACTTTCGCTGCAAAATTGGTCATTCCACTACAAGAAGTGCATCCATGTCCCTTAATTACATCTGGTCCGGGTTCTTCCTCGTCGGTTTCGCCGCCGCCATCATCCAATGGCTGTTCATGGGCGATACGGAGATCTTCAAGAAGATCATCGACGGCACCTTCGACGCCGCCAAGCTGGGTGTGATGGACATTGCCCTGCCGCTGGCCGGCGTGATGACGCTATGGCTGGGCATCATGAACGTCGGCGAGAAGGCCGGCGCCATCGGCTGGCTGGCAAAGATCATCTCGCCCTTCTTTTCGCGCATTTTCCCGGAAGTGCCGAAGGACCATCCCGCCACCGGCCACATGGTGATGAATTTTTCCGCCAACCTGCTGGGGCTGGACAACGCAGCCACGCCGTTCGGTTTGAAGGCGATGGAAAGCCTGCAGACGCTGAACCCGGACAAGGATACGGCCAGCAATGCACAGATCATGTTCCTGGTGCTGCACACTTCCGGCCTGACCCTGATCCCGCTGGCGATCATGGCGCAGCGGGCCATCCTGGGCGCGGCCGACCCATCGGACATTTTCATCCCGTGCATGATCGCGACCTATGCCGCCACCATGACCGGCATCATCGCGGTCGGCATCCGACAGCGCCTCAACCTGCTCGACCCGGTGCTGCTGGCCTGGATCGGCGGCATGACCACGGCGATCGCCGGCCTGATCTGGTATTTCACCGCCTTCCTGACGCGCGAACAGATCGAAGTGGTGTCAAAAGTCGCCTCCAACCTGATCCTGATTTCGATCATCGCGGCCTTCATCATCGGCGCCTTGCGCAAGAAGGTGAACGTGTATGAGGCATTCATCGAAGGCGCCAAGGGCGGCATCCAGACTTCGCTGACCGTGATCCCTTACCTGGTGGGCATGCTGGTGGCGATCAGCGTGCTGCGCAATGCCGGCGTGTTCGGCCTGGTGATGGACGGTTTCAACTGGCTGTTCAGCGCGCTGGGCCTGCGCACCGACTTCGTACCCTCGCTGCCGACCGCGCTGATGAAGCCTTTCTCCGGCTCCGGTTCGCGTGCCATGATGATCGATGCGATGAAGACTTATGGCCCGGATTCCTTCGTCGGCCGCCTGGCTTGCATCTTCCAGGGTTCGGCGGATACCACCTTCTATATCGTGGCGCTGTACTTCGGTTCCGTCGGCATCCGCAAGACGCGCTATGCGATCTCCTGCGGCCTGATTGCCGACCTGGCGGGCGTGCTGACCGCGATTGCCGTTGCCTACGTCTTCTTCGGTTAAGGATGATGATGCACCGAGCCTTGCTTGCCACCCTGTTCGCCGCCATCGGCGTTTCCGCCCACGCGGCACTGCCCGAGCCGGTCGCGCGCATCGCTGCCGACAAGGGCATTCCTGAGGACGCCATCGGCGCGCTGGTGCTGCGCGGCGACCAGGTGCTGGTGTCGCACGAGGCGGCGCGCGCCTTCACGCCCGCTTCCACCATGAAGCTGTTCGCCACCATGGTGGGGCTGGAAGAACTCGGCCCGCAATTCCGCGGCCGCACGGAACTGCGCAGCAGCGGCGATGTGGTGGGCGGCGTACTGCGCGGCGACCTGGTCCTGCGCGGCGGCGCGGATGGCGACCTGACGGCCGACGCCTTTACCCATATGCTGGAGAGACTGCGCATCAAGGGCATCCGCAAGATCGAGGGCAACCTGGTGCTGGACCGCCAGCTGTGGCAACCCGCCTTGCCCGACGCCGGCGCGCCGCCTTTCGACGAAGCGCCGGAAGCGTATTACAACCTGATCCCCGACGCGCTGCTGCTGAACATGAACCTGCAGACGCTGGACATCACTTCCGATGCGAAGACGATACGGGTCAGCGCACTGCCCGAGCTGGCCAATGTGCGCATACGCTCGGAAATGACGCTGACCGGCGGCGAGTGTGCCAAGTGGGAGGACGGCTGGAAGATTCCCGAGTACGTGCGCAGCGGCGCGCGCGTGACCGTCGTGCTGAAGGGGACCTTCCCGCGCAATTGCAGCAAGACCAATGTGGTCAACGTACTGGACCGCACCGATTACGCCGAACGCCTGTTCCGCGCCACCTGGGAACGGCTGGGCGGGCGCTTCACCGGCAAGGCGGTGGAAGCCACCGCCGAACAGTCGCGCGCCTTGCGCACCGCGCCTGCCGCCTTGCTGGCCGAGCATATGAGCCGTCCACTGCCGGAAATGGTGCGCGACACCAACAAGATGTCCGACAATGGATTGGCACGCACGATTTTCCTCAGCCTGGGCAGCCTGCAGGCCGACCCTGTGCTGGGCAGCCGGCCGCTGCCCGAGCCGGACGCCCTTCCCGCCGGAGTGGCCGAGGCGCCTGGCGCGGCGCCGGCACCCGAGCCGATGGCCACCGGAGCCCGCGCCGAAATGGTCATCCGCAATTGGCTGCGCGCACGCGGCGTGGACGACACCGGCATGGTGTTCGAAAACGGTTCGGGCCTGTCGCGCGTCGAGCGCTTCAGCCCCGAGCAGATGGCAGGCTTGCTGAAGGCCGCGCAGAAATCCTTGTGGATGCCGGAATTCCTCACCAGCCTGCCGATCGCCGGCATCGACGGCACCATGAAGCGCCGCCTGAAGGAAAGCCCGGCCGCCATGCGCGCCCGCGTCAAGACCGGCACGCTGAAGAACGTGGTCGCCATTGCCGGCTATGTGCCGGACGCGGATGGCCAGCAATGCATCGTCGTCGTGATGGTCAACCACGACCAGGCCGGCAACGGCAATGGCCGCGCCATCGTGGACGGCGTGATCGACTGGGTTGCGCGCACGCCGGCGCAGTGAGGCTTACTTCCCTTCAGGGAAGGCCGCCACCAGTTCGACTTCGATCACGAACTCGGGCAGGAACAGGCGCTGCACGCCAATCCAGCTGGCGGCAGGATAGTGGTTGTCATAGAACGGCAGGCGCACGTTGGCGGCCTTGACCAGTGCGTCCATATCGGTGGTGTAGACGTTTTCCTTCACCACGTCCTTGAACGTCAAGCCATGCGCAGCGAGGATCCTGCCGAGGCGCGTGTACACGGTCTTCACCGCGGCCGGCATTTCGCCGCCAGCCGTATGGCCCGAGATGTACAGCATATTCCCGTGGCGTACGGCCTGGCAGTAGCCGTCCTGCCGCTCCATCTTTTCGTTCACGTGGTAGCAGCCAGGTTGCACTTTCGATGGACCGGGTACGGACGGGCCAACCTGGGCGTGGGACGCGGAAGCTGCCATCAACAGGGCGGCAGCGAGCAATTTGCGCATTTTGTCTCCTTGAGGAAGTAATATGTTTGGCAATGAGGATTATCGCGAATGAGAAAACAAAGTAAAGGCATTCCTGCCGCGGCCCTGGCCGTGATCGTGGCGCTGGCGGCCTATTGGTATTGGTCGCCGCTGCTCACCGTGCACCGGATGAAGGAAGCGGTACGGGCGCACGACGCGGCGGCCTTCAACAGCCACGTGGACTATCCGGCGCTGCGCGAGAACATGCGGGACCAGATTTCTGGCAAACCTGGCGACGGCGCGTTCGACCGCATCGGCCGCATCCTCGGCGGCGTGGTGGTCGACGCCTTGCTGCAGCCGGATGCGGTCATGTACGTGCTGGAACATGGGGATTTCGCGAAAAAGCGCGGCGCAGGCCCGGACTTCGGCAGGGGCGGGCGCGACGACGCGCCGGGGCCAGGCGGCGAGCAGGAAGGCGAGGAACGGACGCCCTGGACCACCGGGCGCGAAGGCGTCAACCGCTACGTGGTGCGGAACGACAAGATCGCGCTGGTCCTGGTACGCAATGGCTTCGCGGATTGGAAGCTGTCCGAGATCCGCTTATAAGCGCACCACCTTGCGCGTCGCCCACACGATCGGAAGGCCGAACAGGAAGATGTGGGACAGCAGGTCCATGCCCCAGGCAAAGGCATTGAAGGTCACCGGGCGCGGAAAGGCCGACAGCGGCAGCACCACCAGCCGCATCACCAGGAATACCAGCAAGCCATAGCCGATCGCGGCCACCAGCGGCTTGCCGGCCAGGGCCGGAATGCGGCGCGCAACGAAGAAGAACAGCGCCATCCACACAAAGCTCAGGATAAAGTGGCAGGCCAGCCCAATCGCCGCCGCTGCAGTGCCACCGGTGAAGGCCGCTTCGCCGAGCGCGCCGCTGGCCACGATTTGCAGCAGGCGCTGCGGCGGCAAGCCGTTGTAGCCGGCGAAGGAGATGGCGAACAGGATATCCAACAGCCCGGCCAGCGCGCCGCCGGTCAGGATTGCTCTCGTGGTAGACCAGGGCTGCTGCATGGCGTTGCCTCCTTATAGGACCTTGGTAAAGTCGCGGCGCACCAATACGCGGTCGCCGCAGTCGAAATGCCACCATTCGCTGTTGATGCCGACAAAGCCTGCCTGGAACATGGCGTCGCGCAGCAATTGTCGGTTGGCGACGTGCGCGGCCGTCAACGCGCCGCTGGCGAGGTGGCGCGCCTCCAGGACGGGATGCGACAGTTCGGTCATGTCGTCGAAGCCCGTGCCCATGTCCAGCTCCTGTCCGGACGGGTCGAGGATGGTGATATCGACCGCCATGCCGAAGGAGTGGATGGAGCCGCGCTCGGGCGGCGCCAGGTACATCTGCAGATCGGTGCCGGCCAGCGCTTCCCACAATTGCTCCTGCACCCGGTGCGGGCGCAGCGCGTCGAGCAGCAAGACCTGGTGCCCGGGCGCGCGCTGCGCCAGCCAGTCGACCACGCGCTCGATCGCGGCGGCGGCATCGCGGTGCAGCCAGGCACAGTCCAGCGGCGAATACAGGTCGCGTCCGACGAAGTTGTCGGCGCCGGCATAGCGCAAGTCGACGGCGATGCCGGCAATGGTACTGAGATGGCGGAACTGGGGGCTGCCGGCGACGTCTTCGCTGCGGATGGTGTTGCTCATTATTTCCCTTCAAGGCAGGCGCGCGCGACGCTGGCGATGGAACCGGCCAACTGGCGCGCGCCATGCGACAGCGGGGCGTGGCCATTGGTCAACAGGTAAAGCTGGATCGGGATGGCCGGCGCCCACTCCCGCGTCTGGACTTTGGCCGGGTCGGCCGAGGCGGCGGTCAGGGGATCGACCACCGCGATGCCGGCGCCGGCTTCCACCAGCGAACGGGCAATCTGGTACGTCTGTACCGTGGTGCGGAACACGGGCTGGATGCCCTGCGCTTCGCAGGAGGCCACCACCATTTCGCCCAACGGATCGTTGTCGGCATGGCCGATCAGCTCACCGGTCAGGCCATGCGCGGTCAGCGGCTGGTCCAGCTCCTCGGCGCGCCAGGTCCCGGCCGGGGCGATGGCCGTCATCACGCCCTGCGCCACCGGCTCGGCGATGATGCCGGGGTGGCGCGGGTCCTGCAGCGACAGGGCCATATCGGCTTCGCCCAGGCGCAGCGTGTTGACGATTTCGGAAGTATGGTGGGTGGCCAGTTCGCAGCGGGTGTCGGGGAACTCCTTGCGCCATTCGCTCATCGCCTGCGGCAGCACGCTGATGGCGATGGTCGGCGTGGACACCAGGCGCACGGTCTCCACCGCGCGCCCTTTCAGGCTGGCGGCCAGGCGGCGGATGCCTTGCAGGTCGCGGTGCAGTTTTTCGGTTTCGGCGAACAGGCGGTGCGCTTCGGGCTTCGGATACAGCTTGCCGCGCACGCGCTCGAACAGCGGCATGCCCAGTTGCAGCTCGGCGTGCTGCAATACCTTGGTCACCGCCGGTTGCGAAATATGCAGGACCTGGGCGGCTCCGCTGATGGTGCCGACCTGCATGATGGCGTGGAAAACTTCGATGTGGCGCAGCCGCATGGTTCTGGTTCCTCTTCCTGGCGCCGCAGGCCCTCCCCCGCAGCATCCTGGCAGGATAGGGGAAAGCCGGCGGCGGTGCAACGGCGCTTAGGGCTTGGCCTTCGGCGCGGTCAGCACCTCGAGGATGGCGGCGGATTCGGCGTCCGGCACGCCGTCCCATTTGCTGTTGCGGTACTTGGCCTGGAAGGCCACCAGCACGTTGCGGGTGGCCTCGTCGAGCACCCCGGTTTGCGGGGTGGCATAGCCGTGCTGGGCCAGCTTTTGCTGGAACCAGGCGATGTCGGGCAGCTGGGCTTCGTACTGCGGAAGGGCGGCGGCCACCGCATTGGCATCGGGCCAGGCGATCAAGCCTTCGTCGGCCAGGCGCTTCCACGGGAACAGGGGGCCGGGATCCTGCTTGCGCTGCGGCGCAATGTCGGCGTGGCCGAGGAAGTTTTCCGGGGCGATCTGGTGGCGTTCCTTGATCTGCTTGAGCAGGGCAACCAGCTGTTCCATCTGGCGCTCGGTGAAGCCGTACCAGTGGCGGCCGTCGGGCTGGTCCTTGAAGCCGGGGTTGACGATTTCGATGCCGATGGAGCTGTGGTTCAACGCGGTGTAACCTTTCCAGCTGCTGACGCCGGCATGCCAGGCGGCGCGGTTTTCGTCGACCAAGGCGTAGATGCGCGGCTCATTCTCGTCCGTTAGCAGGTAGTGAGCGCTCACATCCTTCTCGGTCAACAGCTTGATCGACAGCGGCAAGTCCGACACGGTGTAATGGATCACCACGAAGCGCACGCGGCTGCTCTGCCCCTTGGACGTCAGCGAATGGTCGATGCGCGGCAATTGCGAGGCGCAGCCGGTCAGCAGGGCGATCAGGGAAGCAAGCAGCAGTTTTTTCATGGTTGTCGGGTCACTCAGTTGAGTCAATTGCGCGGCCGGGCGGCCATCCTTGCCGCCGCATGATGCGGCCGCGCGGTACGTTTTTGCAAATCCAGGCCGGGCGGCAATTCGGCGCGCATGGCTTCGAAGATCAGGGGATGCAGCTCGGCGGCGCGGCCGGACAGCGCCACCGGGCGCGGGCCGAAGCGCGCCACCAAAGCCAGCGCCAGGCGCGCCAGTTCGCGTCCGGCCTGCAGCAGGATGTGGCGGGCGGCTGGGTCGGCGCCTGCGCTCATGGCGACGGCCAGCGCCAGCTTGCCGATCTCGCCGCGTTCCTGGGTGTACATGAAACTGCGCGAGAAGGACCAGTCGCTGCCGCCGACATGATCGAACACCGCATGGGCCATGGGCGAATCCTGCCAGGCGCCCGGCTGCTCGTCTTCGCCGCGCCAGATGCGGCGCATGGCTTCGCGCGCGATCCAGAAGCCACCCCCCGCATCGTCCAGCATGACGCCGCGTCCGCCGGCACGGTGGAATTCGCCCTGGCCGTCGATGAAGGCGGCAATCGAACCGGTGCCGGCATAGACCAGGTAACCCTGGCCGGGCTCGAAGGCGTCGAGGTAGGCCACCTCGATATCGTTGCACAGGGTAATGGCGTCGAGGCGTACGCCGAGCAGGGTGGACAGCCAATCCATCAGCACGTTGCCGTCGCCGCCAAAGCCCGTCAGGCCGGCGCAGACGCGGAGCGGCTTGCCGGTTTCCAGCACCTCCCTGGACAGCTGGGTAAAGATGGCCTGGACTTGTTCGCGGCCGGCCGGCTTGGCCATCATCAGGGCCGACAAACCGGCCACCGCGCCTTCGGCCACGATCGCGCCTGCCGGGTCGGACAGCGCCCAGCGCGTCTCGGTGCCGCCGGCATCGATGCCCAGCCCAAGGGTTCGATCGGATTCAGGTTTGCCCATGATCTATCGAGTTTACGGTGAAACCCCGTCATCTTTGCATGAAAGGCTGTTCGGCACTCATTCCAAAAAGTTATAACACCGCGGCAACTCTCGGGCTTTCGTTGCCGAGGCGGTCCACCGCCGACACCACCACGCTGCGGGCCGCCACGCCGTTATCGTCGGTCAGCACCACTTCACTGCGGGCGGCCGGCACCACATTGAAGCGCCATTCGTCGCCGTAGCGCGCCCAGATCGCCAGCTGGCTGGCGCGCGCCGCATTGCCGAGGGAGAGCGCCAGGCCGCTGGGGTGGCGCTTGACGGCCACGGTGGGCGCCGGCGGCGCTTCACTGCCGAGCCAGGGCGAGGCCGGCACCAGGGCCGGGCCCGGATAAGTGGCGGCTTTCAGCTGGTCGGCCACGCCTTTGCGGTTCTGCATCAGGGCGGCGATGCTGAAATGAATGTGGCCATTGACGTTGCCGCGGCTGCGCATGAGGCTGACCTGCTGCACGATTTCCTCCGCCGTGAAGGACTTGGGGCTATCGTCGATGCGGCTGGTGTACAGGCCCGGCCAGATATGGCGGCCACGTTTGTTCTGCGCCAGCCAATAGTCGAGCAGGACGGGAAAGGCTTGCGGCTGCTGGGCGATGGGCCAGTACAGCTGCGGCGCCATGTAATCGAGCCAGCCGTTCTGCAGCCACAGTTCGGCGTCGGCGTACAGCTTGTCGTACTGGCTGAAGCCCTGGATGCCGGGCGGGCGCCGGTCCGGGCGGCCGATGCCGAAGGGGCTGATGCCGAAGCGCACCCAGGATTTTTCCTTGCGGATGCCGGCATAGATTGCCTCGATCAGCTGGTTGACGTTCTGGCGGCGCCAGGCGGCGCGGTCCAGGGTGCCGCCACCTTGCTGGTAGCGTTGCCAGGCGGCGTGGTCGGGGAAGTCGAGTTCCGGTTTGCTGCCGTTCGCCAGCGCGTCGAGCGCGGCTTCGCCGCCGTTGGCGCCGGGCGCTTCGATCGGGTAGGGGTAGAAATAATCGTCGATGTGGACGCCGTCGATGTCGTAGCGGCGCACCACGTCGAGGATCACATCCAGGGTTTGCCTGGCGGCGGCTTCTTCACCCGGGTCCATCCACTGGAACTTGCCATATTGCCGCACCACTTGCGGCTTGGTGTTGGCGATGTGCTCACGCGCATTGGGCGTGCGGGCGGCGGAGTGCCGGGCGCGGTAAGGGTTGAACCAGGCGTGCAATTCCATGCCGCGCGCGTGGGCCTGGCTGATCCAGAACGCCAGCGGGTCCCAGGCGGGTTCAGGGGCCTTGCCCTGCTGGCCGGTCAGGAATTCCGACCAAGGCTCCAGCCTGGAGGGGTAGATGGCGTCCGCGCTGGGACGCACCTGGAGCACGATGGCGTTCAGGTGCAGCGACTTGGCGCGGTCGAGGATGGCGATCGCTTCGGCCTGCTGGCGCGCCGGCGGCAGGTTGCTGCGGCTTGGCCAGTCGATATTGGCAACGGTCGACACCCAGGCGGCGCGGAATTCGCGCGGCGCGGCCGGCGGCAGTTCGCCAGTGTAGGGCTGCTGGCCGGCCGTGGCCTGTCCCTGCTGGCCTGTCGTGGCGGCATTGCCGGCCGGGCCGCTGCCCGCGCCGGGCGTTGCGCCGGGTCCGCCCGCGGCTGCGCCATCGGCTGCGCCGGGGGCGGTAGGCGTGGTCGAGCACGCGCCCAGGAATGCGGCCACGCCGGCCGCGGCTGCGGCTATGGTCAGCCGCCTTTTCGCATTGAATGCCAAAACCTTATCCTCACTTCAGCAGGAGCCGTATTGTACCTATTCGCGCCCGAAGTCCGGGTCGATCCTGATCAAAGCCGTCATGATGAAGGCCGGGATCGTCGCGGTGCACACGTAGATGAAGAAGTGCTGGTACCCGAAGAATTCCTGGATCGCCCCGCTGGCCATCTGCGGCACCATCATGCCCAGGGCCATGAAGCCGGTGCAGATCGAATAATGCGCGGTCTTGTGCTCGCCCTGGCTGACCATGATCATGTACATCATGAAGGAAGTGAAGCCCAGGCCGTAGCCGAACTGCTCCACCGCCAGGCAGGTGGAAACCCACAGCAAGCCTTGCGGCTGCGCCTGCGACAGGTAGACGAAGATCAGGTCGGGAATATGGATGGCGATGGCGAACGGCCACAGGCAGCGTTTCAGGCCGAAGCGCGCGATCAGCCAACCGCCCACCAGGCCGCCGAGGATCAGGCCGATGATGCCGACGGTGCCGTAGGCAATGCCGACGTCCGCGGTGCTCATCCCGAGGCCGCCTTTTTCCAATGGATCCTTCAGGAAGGGCACCACCATCTTCAGCAGCTGCGATTCGCCAAGCCGGAACAGCAGCAGGAACAGCACGATGACCACGATGCCATCCTTGCGGAAGAAGGCGGCGAAGGTGGCGAAAAATTCCTTCATCGGGGCGGCGGAATGCGCGGCGGGCCGGTCCTCCGCCGGTTTGGGAAGCACGAAGAAATGGTAGACCGCCAGGGCCAGGAATACCGCCCCGGCAATGCCAAAGGTCACCGCCCATGCCATGTGCGGGTTGCCGTAATGCTTGATGATTTCGCCGGCCAGGTACAGCAGGCCGCCATTGCAGGCCACGTTTGCCGCGCGGTAGAAGGTGCTGCGCACGCCGACGAATTCGGCCTGCTGCTTCTGCCGCAGGCCAAGCATGTAGAAGCCGTCCGCCGCGATATCGTGGGTGGCGGAGCTGAATGCCATCAGCCACAGGACGCCAAGGCTCAGCTGGAAAAAGTTCGATAGCGGCAGCGTGAAGGCGACCGCCGCCAGCGATACGCCCAGCACCATCTGCAGGATGGCGACCCAGGCGCGCTTGGTGCCGAACATTTCGATCAGCGGCGACCACAAGGGCTTGATCACCCAGGGCAGGTAGAGCCAGCCGGTGTAGAACGCCATCTCCGCATTGGAGATGCCGAGGTCCTTGTACATGGCGGTGGACAGCGCCACCACCGCAAAGTAGGGAATGCCCTGGTTGAAATAGAGTGTCGGGACCCAGCCCCATGGGCTGCGTTGCTGCGCTCGATCCATTACGTCCTTTCTGAGGGGCGGGGAAGGAGCGCGGGGCGGATCAAATGGTGAGTGCGCCGCGCACGCTGCCCCCGGCCTGGTCCAGCAATTCTTCCGCCTGCTGCACCGTGGTTTTCTTTAATAGGGCGACCACCGCCACCTTGACGTGGAAGCCGCACTGTTCCAGCGCTTTGCGGGCCGACGCTTCATCGGCTCCGGTGGCATGCATGGTCAGCCGCACCGTGCGCGCGAACAGCTTCGCATTGGTCGGCTTCAAGTCTACCATCAAGTTTCCATATACCTTGTGCAAGCGCACCATGATGGCGCTGGAAATCGTGTTCAGCACGATCTTTTGCGAGGTGCCGGCTTTCAGGCGCGTGCTGCCGGAAATGATTTCGTGGCCGGTATCGAGGATGATGCCGATCTCGGCTTCCTGCGCGACCGGTGCGCCGGGATTGTTGGCGATGCCGATGGCCAGCGCTCCCGCTTCGCGCGCCGCTTGCATGGCGCCCAGCACGTAGGGCGTGGTGCCGGAAGCGGCCAGCGCCAGCACCACGTCGTTGCGGCCGGGTTCCAGCGCCAGCAAGTCGCGCGCGCCCTGGCCGCGGTCGTCTTCCGCGCCTTCCACCGCCTGGAACATGGCATCGGCGCCGCCGGCCAGGATGGCCACGGCGCGCTCGTGCGGCCAGGAAAAGGTGGGGTAAAGCTCAACACTGTCGAGCACGCCCAGCCGGCCCGACGTGCCGGCGCCGACATACAGCAGGCGGCCGCCCGCCCCGATGCGCGGCACGGCGGCGTCAACTGCGCGGGAAATGGCGGGGATAGCGGCCCGCACGGCTTGCACCGCATTCAGCTGGTCATCGGCAAAGGCGGCAACCAACTGCTCCGTGGAATATTGGTCCAGTTCGCGATGTTGGGAACTGGGCGTTTCGGTTTTCAGCATAAAACCAGTTTATCGCCAAATCGCCGGGCCAGCCCATGACAGGACTTGCGGAGGTCATGCCCCCAGGTTATGCCGCCTCAAGCAGCAGGCTAGGCGACCCGCCGCATTTCCGCCACGAAGTCGTAGTGGTCACTGCGGCAATAGGAATGCGTCAACTCGATCGCCTGGCCCGACTCCAGATAGGCGATGCGGGTAATAAAGAGGACGGCCTGGCCTTCCGGAACTTCCAGCTGGCGCGCCAGCTCGGCCGAGGCGTTCATGGCGCGGATATGCTGCAGCGCGCGGGCCGGCGCCTTGCCGACCGATTCCAGGTACTGGTACAGCGAATCGCCGATCAGCTCCGGGTTGGCGACGATGGTTTGCGGCAGGACCGAAACTTCATAGGCCATCACCACGTCATCCGCCAGGCGCAGGCGCTCCAGGCGTGCCACGCGGGTGTTGGGCGAAAGTCCCAGGCTGAGTTGCTCGTCGGCGCTGGCGGCAACGAGGGCGCGCTTGAGCCAGCGCGAACCGGGCTTATAGCCGCGCTGCGACAACTGTTCTGAAAAACTGGTCAGGTTCGACAACGGTTGTTCGATGCGCGGGGCAATATAGTTGCCCGAACCGCGACGGCGCACCACCAGGCCCTGGTCGACCAGCTGGTCGATGGCCTTGCGGGCCGTGACACGCGATACGTTCAGCAATTCCGACAGGGTGCGCTCGGAGGGCAGCGCCTGATCCACCTGGTAGCGTCCGTTACGGACATCGTCGCTCAACTTGCGGGCAATCTGCATGTACAGCGGCGAATTGTCTTGTTGGTCTGGTTTGAATTCAACACCGGCATGGCTCATTACAATTCTCCTATAACTGTAAGTGTAATATCGATGCAGAATTCACGCTTTTATTTTTGTTAACGAGTGCACGATGAAAACCTCCAAACTGCTCGCAGCTGCCGTGATTTCCCTGTGCCTGGCCGGCACTGCCCTGGCTGCCGCCGACCCGGCACAATATGTATTGACCCAAGCGGTGTACACCAAGGTCATGGCCGTGCAAAAAGACGTCGAGAAGGCGGGGCTAAAAGAGGAAGACGACGACGGCGAAGACCTGGAAACGGTTGAAGAGATCGTCAAAATGATCGAGGGCAAACCGGCCGCCAAGGCAATCCTGGCGCGGCACGGCATCAGCCCCAAAGAATATGCGCTGACCATGCTGGCCGCCTTCCATGCCGGCTTCCACGTCGCGATGGAACCGCAGATGGACAAGCAGGGCCAGGCCAAACTGATGGCCGGCTATACCAAGGCCCAACAGCAAAACATCGTCTTCATGCGCGCGCAGAAGAAGTGATTCCCGCCGGTTATGGCTGGATAAGCAGTTTTCATTAGCAAGCAGCCAAGCAAACGGCTTATCCTGCCCTGATGAAAACGATCCTCCATACCCTGCTGGGCGCCATGATCGCGGGCAGCGCCAGCCTCGCCACCGCCAGCACGCTGGACCGGGAGCTGGCCGCCATCGTGCAGGATGCGCAGCGGCCGCTGTCCGGCCTGTCCGTGCTGGCGATCCGCGACGGCAAGGTGGTGTACCAGCAGCAGTTTGGCCAGCGCCGGCTGGATACGGGCGGCACCGGCGTCACGGCGCCCGTTACGGCGGCCACCATGTTCCGCATTGCCTCCATCTCCAAGATGATGACCACCTTCGGCGTGATGAAGCTGGTGGAAGATGGCAAGCTCGCGCTGGACCGCGACGTCAGTGATTATCTCGGCTTTGCGCTGCGCAACCCGCACTATCCGCAGCACGCCATCACCCTGCGCCAGTTGCTGAGCCATACGTCGACCCTGCGCGACGATGGCGGTTATTTCTGGGGCGCGGGCACGGCGCTGCGCGACGTGCTGGTCCCTGGCGGCAAGATGTGGGCGCGCGATGGCGAACCGGGCCGCTACTTCACTTACTCCAACCTGAACTGGGGCGTGATCGGCACCATCATGGAGCGCGTGAGCGGTGAGCGCTTCGACCGCCTGATGCAGCGGCTGCTGCTCCAGCCCATGGGTTTGCAGGGCGGCTATAACCCGTCCGCATTCAGCCAGCAGGAGGTGGCGGACACGGCCACGCTGTACCGCCGCCGCACGCGCGATACGGAAATCTGGGACAGCAAGGGCCCGTGGATCGCGCAGGTGGACGATTTTGGCTTGGCCAATCCGCTGCCACCGCCGGGCCTCGACCAGTACGTGATCGGCAGCAATGGTACGCTGTTCAGCCCGACCGGCGGCATGCGCATGTCGGCGCCGGACATGGGGAAGATCATGCTGATGCTGATCAATAACGGCCGGCACGAAGGCAGGCAGATCCTCCAGCCCGAATCGCTGGCCGCCATGTTCAGCGAGCAGTGGCGCTTCAACGGCAGCAATGGCGATACGCTGAAAGGCTTGTACCACAGCTGGGGCCTGGGCACGCAGCGCTTCGCCGAGGTGCGGGGCAATATGGGCGGCATGCCGAAGGATGGGCAATTCCATGCTGTCGGCCATTTGGGCGAAGCTTATGGCTTGATCTCGACCTTCGCCGTAGACTTAAAGAAGAAGCAGGGCATCGTTTCGCTGATCGGCGGCTTCGGCAGCGACCCGGAGGCCGATCCGGGCCAATACTCTGCCCACACCCGCGCCGAGGAAAAGATCCTTGACGCCCTGTACAGGCGCGCCATCCTTGGCCGGGACGATTGAGACTGCTTGACACGCATGACCAAAGGTTATGGCCGCAGCAATACGTTTCATTGGCGAGCGCACAACCCTGCCCTTTAAGCTCTGGTACCGGTGAAACTCGGAGGCGGAATGCAGGAAGCTCAGCAAGTGGTGGTGATTGGCGGCGGCGTGGTCGGCTTGACGTCCGCATGGTGGCTGCTGGAAGCAGGCTACCGTGTGACGCTGCTCGAACGCGCACCGACCATCGCCAGCGCTGCCAGTTACCGCAATGGCGGGCAGTTGAGCTATCGCTACGTTTCGCCGCTGGCCGACGTGGGCGTGCCGAAGAAGGCGATGCAATGGCTGTTCCAGCCTGACGGCCCGCTGCGCTTCCGTCCCGAAGCCGATTATCGCCAGTGGCGCTGGATGGCGCAATTCCTGGCCAACTGCAATGCCGAGGCCAATGCGCGCACCACCGCCAAGCTGCTGCAATTGGGCGACTTGAGCCGCCAGTCGCTGGCGCAGCTGGAACTGAACCTGCCGCTGGCGGACTTCGATTGGCGCAACGCGGGCAAGCTGGTGGTGTACCGCAGCGAGGAAGCCTTCAAGGCGGCGCTCGACAAACCCGAGACCGATGAGAACCGCGCCGTGCTGTATGGCGCCGATGCCGCGCGCATCGAACCGGCGCTGGCGGAAATGGGGCCGAAGCTGGCAGGTGGCATCTTTACGCCGGGCGAGGCGGTGGCCGATTGCTATGCCTTCTGCCTGGCGCTCGAAAAGCTGATCCACGCCCACCCGCGCTTCGAGCGCTGCATGCATACGGCGGCGCGCACCATTTTTGTCGAAGAGGGCAAGGTATCGGCGATCGAGACCGATGCCGGCTGGATCGCAGCCGACCATTACGTGCTGGCCGCGGGCATCCAGAGCCGCGACCTGGCCGCCACCGCCAATCTCGATTTGCCGATGTATCCCCTGAAAGGCTACAGCCTGACGGCACCGATCCGCAGCGAACACGTGGCCCCCAATATCAGCATCACCGACTTCGAACGCAAGGTCCTGTATGCCCGCATCGGCGACACGCTGCGCATTGCGGCCATGGTCGACATGGTGGGCGAAGACACCAGCATCGACCGCCGCCGCATCGCCAGCCTGACGCGCCTGGCGCGCGAATCGATGCCGAACGCCGCCGACTACAACCAGGCCGAAGCCTGGGCCGGCCTGCGTCCCGCCACCCCGAACAGCGCGCCCATCATCGGCGCCACGCCTTACCCCAACCTGTGGCTCAACGTCGGCCACGGCCCGCTCGGCTTCACCTTCGCCTGCGGCAGCGCCAACCTGCTGGCGGGGCTGATGCGCGGCCAGGAGCCGCCATTTGCCCTCGACTGCCTGGCGTACCAGCCCTGAACAGGGCGCAAAATCCCAACGCCTTCGCGGCAGTTCCTAATCCCAGGGATCTGGCTCGCCAATCCGGGTGAAGAACTGGCCGACACCGTCGCGCTCCTGGCCTTCGATCAGGGGCGCGGCGACCAGGATGCGCTCGCCGTTCATGGCAAGCAGGTAGACGCCGCCTTGTGCGACTCCAACCTTGAAATCATCACACATGTGATTGGAGTACTCGCCGACGAGTTTTCGCCCGGGCGCACCGCGCAACACCTTGATTGCGGTCAGCGTGAACCGGTAAGGAGCATCTGGCGGCATCGGAACCAGGTCCTTGCCGCCCAATCGCGCGCCCACTTTGGCGACGACCAGGACAGGCGACTGGGATACCACATGCTTTTCCCAGCCGGTCCTGGCTCGCTCCCAGTATTGCGCCGCAGCGGCAGGATCGGCGGGCATGTCGCGCGGCGGCTGGCAAGCCAGCGCCGGCGACGAAGCAATCAGCGCGGCAATGGCCGCGGTAGCGCGCATTTTCATAATGGCAATTGTATCCGCCTAGCCGCCGGGCCTTGCCAATATGGCGGATAATGGCGGGATGTCCAAATCCAAGACCCCTGTCGGCTGCCCATGCGGCGGTCCTTCTTTTGAGACTTGCTGCGGCCCCTTTATCGAAGGCAAGGCCCTGCCGGAGACGGCCGAGCAGCTGATGCGCTCCCGTTATTCCGCTTATGCGCTGCAAAACGAGCCGTATTTGTTGTCAACCTGGCATGAAAGCACGCGCCCGACGGAGCCGATCATCCGCAAGGATGAAAAGCTCCAATGGCTGGGACTTGAGGTAAAATCTGCTTTACGTTTACGTCAACGTAAAGCAGAAGCCCAGCCGAACGAGGATTTCGTGGAGTTCGTGGCCCGCCTGCGTGTAAATGGCCGCGGCCAGCGCCTGCATGAGCTGAGCCGCTTCCTGCGCGAACCGGGCGAGGGTGGCTTGCGCTGGTTTTACGTCGACGGCGAATTTCCAGAATAAGAGAAGAGGACGACAATGCCGCACATCGAAAGCAAACTCAATCCGCGCAGCGAGGACTTCAAGGCCAACGCCGACGCCATGCAAGCCCTGGTCGACGACCTGCGCGCCAAGGTCGCAAAGGCGGCGCAAGGCGGCGGCGAGGCGGCCTGCGCCAAGCACGTGGCGCGCGGCAAGCTGCTGCCGCGCGACCGTGTGCAGATGCTGCTCGATCCCGGCACGCCTTTCCTCGAGTTTTCGCAGCTGGCGGCATTCGATATGTATGACAATGCCGCCCCGGCGGCAGGTGTGATCACCGGCATTGGCCGCGTGTCCGGGCAGGAATGCGTGATCGTGTGTAACGACGCGACCGTGAAGGGCGGCACGTATTACCCGATGACGGTCAAGAAGCACTTGCGCGCGCAGGAGATCGCGGAACAGAACAACCTGCCCTGCATCTACCTGGTCGATTCGGGCGGCGCCAACCTGCCGAACCAGGACGAGGTCTTCCCCGACCGCGACCA
>CBFGQI010000053.1:0-31570 GCA_965650885.1 uncultured Oxalobacteraceae bacterium
GTGGCCTGGCTGTCGCCGCCATGCATCAGGGCGTGGTAGCGGAAGGCTTCGCGGATATTGTCGCGCAGCGCCTGGTCATCCCAGGGCTTGGTGTAGAAGCGGTAGATTTCGCCGCGGTTGATGGCGCTCAGGACCGATTCCAGTTCGGCATAGCCGGACAGGATGATGCGCACCGTGCCCGGATACAGCTTGCGCACCCGGCTCAGGAAGTCGGTGCCGTTCATGTCCGGCATGCGCTGGTCGCTCACCACCACCTGCACTTCATGGGTGGCCAGCAGCGAGAACGCTTCCTGGGCATTGTGCGCCGTCAGGATGTGGTAGCCGTCGCGCCGCAGCAGGCGCACCAGCGAGGACAGGACATTCGGCTCGTCGTCGAGCAGCAACAAGGTACCGGCGCGGGATCCGTCGGCGCGCTGGGCCGGCTGGCGCGATGTATCCTGTTGCAGCAAGGCGGCGAATTGTTCCGGCAGCAGCGGCTGGCTGAGGTGGAAGCCCTGGGCTTCGTCGCACTGGTAGCGCCGCAGGTAGGCCAGTTGGCCTTCGGTCTCCACCCCTTCCGCGATGACGCGGAAGTCCAGGCTGTGGCCGAGCGAAATCACGGAACGCACGATGGCCGCCACCGTGGGGTCGCCCAGCATGTCGCGCACGAAGGATTGGTCGATCTTCAGGTAATCGATGGGGAACAGCTTGAGGTAGGCCAGGCTGGAATAGCCGGTACCGAAATCGTCGATCGACAGCCCGACCCCGACCTTCTTCAGGCGCCGGACGGTGGCCACCGCCTCGTCCGCATTCTGCATCATCATGCTCTCGGTCAGCTCCAGCTCCAGGTACTGGGCTTGCAAACCGGTGCTGCGCAGCGCTTCCACCACTTCGTCGGCCAGGGCCTTGTCGCGGAACTGGCGCGCCGACACGTTCACCGCCACCCGCAGCGGCGGCAAGCCGGCGTCCTGCCAGGCCTTGTTCTGGGCACAGGCGGTATGGATCACCCAGCGCCCCAGCGCCACGATCAGGCCGGTTTCCTCGGCCACCCCGATGAAACGGCCGGGCGGGATCAAGCCCATGGTCGGGTGGCGCCAGCGCAGCAGCGCTTCGACGCCGGAAATCTCGCCCGACGCCACGTTCATCTTGGGCTGGTAGACCAGGAACATTTCGCCGCGCGCCAGGGCGCCGCGCAACTCATTCTCGATCGCGGCGCGTTCGACGATGCGCGCATGCATGGCCGGTTCGTAGAATTGCACCTGGTTGCGCCCGCCCTCCTTGGCACGGTACATGGCGATATCGGCATAGCGCATCAGCAGTTGCGGGTCACTGCTGTCGGCCGGGTACAGCGACACCCCCATGCTGCAGGTCACCAGGTGCTCCTGCCCGGCCAGTTCCACCGGCGCCGAAATGCTGTCCAGGATCTTGCGCAGCATTGCTTGCGATGGCGTCGCATCGTGGCCGTCCAGCAGCACCAGCACGAACTCGTCGCCGCCCATGCGCGCCACCGTGTCGGTATCGCGCACGCAGGCGCTCAGGCGCGCCGCCACGGTACGCAGCAACTGGTCGCCGGCATCGTGGCCCAGGTTGTCGTTGACCAGCTTGAAGTTGTCGAGGTCGACGAAGGCCACCCAGACCGTGTGGCCATAGCGCTGGGCATAGCTGATCGCTTGCGCCAGGCGGTCGCTGCACAGGTTGCGGTTGGGCAGGCCGGTCAGGGCGTCGTGGTTGGCCTGGTGCTCGAGCTGTGCCTGGTAATCCATGGTGGACGTCATGTCGGTCAGCACGCACACGCGGTGCGTGCGCCGCCCTTCGCTGCCGCCGACGGGCGCCACGTGCAGCTGCGCCCACCAGTTGCGGCCGCTGCGGTCGCGGCCGCGCACCATCAATTGCACATCGCTTTGCGCATGCACCGCTTCGTGCAGCGCGGTACGGGCCGTGGCATCGTCCGCGTCGCCCAGCAACTGTTCCAGGCTGCGCCCGGCCAGCTCGCTGGCGGCCTGGCCGGTCAGGTCGGCCAGGGCCCGGTTGGCATACTCGATGGTATCGCTACCCTCGTGGATCGCCGTGATCGCGATGGCATTCACGCTCGACTCGAGCGCGCGGTTATGCAACTGCAGCTGCAGCTCGACTTGCTTGCGCTCGGACACGTCCTCTATGGTGCCGAGCAAGCCGATGGTCTTGCCGGCCTGGTCGTGCAGGGGCAGCTTGTTGATCAGGAACCAGTGCACGCTGCCGTCGGCGAACAGCAGGTGGTCTTCGCGGTTCAGCAGCGGCACGCCACTGCTGATGATTTGCGCATCGTCGGCGCGGATGCGCTCCGCATTGTGCGACCAGGGGAAGTCGAAGTCGCTCTTGCCCACCACTTCTTCCTGCGACGACAGGCCGGCCGCGCGCAGGAACACGCCATTGCAGCCGCGGTAGCGCAGTTCGAGGTCTTTCCAGAAAATCTGGTGCGGGATATGGTCGACCACCAGTTGCGTCATTTCCTGCGACTCGTGCAGGGCCCTCTCGATGCGCAGGCGCCGCGTCACGTCATGCGCGAACACGAAGCGCGCCTTATGGCCGGCCATCAGCAGCGGGTGCGATGAGATTTCGACGTGGATCAGGCGCCCATCCTTGCAGCGGTGGATCCAGGCTCCCGATTGCTGCGCCACGCGGTTGGGGGACTTGGCCAGGTCTTCGCGCAGGCGCGCCAGCTCGCCGTCGGGACGGATGTTCTCGATCGTCATTTCGAGGAATTCTTCCTCGCTGTAGCCATACACGGCCACGGCGGCGCGGTTCACCACCAGGAAGCGCAAGGAAGTGACGTCGTACACCCACATCGGATGCGGGTGGTGGTCGAACAGGCGCTTGAAACGCAACCGCGAACCGTAAGAATCGGCTTCGGGCAGCGGCGTGACAATACATCGGAAACATTCGGGCTGGCCATCGTGGCCCGCATAATATTCCAGCGACAGCGATACCGGGGCGCCTTCGCCATCCTTTTCGCGCAAGGCCAGTTCGCCGCGCCAGGCGCCGCGCTGCTTGGCTTCCGGGATGGCGTCGTCGCGCAATTCGACCGCGGCCCAACTGCGGAACAGGCCGTATGCCTTCTCTCCGGCGCCCAGCTCTTCCGCCAGGCGGCGCGCATGCGCGTTCGCGGCCAGTACCATGCCGTCGGCATCCATCATGAAAGCCAAGTAGGGGCTGTGTTCATACACGGCAGCGAACGCATCCAGCCTGGTCCTGCCCGGCGCAACGGGGGAAACCCTATCCATGCAGCCGATGGTAGCAGAACTATGTTGCTAGTAGCGCCCATCTGAGTGGCAACGCATCTTCCCGCCATACAAGCACTTGCGGCGTGAATTCCCAATGGCGGGCCGCCCCGTCCACGACAACCTGCGCGCTGCCGCTCATCTGCAGCAAGCCGCCGCTGTCGAAGTCGGGGAAGACCAGTCCGGCCTTGCCATTCAGCAAAATATTGCCCAGCGTGGAAAAGAAACGGTTGCCTTCATAATCCGGCACGATCAAGGTGCCGGCCGCATTGATCTGGACAAAGCCGGGCGCGCCGCCCCGGTGCGAGACATCCACCCGCCGGGCGTCATTGTCGCCTGAATACGTCGCGACAAAGAAGGTGCCGGAGCGCCCGATCAGGTCGCGCGCCAGCGCATCGAGTTGCGGCAAGCGGCGCGGCGGCAGGCCGGTCGCTTCGCCCGGCTGCCGCTCGTAACGGTAGTCGCGGCGGTGGATGTATTGCGGGCAGTTGCCGAACGATTCGGCCACGGCCAGCTCGAAGCGCTCGCCGCCCAGGGCACGCAGGGTGCCGTTCAGGCGGTTGCGGCGCCGCGTGTGCAGTTCGATGCCGAGCATGCCGACCGCCGCGCCGTCGCGCAGGCCGGCCTGCGCCGGATCGTCCGCCTCGGCCGGCAGCAGCAGGTGCAAACGCTGCGGGTCGGGCGACTGCATGAAGCCCTCTTCCCCGGCACGCAAGGTCGCCCATGGCCGACCTTCGGCATCGACGCTGCCCAACACGGCGAACGGCAACTGGGCGAAAAAGTCGCGGTGCTGGTCCGGCATGTAATTGCGGATCACCTTGCGGCCGATCTCGTCCATGCGTTCCACCGCGCCAATGGTGGCCTGCAGCGCGATCTCGCCGGCGTGCCAGGGCCCGTTCATGCTGCCAGCCCCACCGGCGATTTGATGAAGGGCTGGAAGCGCGGCAGCGCTTCGACGCGCGCCAGCCAGGCGCCCACGTTGGCATACGGCGCCAGGTCGACATTGCCTTCCGGGGCGCGCGCGATATAGCTGTACAGGGCCACGTCGGCAATGGTCGGCCAGCCGGCGGCCACCCATGCGCGCCCGGCCAGGCTGGCATCGAGCAGGCCGAGGATGCGGTGCGCACGGGCGATGGCGTCGGCCGGATCGGTCGCTTTGCCGAACAGGTTGATGATGCGCGCGGTGGCCGGGCCGCTGGCAATTTCGCCGGCCGCCACCGACAGCCAGCGCTGCACGCTGGCGGCGCCGACCGGGTCGCGCGGCAGCCAGCTGGCGTCGCCATAGCGGGTGGCCAGGTAGACCAGGATGGCGTTGGAGTCGGCGATAACGCTGCCCTCGTCTTCCAGCACCGGCACCTGGCCGAAAGGATTCAGCGCGAGGAAGGCTGCCGATTTTTGCTCCGCTTTCATCAAGTCGACTTCGACCAGTTCGAAGTCCAGCCCCAGCAGGGACAGGAACAGGTGGACACGGTGGGCATGGCCTGAAATCGGGTGGTAGTACAGCTTCATGGGGATCTCCTTTCAAATGGTGTTGAAAGTGTGACCGATGCCAGCGGCAATGGGAATCACCGCCGAAAGCAATAAACCATTCCACCGATCGGAATAATCGTCAGGGCAGGACTTCGAACAGCAGCAGCTGGGTGACCTGGCCCTTGCCGAAATTGTCGTCGCTGGCCAGGACCAGCGTGGCGTGGCCATTCGGCAGGCGCGGCCCGAAAGCCATGGCTTCCAGGTTGAACACGCGCGGCAGGCCCGGCGCGCGGAAGTCCTGCACCAGGCGTTTGGCTGCGGGCGTGTAGCCGGCCCCGGCCAGGGCGGGCAACGCCTGCACGTCGCTGGCGTGGCGCGACTCGGTGGCGTACAGGCGCACGTGGTTGTCGTGGCGGCCATCGGCGGCCTGTACCGTGGCGCGCTCCAGCACCAGCAATTCGCCATCGGGCAACGCCAGGATTTCCGACACGCCGTTTTCGGCTTCCTTGCCCGGCGCCGGTTCGGCCGGGATGGCGTCCAGCGGATAGGCAAACTGGCGCAGCACTTTGCCGTCGCGCTGGAACTGGGTCATGCGCACCACGGCGCCGCGCTGCGGGGTCGGGATCGGGCCGTCCTCGTATAGCGGCCATTCGAGCGACGCCCACAGGCTGCGGCCATCGGCCGCGAACGCCATGCCTTCAAAGGTGGCGTTGTAGCGCGAGCCGCGCTCCTCGTCGCGGTGTACCTTGAATCCTTCCGGCAGCGGCATGTCGGCCAGCTGCGCACCCTCGCGCGTGGCGTGACGGATGAAGGGGTCGAGGCCGTAGCGGCGGTCGCCTTCGCTGCTGTACCAGATGCTGCCGTCCAGCGGGTCGATGCGCATCGATTCGACGTCCAGGCGCTGGCAGCCGGTCGTGCCGGCGGCGGCGAAATCCTTGCCGTCCGCGTTCAGGAAGTAGTGCAGGCCAAGAAAGCGCACCGCGCGGAACGCGCCGGCGTCGAAGTCGAGTGCGGCTTCGTAAAAGCGCGCCGGGTTGCGGGTGCAGCGGTCGTCGGTCCCGATCACCCAGCGTCCGCGCCGCGCGTCGTAGTCCAGGCCGGAAAGGCCGCCCAGTGCGGTGTCGCCGAAGCGCGCCATGTGGGCGATGCGCTGCTCGCCGATGAAGCGCAAGCCGCTGACCGATGCCGGCGCCAATGGCGCTGCCAGCGGTGCTCCCTGCCCGCCGCCCGCTCCCGGGCCTGCGCCCGGCGCCAATGGCGCGCAGCCCGTCAGCGCGCCCGCTGCGCCCAGGGCCAGCGCTGCGGCCAGCGCCGCCGTGAGCGCAGGCTTGAGCACCGATCCCGCGCGCGATACCCGCTTACGCTTCATGCGTGATGCAGCCGCTGGTGCATGCTGCGCAGGCCAAGCCACATGCCGGCCACGACGACCGGTACCAGCACGCCCATTACCAGCTCGGGATTGACGCCGACGCCCAGCACCTTGACACCCTTGGCGGTATAGCCGATCAGGCCCACCACGTAATAGGAAATCGCCGCCACCGACAAACCTTCCACCGCCTGCTGCAGGCGCAGTTGCTGGGCGGCGCGCGCATTCATCGATTGCAGGATCTTGCGGTTTTGCGCTTCCTGCACGATGCCGACGCGGGTGCGCAGCAGGTCGTTGCAGTTGGCGATACGTCCGGCCAGCGCCTGCTGGCGTGCCGCCACCGCTTCGCAGGTTTTCATGGCGGGCGCCAGGCGGCGGTCCATGAATTCCTCCACGGTCGGCGTGCCTTCGATGCGCAATTCGCGCAATTCTTCGATCCGGGCGTTGACCAGGCTGAAATAGGCCTTGGCGGCTGCGAAGCGGTAACTGGTATCGGCCGATACCTTCTCGATGCGGGCGGCGAGATGGGTGATGCGGTCGAGCAGGATTTGCTCGGTGGAGCCGTCGTCGACCTTGCCGTCGGCCTCCACCAGGGCGCCGGCCAGCGTGGCCAGTTCCGCTTCCACCGCGTTCAATTCCGGCGTCACGCTTTGCGCCAGCGGCAGGCCGAGCAGTGCCATCATGCGGTAAGTCTCGATTTCCAGCACGCGCTGCACCAGGCGGCCCGCCTGCTGCTCATGCATGCCGGCGTCGCAGATCACGAAACGGCTGAAGCCATCGGCGTGGATGGCGAAATCGGTCCACAGCTCGCCGCCATTCATCACCTGGCTGCCCGCCAGCGGCGCCCCCAGGAAAACACGCTGCAGGCTGGCCGCGTAAGCGTGCTGCATGCCGCCCGGACGGCCCAGCACCAGGTGTGCCGCCACCAGCACCCTGCCCTGCAGGCGCAGCAGCCATTGTTCCGGCAAGTGGCGCGACGGCATGCTGGTGAAGGCTTCTTCCGGCAGCGGCATGCTGGCCACCGTTTCGGCGAAGGTGAAGGTGGCGAACTCGGTATGCAGCTCCCACTTCAGGCGGAAGCGGCCGAAGTCATGGCTGAAGTATTTTCCCCCTGCCGCCGGCGCCGCCACACCAAAGTGCCCGCACAGCTCCGCCAGCAACTCTTGCTGCTCCTGTTCGCCCGTGATGGCGAAGTGGGTCAGCAAGGTTGGCGCATCCAGTTTCAGGAAGGGCCGCGAATGGATTTCGGCGGCCAGCGGCACGCGCTGCGCATGGTTCAGGCTGGAAAACACGATACTCATGGGGCATGGCTCGGTGATGGCAGAGCCATGATATTAACATTGTATTTAGCTCAAGCCCGGGCACCCCGGCTATTGGCGCTGGCGCAGGAACGCCTTCACCTCGGCGAATGTGACCGCGCCCTTGTGCGCGCGGTCGATTTCCTCGAAATTCGCCGCCACGTAACCCAGGCCGGCCGCGGCGGCCTCCTGCCGCGTCAAGCTGCCGCTGCGATCGGTGTCGGCTTCCTCGAAACGCTGGCGCAGCTTGCCCAGCGCCTGTTCTTTCAGCCCGGCGCCGGCGGCGGGCGCCTCGCGCGACGGGATGCGCTGCGCCTTCGGCACGTAAGGCTCGCTGCGCGGCAATGTCGCTGCCTCCTGCGCGCCCTGGGCGCCGGCGGCCCCGGCGCCGGCCGTCGCGGCCAGCACTGCGAGCATGGTTGCAATGGCCTGCTTCATCGAAATCTCCTTAACGGCCCTGGTAAAACGCGCCCAGGTCGGCGCGCGCGGCGCGGCGTGCCGCGTCGTCCAGGTAGCCCATATGCCCGCTGTGGTAGTTGCGGACCACGATATTCTGGTTCGGCCCCAGCCGCGCCAGGTCCTTCTCGGTCTGGTGGAAAGGTGTCGCCAGGTCGTAATAGCCGCTCAGCGCCAGCACCCTCAGCCCAGGATTGATGGTCATGGCCGCCGCCAGGTCGGGCACGGTATCGGGCACCACCTTGCCGTCATGGCTGAAATTCCAGCGGTCGATGATGTCGTTGTAACCCAGGTAGTTCGAGGCGGCCGTATAGCGCAGCGTATCGGACAGGTAGCTGCGCATGGTGGCGGTGAATGCCGCGTTGACCACCGCCAGCGAGGGATCGCCGCCATTGGCGAGCGGGCTGGCGCGCGGCGCCACCACGCGCGCGTCGTAGCGCCCGGTCAGCATATCGCCGGGCACGATGCTGCGCTGGATGTAACCCGGCCCGCCATTCAGGTCGGTCTGCCAGTTGGCGGCCGCAATGCCGGTATAGGCGGCCAGTTGCGCCGTCACTGCGGTGGGCGGCGCCTGCTGCGAGGCGAGCCAGGTCGTCATCGCCGAGCGGTAAGCGCCGGCGGCGAAATCGCGCGCCTGCTGGATGTAGGAAGTGAAATCGGTGGGCAGCGGATTAGCGCGCTGGTGGTAGGCGCCTATCGCGGCGTAGCTTGGCACATAGCCTTCGCAGCTCACCTCCATCGGTTCGAACACGGCGCAGTTGGCGTTGTAGTTCAGGATCGGCGATTGCAGGACCACCCCTGCCAGCCGCGTGCCGGCGGTTTCCAGCAGATTGGCCAGCACCGCCGTGCGCGGCCCGCCATACGATTCGCCAAACAGGTATTTGGGCGAAGCCTGGCGGTTGTTGGCGGCGACATAGCGCTGCACGAAATCGCGCAGTGCCGCGGCATCGCTATCGACGCTCCAATAATCCTGGTTGACGCTGGGCGCGATGGCTTGCGAATAGCCGGTGCCCACGGCATCGACGAACACCAGGTCGCTGATGTCGAGCATGCTCTCGGCATTGTCGACCAGCGCGGCCGGCGTCGCCAGCACGCTGTTGCCGGGCTGGTTCGCCACCAGGCGTTTCGGCCCGTACGAGCCGAGGTGCAGCCAGAGCGAAGCCGAGCCGGGGCCGCCATTGTAGAAGAAGGTCACCGGCCTGCCGGCGGCGGGCTGGTTGTCCAGCGTGTAGGCGACATAGAAGAAGGATACGGTCGGCACGCCGGTGCGGGCGTCGCGGGCGGTCAAGTGGCCGGAGGTGGCGGTGTAGTCGAAGCGCGCCCCGTTCAGGGCGAGCTGGCTGCGCACCGTCGCCGCCTGCTCGCTGGCACTGGCCAGGGAAGCGGTGGCGGCACCGTTATACATCACCGGATCGGCCAGTGCCCCGGTCGCCGGCGCGGGTGGGGAGGTGGTCGTTGGCGGTGCGGCCGTGCCGCCACCGCCCCCGCCGCAGGCAGAGAGCGCGGCGGCCAGCAGCGCCGCAGCAGCGGCCAGCTTGGCGGCCGTGCTGGCGGCGCAAGCCATCCCGCCCATCGCTGACACCGCCACGCGCATCGGGCGCTGGACCATGTTTGTCTCCCCTTTGGTTGCTGCGGTCTAGTTTATAGTCATCTTTTTTGTACGGCCAGTACCCCGATGGAAAAAATCCCTTTGCGTTCGCAATTGCTGGGCTGCCTGGTCCTGGCCGGCGTCGCGCTGGCCATCATCCACTTCGTACAGCGCGCACCGCTCGCGGCGCTGTTGCTGGCGGGCCTGCCGTGGTGGCAGCAAGTCCTGGCCGGCGCCGTCCTGGGCCTGGCCGCCGGCGGCGTGTCGGCGCTGACCACGCTGCGCAAGCCCGGCGCCGCATCGGTGCAGCGCACGGCCGCCAGCTACGCCCGCCTGGACCTGGCCGGCTGGAATCCGCTCTGGATTTCGCTCGGCGCCGGGATTTCGGAGGAACTGCTGTTCCGCGCCGCGTTGCAGCCGCTGGTCGGGATCTGGGGCGCCAGCCTGCTGTTCCTGCTGGTGCATGCCGGCGCCTACGACTTCCGCCGCTTCGACCGTGCGGCGCTATGGCAAGCCGCCGGCGTGCTTGGCATGAGCGTGCTGTTTGGCTTCACATTCGAGCATGCCGGCCTGCTGGCCGCGATGGTGGCACACACCGTGGTCGACGTGGTCGGACTTTACCTGGTGCTGCGCATCTCCTCCGCGGCAAAGCGTTTGCGGTAATCGCTGGGCGATACGCCGAGGATGCGCTGGAAGACGGTGCGCATGCGCTCTTCGTTGCCGAAGCCGCACAGGCGCGCCACCTGCTCGACATTGCGCGGCGAGCCTTCCAGCATGCGCCGCGCCGCCTCCAGGCGCAGGGCTTCCACGCCCTTGGCCGGCGTGCGCCCGGTTTTTTCCTTGTAGACGCGGGCGAAATTGCGCGGGCTCATGTTCATCTGCCCGGCAAGCACGTCGTTCGGCATGTCCAGCGCCAGGTTGTCCATGATCCACAGGTGCAGGCGTTCGAACGTGTCGCCGCCAGCCTCCTGTGCCAGCAGCAGTTCGCTGAACTGGGCCTGGCCGCCCGGCCGCTTGAGGAACACCACCAGTTCGCGCGCCACCTGCATCGCCACCTCATGGCCGCAATCGCCCTCCACCAGCGACAGGGCGAGGTCGATGCCGGCCGTGACGCCGGCGGAAGTCCACACCGCCCCCTGCCGCACGAACAGCGAATCGCGGTCGATTTCGGTGGCCGGAAAGCGCTCCTGCAGCAAATCGCACATGGCCCAGTGGGTGGCGGCTCGCTTGCCGTGCAACAGGCCGGCCTGCGCCAGCAGGAAGGTACCGCTGCAGACCGACGCCGTGCGGCGCGCGCGGTCGGCGGCGACGGCGATCCAGTCACTCAGTTCCCGCAAAAGCGGTTGGACGCGCGGCATGTCCGGCGAACCCGGTACGATGATGGTGTCGATGTCCTTCAGCAGGAAGGAGGATAGCGGCTCGCTCGCCAGCGCCATGCCTTCGGCGCTGCGCACCATGCCGCCGGCCAGGCTGGCCACGGCGCGCGTATAGCCAGGCAGGCCGCGCGCGCGCATGCGTTTGTCGGCAGCCCAGAACACGGTTTGCGGGCCGGTCAGGTCAAGCAGCCCGACATCTTCATAGGCTAGGAAAAGTACCAGGCGGTCAGCGGGCATTTTGGCAGGAAATAAGGGTTATTCGTCCTTCCAGCCGATTCTGGCGGGGCTACCATGGTTTGTCAACGCAACAGCAACTCTCACCCTGGAGGAAATCACCATGAAAATCGTAGTTATCGGCGGCACCGGCCTGATTGGCGGCAAACTGGTCAACCTGCTGCAGGAACGCGGCCACGAAGTGCTGGCGGCCTCGCCGGGCACCGGCGTCAATGCAGTCACGGGCGAAGGCCTGGCGACGGCCCTGGCTGGCGCCGAAGTCGTGGTGGACGTGGCCAACTCACCATCGTTCGCGCCGGCCGACGTGCTGGACTTCTTCCAGAAATCGAGCCGCAACCTCGGCCGCGCCGAGAAGGAAGCCGGTGTGCGCCACCACGTGGCCCTGTCCATCGTCGGCACCGACCGGCTGCCGGAAAACGGCTATTTCCGCGCCAAGCTGGCGCAGGAAGAATTGATCAAGCAGAACGGCATCCCTTACACCATCCTGCGCGCCACCCAGTTCATGGAATTCATGGCGGCCATCGGCCAGTCGTCGGTGGTGGATGGCCAGATCCGGCTGTCCCCGGCCCTGATCCAGCCGGTGGCGGCCGACGACGTGGCGGCCGCGCTGGCCGACGTCGCCCTGGCGCCGCCCCTGAACGGCATCACCGAACTGGCGGGCCCGCAGCAATTCCCACTGGAGCAGATCGTGCGCCGCGCGCTGGCCGCCGCCGGCGAGACCCGGCCGATCGTGACCGACCCGCAGGCGGGCTACTTCGGGTCGGTACTGGAGCACGGCAGCCTGGTGCCGGCACCCGGCGCCACCCCGCGCATCGGCGCCATCGACTACGACGCCTGGCTGCAACGCTAAGGCCTACTGGAACGCCACCTCGGCGAAGCTGCGCAGCTTGCGGCTGTGCAGCTTGTCCGAGCCCAGGCCGCGCAGCAGCTCCAGCGCGCGCATGCCGATACGCAAGTGCTGATCCACGCGGTCGCGGTAGAACTGGTTGGCCATGCCCGGCAGCTTGATTTCGCCGTGCAGCGGCTTATCGCTGACGCACAGCAGCGTGCCGTACGGGACGCGGAATCGGAATCCGTTGGCGGCGATGGTGGCGCTTTCCATATCCAGCGCCACCGCCCTGCTCTGGCTGAAGCGGCGCTCGGGCGTGCGCTGCGGCAGCAATTCCCAGTTGCGGTTGTCGGTACTGGCCACGGTACCGGTGCGCAGCACGCGTTTCAAGTCATGCCCGCCCAGCTGCGTCACTTCCGCCACCGCCGACTCGATCGCCACCTGCACCTCGGCCAGCGCCGGGATCGGCACCCACAGCGGCAAATCCTCATCGAGCACATGGTCTTCGCGCACATAGCCGTGCGCCAGCACGTAGTCGCCCAGTTGCTGCGTGTTGCGCAAGCCGGCGCAATGGCCCAGCATCAGCCAGGCGTGCGGGCGCAGCACGGCGATATGGTCGGTGGCGGTCTTGGCGTTGGCCGGGCCGACGCCGATATTGACCATGCTGATGCCGCTGCCGTCGGCGCGCACCAGGTGGTAGCCCGGCATTTGCGGCAGGCGCGGCGGCGCCGCGCCCAGGTCGTCGCCGGGCTGCATGGCATGGCCGACGCGGCGCGTGACCAGGTTGCCCGGTTCCACGAAGGCCACATACCCGTCATTGTCCGGGCTGGCCATCAGCTCGTGGCCCAGGCGCACGAATTCGTCGATGTAGAACTGGTAGTTCGTAAACAGCACGAATTTCTGGAAGTGCTCGGGCGAGGTGCCGGTGTAGTGGCGCAGGCGCTGCAGCGAATAGTCCACGCGCGGCGCGGTAAACAGCGACAGCGGTTGCGCCTCGCCGGGCGGCGCCTCGTAGGTGCCGTTGGCGATGCCGTCATCCATGGCCGCCAGGTTCGGCAAATCGAACACGTCGCGCATCAGCAGGCGCCGTTCGGCGCTCAGGCTGCCTTCGATATGGTCATGTTCGGCAAATGAAAAATGGATGGGGATCGGCTGCGCGCTGAGCCCGACCTCGATCTGCATCTGCTGCTGGCCGTGGTTCTTCAACAGCAGTCGGAATTGTTCCTCGTAATAGCGGCCGAACAGGTCGGGCCGGGTCAGCGTGGTTTCGAAGGCGCCGGGGCCGGCCACGAAGCCGAAGGAAAGGCGCGAATCGGCGCGCGCCACGGTTTCGGTCTGCACGCGCACATAGGGATAGCAGGCGCGCACCCGCTCGGTGGGCGTTTCGCCCTCGACGAAGTGCTGCAGCGATTCGCGCAGGAAGCGGATACTGTCCTCGTAAATCGCCCGGACCTGGGCCAGTGCTGCGGAAGGGTCGTCGAACATCATCGGTGCTACGTGGGGACGGCTGAACATCGTGCTGCTCCTTTTTGCTGGCTCTGCCCTATTATAATGGGAGTATGTTGCAGAAATATTTAGCCGGCACGCTTGCCGCGTCCAGCGCGGCAACGGCATTCGCGCAGGCGCCGCCGGTCACCGTGGCCTGGCGCGAAAAGCCGCCCTATTACTATTTTGAAAACGGCGTGGCGAAAGGCTTCATGCTGGAACGGGCCAGGGAAATCTTTGCCGCGGCCGGCGTGCAGGTGCGCTTCGTGAACGAACCGCAAAAGCGCATCTGGGCCAATTTCAAGCATGGCCTGCCCAACTATTGCTCGATCAGCTGGTACCGCCTGCCTGAACGCGAAGCCGTCGCCCAGTACAGCGTGGCGGTGCACACCGACCAGCCGCATGCCATCCTTGCCGTGCCTGCCGTGGCGGCACGCATCAAGGCCCACCGCAGCCTGAACGCACTGGTGTCGGACAAGAGCCTGACGCTGGCCGTGATCGATGGCGTGTCCTACGGTCCCGAGCTCGATGCCCTGATCGCCGGCAGCCAGAACCGGGTGATGCGCCGCACGGTGGAAACAGCCGCCATGTTCCGCATGGTGGCCCTGGGACGGGCCGATTACCTGTTCGTCGACCGGGAAGACTGGAACTACCTGCGCAGCAGGCTGCCCGAACTGCAGTCGCTGGTGCTGATCGACTTTGCCGACATGCCGCCGGGCTTGAAACGCTATGTCGTCTGCAGCCGCGACGTGCCGGCCGACACCATGGAGCGCCTGAACCGCGCCATCGCCGCGCGCAACGACACGCCGCGCCGCTAGAGCGCCCTGGCGCCCAGCACCTGCATGCGGCCGCACCAGGCTTGCACGTCGGCCGGCGTCATCTTGCCCGCTCCGCCGACCAGGGTGTGGCGGACCGGTGCGATGCCGACGAAACGCAGGATATTGCGCTCCAGGGACTTCAGGCTGTGTGCACGGTAGTACCAACGGTAAATCAGTGCCGGCATCCCCATCGTCACCACCACCCTGGCACTGCGCCCAGTCAGGAGCCCGGCCCGCAGCGGATTGCGCGACTTGCGTTGCAGCGCAAAGCCGGGCCGTGCGACCTGCTCCAGGAACGCCTTGAGGCCGGCCGGCAAGTCGCCCAGCCAGAGCGGATAGAACAGGACGACGTGCTGCGCGTCGGCGATGGCCTGCTGCACCGGCGCCAGCACCGGCGGCACGGCCCCCTCTTCCCACTCGGTTGCATTGGCCAGCAGCGGGAATTCCAGCGTCGCCGGCGTCACGATGGCGACCCGGTGGCCCGCGGCGCGCGCACCGGCGGCATAGGCCTCCGCCAGGGCGTGGCACAAGTGCCCGCCGGCGGGATCGGGATGTCCCTGGATCAGCAGTATCCGGCTCATGCTTCCTCCACCGTGACCAGGTTGCCCTGGGCTTCGGCATATTCCAGCGCATAAGCCAGCTCGCCCGGCGTCTCGGCGTGGATGGCCAGCACCGGCTGCCCGACTTCGAGCTTGCTGCCAAGCGGCGCAAGGAAGCGCACGCCGGCGGCGGCGGCGCGGGGAGCGCCCGCCAGCTTGGCCAGCGTGGCCAGCTTGCGGTTGTCGATGGCAACCACAATGCCCGCATGGCGCGCCGGCAGCACGTGCACATGGGCGGCCACGGGCGGCTGGCGCAAGCCGCCTTGCGCCGCGCAGATGGCCTGGAATTTGCGCCATGCCGCGCCCGAATCGAGCGTTTGCACGGCCAGGTCCAGCCCGGCGCCGGGCGCGGCGCGTCCACCCAGTTCCAGCACGCCGGCCGCCAGGGCCAGCGCGCGCTGGCGCAAGTCCTGCGGCGCATGCGCTTCCCCTTGCAGCACGGCCAGCACATCCATCGCTTCCAGGGCCGGGCCGATGCCGCTGCCGACCGGCTGGCTGCCGTCGCTCAGCACGCAATGCGCCGCCAGGCCGAGGGCGCGCGCCGCGCCTTCCAGCCGCGCCGCCAGCTGGCGGGCGGCCAGCTCGGAACGCACCTTGGCGGTGCGCCCGACGGGGATGTCGATCAGGACGTGGCTGGCGCCGGCCGCCAGCTTCTTCGACAGCACCGACGCCACCAGCAAGCCATCGCTATCGAGTTCCAGCGGCCGCTCGACGCGGATCAGCACGTCGTCGGCGGGACTCAGCGTCACGCTGCCGCCCCACACGATGCAGCCGCCCTCCTGCTGCACCACGCGGCGCATGGCGTCGATGCCGATCGCCACCGGGGCCAGGGTTTCCATGGTGTCGGCCGTGCCGGCCGGCGAGGTGATGGCGCGCGAGGAGGTCTTGGGCATGGTCAGGCCGCAGGCCGCCACGATCGGCACCACCAGCAGCGTGGTGCGGTTGCCCGGCAAGCCGCCGACGCAGTGCTTGTCCACCACCACTTGCGCGGGCCACTGCATGCGCTGCCCGGCTGCGGCCATGGCGCGCGTCAGGGCGATGGTTTCGGCCAGGTCGAGGCGGTTGCCGGAACAGGCCGTGATGAAGCTGGAGAGGTGGATATCGGGATAACGGCCGTCCGAGATGTCGGCAATGATGGCTTGCGCGGCGGCGTCGTCGAGCGGCCGCCCGTGGATCTTGCCGCGCACGGCAGAGAACGAAGCCAGCGGTGCCGCATGGCGCACGGTGACCTGCGCGCCGGGCATCGCGCCCAGCGCTTCCCAGGCCGCTTCCGACAAGCCGATTTCCCCGCCGCCCAGCAGGCCGCCGTCGACCACATTCAGCATGGCCGCCACGCTGCGCCCTTCGCACTGCAGCTCGATACGCGATTGCGCTTCAAAACCCTCGGCCCGGCACACTTCGCAGTCGCGCCGCATATAAGCCACCGCTTGCTGGTAGGTGTCGATGCCGAGCCGCCTGGCCCGCATTGGATATCCCATACATCCCTCCTTGCGGACAGGCTAACCGGAACTGCCGGCCCTGCGGAATGATCAGGATCAAGTGATGGCGTGGAATCAGAAGCCGCGGGCCAATGCCAGCACCAGCTTGCTGCTCACCTTGCTCGACGATACGGCGCGGCCGCCATAGCTGCCATAGCCGGTGCCGGCACTGCCCTGGCCGCGCAGGCGCACCGCATCCAGCGACAGCTGCACCTGCCAGCCTTCGCGCGCGGTGGCGACGCCGACGCGCCCTTCGGCGCGGCTGCTGTCCGCATTGTCGGGCGCGGACAGGAAGCCGCCGCGCCAGAACAGGCGCCAGGCCGGTGCCAGTTGCGCGCCGCCATTGATTTCAGCATAGACGGTGCGGCTGCCGAAACCGAGATAATCGGGCGAATAATGCAGGCGCGCCGCATAATCGCCGAACGCCAGCCCGGTGTAGATCTCGCGGAAATTCCAGCTCGGCGCCGCGTGGAAAGCATAGGCCGAGATGCCGGCTTCCCAGGACAGGCCCGACGCCAGGCGCTGCGCGTAACCGGCATAGCCCAGCCATTGCGCGTTGCGGTGCGATTGCGTGGCCAGCTGGCCGCTGACCACCTGGGCGCCGGCAAACACGCCGTTGGGCGCGTCGTAGTCAAGCGACAGCCGCGCCGCAGCCTTGCCGGAACTGAGCGACACGCCGCGATACATATAGTCCGACATGATGCCGGCACTGCCGCTGACCTGCGCCTGCGCCCCGCCGGCAACCATGCAGGCGGCCAGCCAGGCATGCCCGATCAGGGAGAGCGGGCCAGGTTGTCGGTGGGAGGGTTGGGGCATGCGCAGGAACATTTACCGGTAATGCGCATGATGGTGGCGCAAAGATCTATCCCCGTCAACGGTGCGTGGCCGCTGCTGCGCACAATGCCCTCGCGCAGGCGTTCGCCGGCCAGTTGCGGCTTCAGTTCGCCGATCAGGGCCAGCATGCCCGTCACGTGGGCGGCGGCATAAGAAGAGCCCGACACCATGCCCCAGCGCGCGCCGGGCATGGTGGTCGGGATATCGCGGCCCGGCGCCAGCAAGGCTTGCCGGTCGTGGCGCGGCGTATCGTCGGCGGCAACCGCGAATACGCCCGGCGTATTGGCCGGGAAGCCGCCATCGCTGCGCGCCGGATCGACCGCCCCCACCACCCGGATGCCGCGCGCCTGGGCGGCGCCGACCAATTGCTGCAATAGCCGGTCCGGCGGTCCGGACAGGCTGAGGTTGATGACCTGGGCGTTATGCAGCAAGGCATAGTTCATGGCCTTGGCCAGCGTGAAGCTGTTGCAGCGCGTGCCGGCGTCGGCCTGCCAGCAGGCACGCAACGCCATCAGGCGCGCCTGCGGCGCGATGCCGGCGATGCCGACACCGTTGTCGGCGCGCGCCGCGATCACACCCGCGATCGCGGTGCCGTGTTCTTCTGCCACATAGGACTGGCCATCGACGAAATTCTCCTGCACCGCGACCTGGCCGGCCAGGTCGGGGTGGCCGGCTTCCACGCCGCTGTCGATCACGGCCACCAGCACCTTGCGGCCGGTGGCGGACTTGCGCACCTGCTCCAGCTGCCAGGGCGCGGCGGCCGGCTGCACGCGGTACAACGGGTCGCCGGCTGCCCCGGCACCGGCCTGCGCGCTGAATTCCTGGATCGCCTGGGCCCAGGCGACGCGGCGGTCGCGCGCCAGCGCGGCCAGCACCGTTGCCGGATCCTGCCCGGCGGCCAGCCGCATGCGGTAGCAATCGACGTTCAGGGCCGGCATCGGCCAGTCCTCCATCAGCTGCATGCCGTGTTCGCGTGCCAGGGCCTTGGCAATGCGCTGGCGCGCCTGCTGCCCGGCATCGTCGCGGTAGCCGGCGCCGCCATAGCCATCGGCGCGGAAATGCGGCGCGGGCAGATGGAGCATGACCAGGATGTCGGCGCCCTCGGCCGGGGCAGCGTCGGCCGGCGACGCCGCGGGGCGCAGCGCCACGGCCGGCGCGCTGGCGCCTGCGTCGGCCTGTGCGCCTGCCGGTCCTGCCAGCGCGCACAGCATCGGCAGCGCGGCGATCCAGCGCATCACGGCTTGCCCTCCGGCGCCAGGGCTTCGGCCAGTTCGACGGCAGGGTCGTTGCGCAATGCAGCCAGCAGCGCCGGGCGCCTCGCCGGATCGACTTCCACCAGCCAGGCACCGGTCGACGTGGGGCCGCCGGCCAGGCGCGCGCCGGCATCCTGCAGCAGGCGCTGCACGTCGCGCACGCTGGCCTCGGGACGGAATACCACCAGCACGTCCGGTGCCGCGGCCGGCGCGCTGCCCAAAGCATGATAAGTGGGCGGTGCGCCGGCTGGCAGCAGGTTCGCTGCCAGCACGACGATCACCGCTGCCTGTGCCGCGATGGCCCAGCCCTTCCAGTCGCCGTGCCCGCGCAGCCAGTCCATCAAGGCACTGGCGAAACGGAACGGCGGCTGTACAACGGGGGATGGTTTGGCGACAGGCTGGGCCAACGGGTGCGGCGCCGCTTGCGTTGCCTCGTCCAGCATGGGCATCAGGCGCGCCAGTGCGCGTTCCTGGTCCAGCCCTGCCGGCAAGGGGGCGGCCGTTTCGATCAGGCGGCGCTGCCAGGCCAGCTCGGCGCGGCATGCGGGGCAGTCGCGCAAGTGCTGCTGCACCCGCGCCGCCTCGCCGTCGGCCAGCGAGCCGGCGGCATACCAGGGCAGCAGCGCCTGCATGTCCTGGTGCTCCGCAACGTTCGATGGGTCTTGCGTGTTCATCTCATTTCTTCCATATGCTCGGACAACATGTCCTTCAGGCGCAGCCGTGCATGGAACATGCGCGTCTTCACCGTATTCACCGGACAGCCCATGGCCTCGGCGATCTCCTGGTAAGCCATGCCGTGGTAATACGTGAGGCACACCACCACGCGCTGCTCCAGCGGCAAGGCATCCAGGGCGCGGCCCACGCCGCGCTGCAACTGGCGCGCCGCCATCGCATGCTCGGGCTCGTGCCATTCCTCGCCGGCAGTGCTGTCGGCCACGTCTTCCAGCGGCTCGTCCAGCCCGCGCAGCGCTTTCAGCGCCTGGCGGTAGGCGATGCCGAAGATCCAGGTCGACACCTTGCTGCTGCCGTCGTAACTGGCGGCCTTCTGCCATACCACCAGCATGGTGTCGTTGACGACTTCTTCCAGCAGGGGCACGTTGCGCGTCATGCGGTCGAGGAAACGGGCCAGGCGCGGGAAGTAGGCGCGGTACAGTGCCTGGAAGGCCAGGCGGTCGCCGCCCCCTACCCGCCGTACCAGCTCGCCTTCATCCAACTCGCCCGTCACACCCGCCCTCCTGCCAGACCGCATGCATTGTTCTCCTCTTTGCGCCAGTGAATAGCCGGCCGGCGCAAAAAGGTTCAAGGAATGCGAAAAAAAATTTTCCTTCCGAATTTTGAACCATTTTGCCGTGCCTGGGTATTGACTGTAACAACATTGACAGAATGCTCAGTACCTGTGTTCACCCAAGCCGTCTGCGGACCCGCCCTGCTTTCGCCCGACCTGGCCGCCGTGCTGCGCCTGCTGGTGCTGGCGCCGCTGCTGGAGGAATGGGTGGTGCGCGCCGGCCTGCACGCCTGGCTGCTGCCGCGCTGCGGCGCCACCCTGGCCGTGCTGGCCAGTGCGGCCGCCTTCAGCGCACTGCACCTTGGCAGCGGCGCGCTGGCGGCGGCGCTGGTGTTCGGGCCCGGCGTGGGGTTCGGCCTGGCCTACCAGCGCTGGCGCGACTGGCGGCTGTGCGCCCTCCTGCATGCCGCATGCAATGCCTGGGCGCTGTCGATGTGTGCCTGAAAACGATCAACCAACAACAGGAGCACCGATGAAACATCACCGACTGTGGGCCATGCTGGCACTGGGCCTGGCGCATGCCGCGCACTGGGCGCAGGCCGCCGACGCCCTGAACGGCAAGAGCCTTTACCTGAACGGCCCCACCGCCGGCGGCACCACCTGCGCCGCCTGCCACGGCCCGTCCCCGGCCAATAACGTCAACGGTATCCTGGCGGCGGCCAACAACCCGTCCGTCATCAGCGCCGCCTTCGCCGCCAACCGCGGCGGCATGGGCACCCTGTACAACGGCAAATTCACGGCGGCCGAAATCGCCGACCTGGCGGCCTTCATCGGCAACCCCGGCGTGACAGCCGCGCCGGCGGCCACCGTGGCACCGGCCACGCTGTCCTTCGGCGGTGTGACCGTGGGCGTGGACAGCGCCACGCTGGCCACCACCCTGTCCAACAGCGGTTCGGCCGCGCTGAACATCGCCAGCCTGGCGGTGGGCGGCAGCAATGGCGGCGACTTCCGCATTGCCGGCGGCAGCTGCGCGGCCGGCGCCTCCCTGGCGGCCGGCGCCAGCTGCACCGTGCAGCTGGTCTTCCGCCCGGGCGCCGCCGGCGCCCGCAGCGGCGCGCTGGCCATCGGCCACAATGCCACCGGCGGCTCCAGCAGCGTCGCCCTGTCGGGCACCGGCAACGCCGTGGCGCAAGCCACCCTGGCCCTGTCGGCCACCGCCGTCGAATTCGGCGCCGTGCTGACCAACGCGCCGGTCCAGCGCACGCTGACCCTGACCAATAGCGGCCAGGCTGCCATGACCTTCTCCACGATTGGCCTGTCCGGCGCCCAGGCCGGCTTCTTCTCGCTGGGCGGCACTTGCGCCACCGGCACCGCCGTCGCCGCCGGCGCCAGCTGCACGGTGCTGGTGCAGGCCCTGCCCACCAGCGCGGGCAGCTTCTCGGCCAGCCTGAACCTGGCCTCCAACGCCAGCAACGCCAATGTGGCGGTGGCCCTCGCCGGCAACGCCAGCGCCCCGGCGCCGGCCATCGCCGCCAGCCCGAGCGCCCTGGCGTTCGGCACCCAGACCGTGGGCGCCGCCGCCGTGACGCAGCCGATTACGCTCAGCAACCGCGGCAACGTGGCATTGGCGATCAGCGGCATCACCGTCAGCGGTGCCTCCAGCATCACCATCGGCAGCGGCGGCACTTGCGGCAGCAGCCTGGCGGTCGGCGCCAGCTGCACGGTGCCGCTGTCCTTTGCCCCGGCCGCCGCGGGCGACGCCGCCGCCACCCTGCTGGTGCGTTCCAACGCCGCCGACCTGTCGGTGGCCGTCACCGGTTCCGGCACCGCTGCCGCCGTGGCACGCCCGGCCCTGAGCGAGAATGGACCGGTCGCCTTTGCCGACACCCTGGTCGGCCAGCAATCGGCTGCCCTGCGCAATACCTTGTCCAATAGCGGCAGCGCAGCCCTGAAGATTTCTTCGCTGGTACTGGGCGGCAGCAATCCGGGCGACTTTGCGCTGGCCGGCACGTGCGCCGCCAGCGCCACCCTGAGCCCGGGCGCCAGCTGCACCATCGATGCCGCCTTCAAGCCTACCGCCGCCGGCGCCCGCAGCGCCGACATGGTGCTGCTGACCGACGGCGGTGCCCAGTTCACGGTGCGCCTGAACGGCAACGGCATTGCGGTGCCGAACACCGCGCCATCGCTGGGCGTGTCGCCGCAAGCCTTCGACTACGGCAGCACCACGGCCGGTGGCGCCGGCCTCGTGAAGCGCTTCGCCCTGACCAATACCGGCGCTGCCGCAGTGGTGCTGGACAGCGCCGCCTTCAGCGGACCGTTTGCAGTGGCCAGCGGCGAGGCCAATGCCTGCGGCCCCTTCCCGCTGACGCTGCAGCCCGGCGCTTCGTGCGAGCTGCCGGTGCGCTTTGCCCCGGCGGCCGCCGGCAATGCCAGCGGCAGCGCCACCTTGCAGGCCAACGGCGGCAGCTGGCAGATCGCCCTGAGCGGCCAGGCCAGCGCCGGCACGGCCACGGCAGGCACCGCGCAGAACCGCGGCGGCGGCGGCTGCTCCGCCATCAGCGGCGGCAACGACCCGATGCTGGCCGTGCTGGCCGTACTGGCGGCAGGCGTGCTGCTGTGGCGCCGCCGCCAGGCGCGCATGCTGGCCGCTGCCGCTGCGCTGGCGGCCGCCGGCCAGGCCCTGGCGCTGGAACCGGGCCAGGCGGCACCCGGCTTTTCGCTGGCCGGACCGACCGGCACGGTGAAGCTGGAACAGTACCAGGGCAAGCTGGTCTACGTCGATTTCTGGGCGTCGTGGTGCGGTCCCTGCCGCCAATCCTTCCCGTGGATGAACGAGATGCAGGCACGCTACGGCGCGCAGGGCTTGCAAGTGGTCGGCATCAATGTCGACGCGAAGACCGACGATGCGCGCAGCTTCCTCAACACCAACCCGGCCACCTTCGTCATCGCCTTCGACCCGAACGGCAGCGCGCCGCGCAGCTACGGCATCAAGGGCATGCCGAGCAGCGTGCTGATCGGCCCGGACGGCAAGGTCCTGTACGAGCACAGTGGCTTCCGGCCGGCCGACCGCAGCGTGCTGGAAGCGCGTATCAAGAGCGCCCTGGGAGCACGGCAATGAGCGCGCAGCGCCACAGCGCGGTGCGCATGGGGCGCCTGGCCGGCCTCGGCGCGGCGGCCCTGCTGGGCGCCGCCCTCGCCGGCTGCGCCATGCCTGCAGTGAGGCCATGGGAAAAGGGCGAGCTCGCGCGCACCGACATGCTGATGCAGGGCGACGGCCTGGAGACGCGCTTCAACGAACATATCTACGCCAGCAAGGAAGCGGCATCCGGCGGCAGCGCCGTGGGCGGCGGCGGATGCGGCTGCAACTGATGGGGAACACGATGGAGAACAAACCACAGAACGGCGCACCGGTCGGCCAGGCCTTGCTGGCGGCGGCCATGCTGCTGCCGGGGATCGGTGCCGTCCATGCCGAAACGGCGCCCGAACGCGGCAGCGTCGGCGTCAAATACCTGTACTACAAGGAAGACCAGCCCGGCCTGGACCGTGTGCGCGTCCATGCGCCGGCGGTCTCGGTCCTGGCGCCCATCGCGGGCGAGTGGTCGCTGGCCGCCAGCGCCACGGTGGACGACGTGTCCGGCGCTTCGCCGCGCTACCACACCGCGGTTTCCGGCGCCTCGCGCATGAGCGACCTGCGCAAGGCTGGCGACGTGACGGTCACGCGCTATCTGCCGCAAGGCTCAGTCAGCCTGGCGGCCGCGTACTCGACGGAGCATGATTATGTGTCGCGCGCCCTGTCGCTGCAGGCGGCGTTGGCCAGCGCGGACAAGAACACCACCTGGAACTTCGGCCTCGGCGGTGCGGACGACAGCATCAACCCGGTCAACCACGTCGTGCAGGATGCCGGCCGCCAGACCGTCAGCGCGCTGGCCGGGGTGACCCAGGTCCTGACGCCGGTGGACGTGGCGCAGTTCACGCTGACCCACAGCCGCGGCCACGGCTATTACTCGGACCCGTACAAGCTGGCCGACAACCGCCCGGACGCACGGCGCCAGCACACCGTCCTGCTGCAGTGGAACCACCGCTTCGTGGCGCAGGGGGCGACCAGCCGCCTGAGCTACCGCTTCTACCGCGACAGCTTCGGCATCAGCGCCCATACCCTGGGCGCGGAATGGGTGCAGGGCCTGGCCGATGGCTGGACCGTCACGCCGGGGGTGCGGCTGTACACCCAGCGTGCCGCCGACTTCTACTTCGACCCGGTTTATGACCGCCAGCTTGGGGAACCCTTCCCGCCCGGCTATGTGTTCGGCAGCGGCGCCGCCAGTTCCGCCGACCAGCGCCTGTCGGGCTTTGGCGCCGTCACGCTGGGCGTCAAGCTGGCCAGGCAGATCAACCGCGACTGGGCCATGGACGTCAAGCTCGAACGCTACGAACAGCGCGGCGCCTGGCGCCTGTTCGGCAGCGGCAGCCCGGGGCTGGCGCCGATGCGCGCCGTCAGCCTGCAAATCGGGGTGACGCGGCAGTGGTGAATCCGGTCTACACCATCGACTTCCAGGCCATGGCCAGCCGCTGCGAGATCAGGCTGGCCGCCGGCAGCGGGGCAGAAGCCCGCGCCCTGGCCGAACCCGCGCTGGCCGAAGTCAGGCGTATCGAAGCCAAGTTTTCGCGCTATCGCGCGGACAGCGTGGTCAGCCGCATCAATGCGGCGGCGGGCGCGACGCCGGTGGCGTGCGACGTCGAAACGATGGCCTTGCTCGATTACGCCGATGCGCTGTACCGCTGCAGCCGCGGGCGTTTCGACATCACTTCCGGCGTATTGCGCAAGGCGTGGGATTTCAGGATCGGTGCCGTGCCGCCGCCGCCAACGCTGGAGCGTCTGCTGCCCCTGGTGGGCTGGCACCGCGTGCAACGCGATGGCGACGCTGTCCTGCTGCCGGAAGCGGGCATGGAACTGGACTTCGGCGGTTTTGGCAAAGAGTACGCCGTGGACCAGGCGGCCGAATTGCTGGCCGCGCAAGGTGTGCGCCACGGCTACGTAAACCTGGGCGGCGACATGCGCTTCCTCGGTCCGCGCCCGGACGGCAAGGCCTGGAGTATCGGCATCCAGGATCCCCGCAGCGCGTATGCCACCACTGCCAGCCTGCCCTTCAGCCGCGGCGCACTGGCCACCAGCGGCGACTATGAGCGCTACTTCGAGGCCGATGGCCGGCGCTATTGCCACATCCTCGATCCGCGCAGCGGCATGCCGGTGACCTACTGGCGCTCGGTCAGCGTGGTGGCGCCCCAGGCCATCACCGCCGGCAGTTGCAGCACCGCCGCCATGCTGCTGGAAGAGGACGGCATCGATTTCCTCGACCAGTCCGGCTTGTCGTACCTGGCCATCGACCACGATGGCCGCATCTTTCGGAGATAACAATGAAGTTCCTGATCCAATGGCTGGCAGCGCTGCTGCTGGCTGCCGCGCTGGGCAGCACTGCGCTGGCCGACGATTTCCTGGCACCCGAACAAGCCTTCGCCCTGCGCGCCGAACTGGGGGCGGACCGCCAGCTCAGCGTACGCTGGATGATCGCCCCCGGCTACCACCTGTACCGCGAGCGCATTGCCTTGCGCAGCAATGGCACGGCCCTGCCGGTGGAGCTGCCGGCCGGGACACGCAAGTTCGATGAGAACTTCGGCAGGGAGATGGAGACCTATGCGCAGGAGCTGGCCTTGCAATTGCCGTGGCGCGAGGCTGCGGCCGCCACCCTGACCGTCGCCTACCAGGGCTGCGCCGATGCCGGTTTGTGCTATCCGCCGGCCGAACGGCGCTACCGTATCGATCCGGCGCGGCCGGGCGTGCTGGTGGCGCTGCCGGAGGCGCCTGCCGCCGCCGCTGCGGCACCGGCCGCGGCATCCGCGCCGGCTGCACCGGCTGCACCGGCTCAGGTGCCGGAGGACGACACCTCGCTCGCCCAGCGCACGCTGCAAAGCGGCAGCGCGTGGCGTATCGGTGCGGCCTTCCTGGCTTTCGGCCTGCTGCTCTCGTTCACCCCTTGCGTGCTGCCGATGGTCCCGATCCTGTCGTCCATCATCGTCGGCGAAGCGCAGGTGACGCGCAAGCGCGGGCTGCTGCTGGCGGCCGCGTACAGCCTGGGCATGGCCCTGGTGTATACGGCGCTGGGCGTGGCCGCCGGCCTGGCGGGCGAAGGCCTGGCGGGAGCGCTGCAAAAGCCCTGGGTGCTGCTGACCTTCGGCGCGCTGCTGGTGGCGCTGGCGCTGTCGATGTTCGACGTCTACCAGCTGCAGTTGCCCAGCTCGCTGCAGACCCGCCTGAGCAGCGCCAGCGGCAGCTTGTCCGGCGGACGCATTGCCGCCGTCTTCACCATGGGCGCGCTATCGGCACTGATCGTCGGCCCCTGCGTCGCAGGTCCGCTGGCCGGGGCCTTGTTGTACATCAGCCAGACCGGCAATGCGCTGGTCGGCGCAGGGGCCTTGTTCGCCATGGCGTGCGGCATGAGCGTGCCGCTGCTGCTGACGGGCCTGTCCGCCGGCAGCCTGCTGCCCCGCGCAGGAGCATGGATGAACAGTGTGAAGAAGGTATTCGGCCTGCTGCTGATCGCCGTTGCTGTCTGGATGGTCAATCCCGTGCTGCCGGTCACCGTGGGCATGGCGCTGTGGGGCGGATTCGCCATCCTGTGCGCGGCGTTCCTGCGCGTCGGCGACGCGCTGCCGCAGGGCGCCGGCATCGGCGCTTACGCCGCCAAGACGCTGGGCGTGCTGATGCTGCTGGCTGGCCTGTTCGAACTGGTGGGTGCGGCCAGCTCCGGCAGCGACGTACTGCAGCCGCTGGCGCACCTGCGCGGCGGCGGGAATGGGGGCATTGGCGGCAATGGCGCGGCTGCGGGCACCGGGACGGCGCATGACGCCGAACCGCGCTTCACCCGCGTGCGCAACAGCGCCGAACTTGACCAGGTGCTGGCCAGCGCAGGCAAGCCGGTCATGCTCGACTTCTACGCCGACTGGTGCGTCTCCTGCAAGGAGATGGAACGGCTCACGTTCAGCGACGCCCGCGTGCAGGCAGCAATGCAGGGCATGCAGCTGCTACAGGCCGACGTCACGGACAACAGCGCCGAAGACCGTGCCCTGCTGAAGCGCTTCAGCCTGTTCGGCCCGCCCGGCATCATCATTTTCGACGCGGCCGGCAAGGAAGTGCCGCAAGCGCGCACCATCGGCTACCAGCCGCCCGAGAAATTCCTGGCCCGCCTGCAGCTGCCCTAGCGCGCGGCAGCCCGCAGGCAGCGGTCGCGGCCCTGGCGTTTTGCCGCGTACATGGCCGCATCGCTGCGCCTGAGCAAGTCGTCCGCCAGCTGCGCATCGAAGGGGAACACGGCCAGTCCGATACTGGCCGAGACACAGGCCGGCTGCTCGCCGGCCAGGCGCACCGGCGCGCGCACTTCGGCCAGCGCACGCCCGAGGATCTCCTCCGCTTCGCCGACCTCGTTCAAGCCCGCCAGCAGCAGCACGAATTCGTCCCCGCCCAGGCGCGCCACGGTATCGTTGGCACGCACCACCTGCTGCAGCCGTCCCGCCACTTCCACCAGCACGGCATCGCCCGCCTCATGGCCAAAGGTGTCGTTGACATATTTGAAGCCGTCCAGGTCCATCATGCACACCGCCACCAGTTTTTCGGTCCGGGCGGCAAACGCCAGCGCCTGCTGCAGCCGGTCTTCCATCAGCCGCCGGTTCGGCAGGCGCGTGAGGGGATCCATGAACGCCATCTGCTCCATTTCCTCCAGCCGCGCACATTCTTCCGTGATGTCGGTGAACAGGCCGAAATAGTGCTGCGCCCTGCCCTGCGCGTCGCGCACGGTACTCAAGGTCAGGTGGGCGGCGAACAGGCTGCCGTCGCGCCGCCTGTCCCATACCCTGCCCTGCCATTGGCCAGTGCCCAGCAAGCCTTGCCACATCGCCTTGTAAAAATCGGCATCCTGCCGGCCCGACTGCATGATGCGCGGGTGCTGCCCGAGCAATTCGTGGCGCGCATAACCGCTCATCTGGGAAAAGGCGCGGTTCGCTTCGACGATACGCATGTCGCGGTCCACCACCAGGATGCCTTCGGAGGTTGCATCGAACACTTGCGCCACCAGCTGCTCGCGCGACTCCGCGCTACGGGTTCGCTGGCGCAGCAGGCGCGCGATGCCCGCCACGTAGCGGAAAGTCAACCAGGAAGTCAGCGCCGCAGCCAGCAAAGCGCCGGCCAGCGCGGCAAGCGAAATTTCCAGCACCTGGTCCACGGCATCCTCTACTCCAGTACGACTTCTTCAAGGTATTCCGGCACGCGGCAGGTCCAATGCAATTGTTCAGTAATGCGCCGGCGCAGCGCGTCGGCCGCCGCCGGCTCGCCATGGGTCACGAATACCTGGCGCGGCGCAGCCTTCGATGCCGCCAGCCAATCCATGATCTCATCGGCGTCCGCATGGGCCGACAGGTTGCCGATCTGTACCACTTGCGCACGCACCGGAAAGTACTCGCCATGGATCTTGACCGAAGTTTCGCCGGCCAGCAGCCGTGCCCCGCGCGTCCCCGCCGCCTGGAAGCCGACGAACAGGATGGTGTTGCGCGAATCGCCGGCGAAGGCTTTCAGGTGATGCAGCACGCGGCCGCCGGTGGCCATGCCGCTGGCGGCAATGATCACCATGGGCGCCTGACGCCGGTTCAGCGCCATCGACTCTTCCACACTGTTGACGATGTGCGCAACGTGCCCCAGGGCACGGCAGCTGCGCTGGTCGAGGCGGTGCTGGTCGTGGTGCTTGATGTAAAGCCGCGTGGCGTCGGCCGCCATCGGGCTATTGAGGTAAATGGGCAGTGCCGCCGGAATCGCACCAGCCTCCTTGAGGCGCCAGATCTCATACAGCATTTCCTGCGCACGTCCCACGGCGAACGAAGGGATGACGGTCACCCCGCCGCGCGCGGCAGTCCGGGCGATGACGGCCGCCAGCTGTCCCGCGGGATCGGCCGGATCGTGGCAGCGGTCGCCGTAAGTCGACTCCACCACCAGGTAGTCGCATGGGCCCAGCGCGACCGGCGGCCGCATGACGGGGTCGTGCGGCCGTCCCAGGTCGCCGGAAAACACCACCGTGCGCCCACCGCAGCGCACCGATACCGATGCGGCGCCAAGGATATGGCCAGCCAGTTGCAAGCGCGCCGCCATGCCGTGCGCCGGCGAAAACTCCTCGCCGGCCGGCACCGCCACCAGATGTTCCAGCGCACGCAAGGCATCGGCTTCGGAGTACAGCGGCAAGGCAGGCTTATGCTTCGAGAAATTGTGGCGGTTGGCATACAACGCCTCTTCCTCCAGCAAACGCCCGCTGTCCGGCAGTAGGATGCGGCACAGCTCGCGCGTGGCTTCGGTGCAGTACACCTTGCCGCGGAAGCCGGCCTGGACCAGCACCGGCAGCCAGCCGCTATGGTCCAGGTGTGCATGGGTCAGCACCACGCTGCGGATCGCTGTCGGCTGCACCGGCAATGCCTGCCAGTTGCGCAGGCGCAGCTGTTTGTAGCCCTGGAACAGGCCGCAATCGACCAGCACCTGATCGTCGTCGTGGCGCAACAGGTATTTGGAGCCGGTAACGGTGCCGGTGGCGCCGAGGAATTTTAAAGTAAGCATATTTGCAGCATATCCAAGCGCGCGCACAAAATATTTGATCCAGGTCAAACAGAACCCTGTGAAATCAGGGCAGTGCGAAAATGACATTGTTGCCGTGCGAGGAGGTAGAATCAGGGCCTTTGACACTTCGACAGCGGGACGCCATACATGACAGAACTGAAACGGGGCCTGAAAAGCCGCCACATCCAGCTGATTGCGCTGGGCGGCGCGATTGGCACGGGCCTATTCCTGGGCATCGCGGACACCATCAGGATGGCCGGCCCTTCCGTGCTGCTCGGCTATGCGATTGCCGGCTTCATCGCCTTCCTCATCATGCGCCAGCTGGGTGAAATGGTGGTCGACGAACCGGTGGCCGGCTCCTTCAGCTACTTTGCCGACAAATACTGCGGCCACATGGCGGGCTTCATGTCGGGCTGGAATTACTGGGTGCTGTACGTGCTGGTCAGCATGGCCGAACTGACAGCCGTGGGCATTTACGTCCAGTACTGGTGGCCGGCCATCCCGACCTGGGCCAGCGCCCTGGCCTTCTTCCTCATCATCAACGCCATCAGCCTGGCCAATGTGCGCGCCTTCGGCGAGATGGAATTCTGGTTCGCCATCATCAAGGTGGTGGCGGTGGTGGGCATGATCGTGTTCGGCGCCTGGCTGCTCATCTCCGGCAATGCCGGGCCGGAAGCAACCGTCGCCAACCTGTGGCAGCACGGCGGCTTCTTCCCGAAAGGCGTGTCGGGGCTGGTGATGGCCATGGCCGTGATCATGTTCTCCTACGGTGGCCTGGAACTGGTGGGTATCACCGCCGCCGAGGCCAGCAACCCGTCCGAGACCATCCCCAAGGCCACCAACCAGGCCATCTACCGCATCCTGATCTTCTATGTCGGCGCGCTGGGCGTGCTGCTGTCGCTGTACCCGTGGGAGAAAGTGGTCACCGGCGGCAGCCCGTTCGTGATGATCTTCCACGCCCTGAACAGCAATTTCGTCGCCAATGCCCTCAACGTGGTGGTGCTGACCGCCGCGCTGTCCGTGTATAACAGCGGCGTGTACTCCAACAGCCGCATGCTGTATGGCCTGGCCAAACAGGGCAATGCGCCGAAAGCGCTGCTGAAGGTGAACCAGCGCGGCGTGCCGCTGGCCGCGCTGGGCGTGTCGGCCCTGGCCACCGGCCTGTGCGTGGTGCTCAACTACTTCATGCCGGGCCAGGTGTTCGGCCTGCTGATGGGCCTCGTGGTGTCCTCGCTGGTGATCAACTGGGGCATGATCAGCTGGATCCACCTGCGCTTCCGCGCCCGGAAACACGCCGAAGGCAGCGCAACGGCCTTCAAGAGCTGGGGCTACCCGCTGACCAATTACCTGTGCCTGGCATTCCTGGCCGGCATCCTGGTCATCATGTTCCTGACCGAAGGCTTGCGCATTTCGGTCTACCTGATCCCGGTGTGGCTGGCGGTGCTGTTCATCGGCTACCGCTTCCGCGGCGCGCCGGTGGCCGCGGCAGCGTAGATGGCCCGCGTCGCGCTACTGACCATCCACGGCATGGGCGAGCAGCCGCTCGACTATGCCGACGACCTGAAACGCTCCCTGCAGCACCGGATGGGCGCGTCCTTCACCGGCGTCGATGTGCACAGCGTGTATTACCAGCACCTGCTGAAACCCAACGAGCAGGACGTCTGGCGGCGCGTGAACGAACGCGCCACCGTGCGCTACGACCGGCTGCGCAAGTTCATCCTGTTCGGCTTTGCCGATGCGGCCGGGCTCGAAAACCGCAAGGAATTCGACGATTCGGTCTATGAACAGGCGCAAACGGAAATCGCGCGCGCCCTGCTGGCGATCCATGCCAGCCATGGCCCCGGCATGCCGGTGGTGCTGCTGGCGCATTCGCTCGGCTGCCAGGTCATGTCGAGCTTCATTTACGACGCGCAGAAGCGCGCCGGCGGCGGCACCGTCGCCGCCGGCATCTGGAAGCCGGGCCGCATGGCCGACAGCCTGGCGCCGGCGCAGCGCCAATTCCTGCAATGCGGCACCGTGCGCGCTTTCGTCACCACTGGCTGCAACATCCCGGTCTTCGTCGCCGCCCACCAGCGCATGCACGTCAAGCCGATCACCAAGCCCCATCCCGCGTTCAGCTGGCTCAACCTGTATGACCCGGACGATGCGCTGGGGTGGCCGCTGCAGCCGCTGGAAGGCGGCTACGAAACCCTGGTGCAAGACCGCGCGATCAATGCCGGCCAGGGCATGCTCGACTTCATGACCAAGAGCTGGAACCCCTTGTCCCACTCCGCCTACTGGACCGATGACGGCCTCATCAAGCCGCTGGCAGCCTTGCTCTCGGCATAAAAGTCGGGGTCAGCTCTGGCAACCGGACATTTCGCTGCGCGAAATGTCCGGTTG
>CBFGQI010000054.1:0-31419 GCA_965650885.1 uncultured Oxalobacteraceae bacterium
GTTCAGGTCCATGTGCCGCGAGGTGTGGGGGTTCGAGTCCCTCCGTGGGCACCAAGAATTCCGCAAAAAAGCTCCCTTTCGGGAGCTTTTTTCATTTACGCCGCCAGCATCGCGCGCACGGCATCTTCCAGCGAGCGGGTCGGGCGGCCGATCAGCTTTTCCAGCGCCTTCCCATCGTCGAACAGGCCGCCGCGCGCGGCACCCGCGTCCGAATCCGCCAGCAGTTCCGGCCATGGCGCCGGCAAGCCCACGCTCGCCAGCAAGCCGGCGTATTCGGCTTGCGGCAAGTCCTGGTAGGCCACCGGACGGCCAGCCTGGCGTGCCACTTCGGCCGCCAGTTCCGCCATCGTAAAGGCGCTGCTGCCCGCCAGCTCATAGACTTGTTCCGGCGCTTCAGCCGTCAGCACCGCGACGGCTGCGGCGGCATAGTCTGCGCGCGCGGCTGCGGCAATCCGGCCCTCGCCGGCACTGCCGGCCATGGCTCCGCGCTCGGCGCCACCCTGGACGGCGCTCTGGTAGTTCTCCTGGTACCAGCCATTGCGCAGGAAGACGTGCGGCAGGCCGCTTTCGCGGATCGCCGCCTCGGTCGCGGCATGCTCGCCCGCCAGGCTCAGCGGCGAACTGTCGGCATGCAGGATGCTGGTGTAGGCCAGCAGGTTCACGCCGACGCGGCGCGCGGCGTCGATCACGTTGCGGTGCTGCGGCAGGCGCTGGCCGATCACGTTCGACGACACCAGCAGTACGCGCTGCGCCCCTGCCAGGGCGGCGTCCAGGCTGGCCGGATCGGTATAGTCTGCGCGCCGGACCTGCACGCCACGCGCCGCCAGGTGTACAGCTTTCGCCGGATCCCGCACGGCTGCCACAATTTGGCCAGCCGGCACCTTGTGCAGCAAGCCTTCCACCACCAATTGACCCAATGCGCCCGCAGCGCCAGTTACGACAATCATGTTTTCTCCTTGGTTGAAAATGACGTAGGGCTATAATAGGGTCAACACTAACTTTTCGTAAGTACGTACTTTTTGGTAAGTATGATAAAAACCTCCAAATCGCTGCGGGCCGCGCTGTCCCGCCAATCCGCCAGGCCGGGCAATGTGCTGGCGCCCGACTGCCCTTCACGGGCAGTGCTGAGCCATGTGACCAGCCGCTGGGGCGTGCTGGTGCTGGTGGTGCTGCTGGGCGGGATGCACCGTTTCAGCCAGTTGCGCAAGGAAGTGGGCGGCGTCAGCGAAAAAATGCTGGCGCAAACCCTGGTCGCGCTGGAAGGCGATGGTTTCGTGCTGCGCACCGCCCTGCCCGTGATTCCGCCCCACGTCGAGTACAGCCTGACGCCGCTGGGCCGCGAAGTGGCCGAGCGGCTGGAAGTGCTGGTCGACTGGATCGAGGACAACTTGCCACGCATCGTCGCAGCGGAGAGCGAGATAGCGGCCGGCTTGTAATACACTTGCAGCGTGGAACAGAACAACACCATCCTGGTCGCGAGCGGAACCAGTCTCGATGTCGCGGAACTGGAACTGGCGCTCGCCCGGCATGATTACCGCGTCGAATCGGTCGGCGGCGGCGAACTGGCGCTGAAGGCCGCGGCCGCCGGCGGCATCGCCCTCGTGCTGCTCGATGCCGCCCTGGCCGGCGGTGCCGAGCTGGAACTCACCGGCCAACTCACCCAGGCCCGCAGCGAGCGCCGCATCCCTGTGCTGGTGATGTCGTCGCGCCCTTCGCAGGACGAGCAGCGGCGCGCCGCGCGCGCCGGCGCCGACGGCTATTTCAGCCTGCCGCTGGCCACCACCAGCGTGGTCGACCACGTGCTGTTTGCGCTGCAAGGGCAGCGCATCGGCGGCGATGAACTGGAAGTCAACTACCATTCCATGGCGGCCGCCTCGCCCGATGCCGTGGTCCTGCTGGACATGGATTCCGGCTGCGCCGTCGACTTGAACCATCGCGCCGAACAACTGTTCGGCCACAACGCCCTGGAGTTGCTGGCACTGCCGTTGACGGAGCTGTGCAGCCCAGCCGACCTGGATGCCATGGTCGCCAGCGTGATGTCCGGCGAACTGCGCGTGCACCGCATCGCGTTCCGCCACAGCAGCGGGCGCATGATCGAATGCGAAGTGCGCGGCGTGCGCATCGCCAAGCCCGGACGGCGGCTCTTCCATATCCGCCTGGTGGACGTCACCGGCCGCCAGCGGGCCGAAGCACTGCGCGCCGGCCAGGAACAATTGCTGGAAATGATGGCGCGCGGCGCGCCTTTGCGTGAAACCTTGAACACGCTGGTGCAACTGGTCGAATCGCAGTCGGAGGGAGTGCTTTGCTCGGTCATGCTGCTCGACGAGGATGGCGTCCACATGCGCTGCGCCAGTTGCCCCAGCCTGCCGCCGTCCTATACCGCGCTGCTGGACGGCATGGCCATCGGCCCCGGCGTCGGCTCCTGCGGTACCGCGATGTACCGCCGCGAAGCCGTAATCGTGTCGGACATCGAGCACGACCCGCTGTGGGCGCCCTACCTCGACCTGGTCCGGCAATATGGCTTGCGCGCCTGCTGGTCCATGCCCATCATGCAGGACGAGCACACGGTGCTGGGCTCATTCGCCATGTACTACCGCACCGTACGCCACCCGGACGCGGAAGAACAACGGCTGATCGGCGTTGCCAGCCACCTGGCCAGCATTGCGATTGAACGCGCGCGGCGCGAAACGGAACTGGAGCGCCACCGCAGCCACCTGGAAGAACTGGTGGCAGCGCGCACCGCCGAACTGTCGCGCGCCAAGCAGCACGCGGAGCTGGCCAACGAAGAGTTGCAATCGGCATTGGAAAACCTCAGCATGACGCAGGAAGAGCTGGTCCGGCGCGACAAGCTGGCGGCCCTGGGCTCCCTGGTCGCCGGGGTGGCGCATGAGCTCAACACACCGATCGGCAACAGCCTGGTCACCGCCTCGACGCTGGCCGACCAGACCGCCCAACTGAGCCAGCAGGTCGATGCCGGCATCCGGCGCTCCGAACTGGACAGCTACCTGGCCCGCGCCAACGAGGCGGGCGACATCATCCAGCGCAACCTGCAGCGCGCCGCCGACCTGGTGGGCAGTTTCAAGCAGATCGCTGTCGATACCACCGACGCCCAGCGCCGCCGCTTTTTCCTTGACGAGTTGCTGCAGGAATTGCTGGCGCCGATGTGGGCCGGCCTGCCGCAACCGCGGCCGCAGCTGGTGCTGAACGTAGTGCCCGGCCTGCAACTCGACAGCTATCCCGGCCCCCTCAGCCAGGCGCTGGGCCACCTGGTGGACAACTGCATCATCCACGGCTTCAGCACGCCGCCGGCCACAGGTACGCCGGCAGTGACCATCAGCGCCAGCGCCGAGGGAAGCGATATTATGCTGTCGGTGGCCGACAATGGCGTCGGCATCGCGCCCGAGCACCTGCGGCGCGTGTTCGATCCCTTCTACACCACGCGGCTGGGGGCCGGCCGGTCCGGCCTGGGGCTGTACATCACGCACAATATCGTGACCGGCGTGCTGGCCGGCCATATCGACGTGACCAGTTCGCCCGGCCAGGGCAGCATCTTCACCATCCGCCTGCCCGCCAGCGCTCCGCGATGAAACGACGCCTGCTCCTGTCGCTTGCCGCAACCGCCACCGTGGCCGCCCTGGCCGCCGGCACCGCCCTGGCGCGCCCGGCCTGGTGGTACCTGTACCAGAGCCGCATCGATGGCCAGCGCGCCTGTTCCCAAACGCCGCTGGGGGAAGGCTGGGTCCAGGTCGCCGGGCCATTTAAAGATGCCCATTGCGAAAAGTTGGTGCGTACTAAATAATGAAGCCAATGCAAGAAGCAACGCCATCCCACCTCGAAAGGAGACCGTATGTTTCAAAACCCCGAGCAATTCGCCGCCGCCACCAAGACCTTGTTTGAATTCCAGCTGGAGACCTTCAATACCTTGACGAACCGGGCCATGCAAGGGGTGGAGCAAGCCGTCGCCTTGAACATCGCCACGGCCAGGAAGGCATTGGACGACCAGATCGAAGCCGGCCGCAAGGTAGGCGCCTCCGCTTCGCCGCAGGAAGCGATGGACGTCATCAATGCCCGGCTGCAGCCCGGCATGGCCGCCACCAATGCCTACAACCAGCAGCTCGGCGCCTTGCTGAGCGAAATGTCGAACGACTTCCACAAAGCCGCCGACGCCCACCTGGCCGAAGCGAAATCCAACCTCAGCGCCCTGATTTACGACGTCACCAGGAATGTGCGGCCGGGGTCGGAAAACGCGGTGGAAATTGTCAAAACAGCCATCGATAACGCGTTCAAGGGCTACGAACAGGTGACCCAGGCCACGCGTGACGCGGTGAAAGCGTTCGAACAGCAGGTCGAAAAAGCCAACGCCAACACCAAGAAAGCCTGACCGGCGTTCGCCGCTGCAAGACAGCCGGCCAGTTGGATTTCGCCCGACTGGCCGGAACTTTTCCGCACCGGGGCTGTCCAAGGTCAATATCGCCCTCCGCGCCTTGTTCCAGAGTGAGGGTATTGACTCGGCGGGGGGCCTATGAACGACTCTGGGGAACGGCTGGCAACAGTAGAGGCGGAAGTGGAATTCCTGCGCGAACACTTGGTCGAGATGCGCGCCGAGCAAGTCCGGCACCGTGAGAGGCTCGACGCGTTACGCGACCACACCGATCGCAGTTGGGCCGCGCTGCGCGAACACACCGACCGCGGCTTGGCTGAGCTGCGTGACCACACTGACCGGGGTTTCGCCGAAATGCGCGCAAGCATGGAAGAAATGCGCAGGGAGCAAGCGAGAACGACCCGCTGGCTGGTCGGGCTGACGATCACCTATGGCACGGCCATTGTTGGCATGATGGCAAAAATGATGGGAATGTTCTAAGCAAGGTGACGGGCGAACGCGGAGACGCTATACTGTATAAAAATACAGTTTCCGTATCGTATCGTCTGCATGAAGCCAGTCCTTGAAAACCCTTTCTATTACCTGGACAACTTCCACCAGGTCCTGCACTGGATTGGCGAACGCTACAGCGACCTGCTGACGGGCGAAGAAGCCGAATTCCTGGCCTGCTTCCCCACCCTGCCCCAGCCATCGCGCGCCCTGTTCGTGCGCATGGTGATGCGCAAAGGGGAACTGTTCCGCGCCTCCAAACTGAGCTATCCGGAAATTGGCTGCGCCATCTCCGCCGCCGCGCCGCTGGTGGAACAGGGTTGGGTGGTGCAGGATCCCGAGTTGACGCTGGACGAGCTGTTCGAGCTGCTGCAAAAACCCGAAATCACGCGCGTATTCGCCCTCAGCGGCGCCGAACGCAATGCGCGCAAGGCCGACCAGCTGGCGGCGCTGCGCGAGCGCCATGAAGGCAGCCACCGCTTCACAGCCTGGTATGCCGACGCCGGCGACCAGGTCTACCACATCCTGTCCAAGCCCCTGTGCGACCGCCTGCGCCTGATCTTCTTCGGTAACTTCCACCAGGACTGGTCGGAGTTCGTGCTGTCCAACCTGGGCATCTACCGCTACGAGAAAGTCGAATTCTCGCCGGCTGCGCGGGGTTTCCGCTCGCGCCGCGACATCGATGACTACCTTGCCTTGCACGCCTGCCGCGAGCGCTTTGCCGAGGGCGAAGACCCGCTGCAACTGGCGCGCGAATTGCCGGAGCTGGGCGAGGACAATGAATGGCTGCACAGCCGGCGCCAGAAACTGTTGTTCCAGTTCGGCCAGCAGCTGGAAAAGCTGGGCAACTGGGCCGGCGCGTTTGAGCTGTACCAGCAATGCGCCTACCCGGGCGCGAGGGCGCGCGCCATCCGCGTGCTGGAAAAGGATGAACGCCTTGGCCTGGCCTACGAATGGCTGCAGCGCGCGCAAGCCGCACCGGAGAGCGAGGCCGAGCGCCAGCAACTCCTGCGGATGGCGCCGCGCCTGCGCCGCAAGCTTGGCCACCTGCGCGGGCCGGCGCACAAGCCAACGCCGGTTGAACGCATCGACCTGGTGCTGCCGATGCCGGAACAGGAATGGTGGGTGGAGGGCGTGGTGCGCGACCATCTGTGGCAGGACGAAGCGCCCTGCTTCTACGTGGAAAACGCATTGGCCAATTCGCTATTTGGCTTGCTGTGCTGGGACGCGGTCTTTGCCGCGATCCCGGGCGCTTTCTTCCACCCCTTCCACCATGGCCCGGCCGACTTGCACAGCGCCGACTTCCAGCGCCGCCGCGCCGCGCTGTTCGACGCCTGCTTCGCGCGCCTGGACGACGGCAGTTACCGCGACACCATCCGCGCCAACTACCTGGCCAAGGCCGGCCTGCAATCGCCTTTCGTGTATTGGGATGCGGTCGACGAAGCATTGCTCGCGCTTGCGCTGGACTGCATCCCCGCCGCCCATCTGCGCCTGTGGTTCCAGCGCATCCTGCTGGACATCAAGGCCAACCGCAGCGGTTTCCCCGACCTGATCCGCTTCTGGCCCGCCGAACGGCGCTACCAGATGGTGGAAGTGAAAGGCCCCGGCGACCGCTTGCAGGACAACCAGTTGCGCTGGATCGACTATTGCGCGGAACATGGGATGCCGGTGTCGGTCTGTTACCTGGCGTGGCAGGCATGAGCGATACCCGGGCTTATACCGTCGCGGTGCGCGCCCTGTGCGAATTCACCGCCAAGCAGGGCGACCTTGACCTGCGCTTCACGCCGACGCCAACCGCGCAGGAAGGGATCGAAGGCCACGCCATCGTCGCCAGCCGCCGCGCGGACGACTATGAGCGCGAAGTCAGCCTGTCCGGCGATTTCGGCCCGCTGCACGTGCGCGGCCGCGCCGACGGCTACGATCCGCGCCAGAACCGGCTGGAGGAAATCAAGACTTACCGCGGCGACCTGTCGCGCCAGCCGGCCAACCACCGCATCCTGCACTGGGCGCAGCTCAAGGTGTATGGCCACCTGCTGTGCGCCGCGCGCGGGCTGCCGGCACTGCGTCTTGCGCTGGTCTACTTCGACATCGGCACGCAGAAGGAAACCGTGCTGACAGAGGAAGCCGATGCCGCTTCGCTGTGCGCATTCTTTGAGGAGCAATGCGGCCGCTTCGTGGCCTGGGCCGAACAGGAGCTGGCGCACCGCGCCGCGCGCGACGAACAATTGCGCGCACTGCGCTTCCCGCATGAGGGCTTCCGCCCCGGACAGCGCGAACTGGCCGAAGCCATGTACAAGGCCAGTGCGCGCGGCTGCGCCCTGCTGGCGCAGGCGCCGACCGGCATCGGCAAAAGCGTCGGCAGCATCTTCCCCATGCTGAAGGCGAGCGCCGAGCATGGACTGGACAAGGTGTTCTTCCTGGCCGCCAAGACCAGCGGGCGGGCCATGGCGCTGGGCGCGCTGCAGACCATCAAGCGCAGCGCGCCCCTGCTGCCGCTGCGCGCGCTCGAACTGGCGGCCAAGACCACCGCCTGCGAAAACCCGGATAAAGCCTGCCACGGCGAATCCTGTCCGCTGGCACAAGGCTTTTACGACCGACTGCCGGCCGCCCGCGCCGCCGCTTTGCAGCAGCCCATGCTGGACCGCGCGACGCTGCGCGAGGTGGCGCTGGCGCACCAGGTTTGCCCCTACTACCTGCAATCGGAGCTGGTGCGCTGGGCCGACGTGGTGGTGGGCGACTACAACTACTACTTCGACATCAGCGCCATGCTGTACAGCCTGACCCAGCTCAATGGCTGGAAAGTCGGCGTGCTGGCGGACGAAGCGCACAATATGGTGTCGCGCGCGCGCAAGATGTATTCGGCCGAGATGGACCACGTGCGCCTGCGCGTGCTGCGCAAGACGGCACCGGAAGCGCTGCGCAAGACGCTGGACCGCGTGCACCGCCAATGGAGCACGCTGGAAAAAGCGCAGGAAGCCGATTACGCCGGTTATGCCGAGCTGCCCGAGAAGTTCATGGGCGCGCTGCAAACGGCCTGCGGCGACATCGGCGATTACATGGCCGAACACCCGGCCTGGTTCGATGCCGACGTGCTCGACTTCTATTTCAACGCCCTGCTGTTCGGCCGCCTGGCCGAGAGTTTCGGCGAGCATTCACTGTTCGATATCGAAAAATCCGAAGGCGGGCGCGGGGCGGCAGCCGGCCGCGTCAATTCCGTCCTCTGCATCCGCAACATCCTGCCGGCGCCATTCCTGAAGCAGCGCTTCGAGGCGGCGCACGCGGTGGCGCTGTTCTCCGCCACGCTCAGCCCCTGGAACTATTACGCCGACACGCTCGGCATGCCGCCCGGCACCGCCTGGGTCGACGTCGCCTCGCCTTTCGATGCGCAGCAACTGCAAGTCCGCATCGCCAGCCATATCTCCACCCGCTACCAGCACCGCGACCGTTCGCTGGCGCCGATTGCGGCACTGATGGGCGGGCAATACCAGCGCCAGCCCGGCAATTACCTCGCCTTCTTCAGCAGTTTCGACTACATGGAAAAAGTCGCCGAACTGTTCGCCGCCCGTCATCCGGAAGTGCCGCTATGGCGCCAGGAACGCCGCATGGACGAGGCGGCACGCGACGCTTTCCTGGCCCGCTTCCGCGCCGGCGGCGAAGGGATAGGCTTCGCGGTACTGGGTGGTTCCTTTGGCGAAGGCATCGACTTGCCCGGCGACCGCCTGATCGGCGCCTTCATCGCCACCCTCGGCCTGCCGCAGATCAATCCCGTCAACGAGCAGATCAAGGCCCGCATGGAAGCGGCCTTCGGCGCCGGCTACGATTACACCTACCTCTACCCCGGCCTGCAGAAAGTGGTGCAGGCCGCCGGCCGCGTGATCCGCACCACCAGCGACCGCGGCACCGTCCACCTGATCGACGACCGCTTCGCCCGCCCCGACGTCCAGGCCCTGCTGCCCGCCTGGTGGCAAGTCGGCGTCAATTGATTCTCCAGTCGCGGAACCTTTCTTCATCCCGCCTGTCCAATCTCAAAAATGACCTCTGCGCTTTGCTCCACAGTGGAGGAAACAGCTCAGCGGAGGCGTTATGGACTACGGTGAACGACTTGCAAAGGTCGAGGCAGAAGTGGATTCTCTACGGGAACAATTGGGTGAGATCAGGGCAGAACAAGTCCGGCTGCGCGAAGGGCTCGATAAATTACGCGAGCATATGGACCGGGGCTTTGCCGGGATCCGTGCAGAAATGGCGAAGACGACCCGCTGGCTGGTCGGCCTGACGATCACTTACGGCATGGCAATCATCGGCATGATGGCGAAAATGGCGGGCATGTTCTAGCGGCCCCGTTGGCCGGGGCCGCACAATAACGCCACTACAGGCCTTTTACTTTCTGGTAGCCGGTGCGGCTGACAGGAATCCGGCGGCCATCTTTCAGCACGGCACAATGGCTGTCCTTGGTGGCCTGTTCGATGCGCTCGATGCGTTCGACATTGACGATCCATGACCGGTGCAGGCGCACGAAACGGCCCTGGTCCAGCTGCTGTTCCAGCTCGGACAGGCGCTGGTTCTTCAGGTAAGGCTTGCCCTCGGCGAGGATCTCGACATAATCATCCTGCGCCTCGATGCTGTCGATACGCTCGGCCGCGATCACATGCACGCGCGCGCCATCGCGGATCAGGACGCGTTCCAGCGGACCATTGCGCGTCGCCGCCTCGGCCGCCATCTGCGCCACGGCCGGCCGCTCGCCGCCCAGGCGTTTGCGCACATGGGCCACCGCCTGGTCCAGCCGCTCCTGCGGATAAGGCTTGAGCAGGTAATCGATGGCGTGGACTTCGAACGCCTTCAGCGCATATTGGTCGTAGGCGGTGGCGAACACATAGTGCGGTTTGGCGCCGGCCAGTTCCACCACTTCAAAGCCGTCCAGCTTGGGCATCTGGATATCGAGGAATACCACGTCGGGCTCCAGTTCGGCGATGGCCTTCACCGCCTCGAAGCCGTTGGCGCATTCCGCCACCACGTCCACATCGGCGTGGGTCCGCAAATACTCCCGCAGCACGCCACGGGCTAATTCTTCATCATCGACAATGATGACGCGCATGGTTCAGGACTCCTTCGTCTCGGCGGGCAGCATCAGGGCCACCCGGTATTTATTGTTGTCATGGGAGCAGTGCACGCTCGCGCGGTGGCCATAGGCCGCCGCCAGGCGCTCCCTTACGTTGACCAGGCCAATCCCGTTGCCCTTGCGGGGCGGCGTATCCGGATCGGTATCGTTCTCCACCTCGACCTTCAGCAGCGAACCGTCGCGGCGCGCATCGATGCGCACCGTACCGCCCTCCGGCAAGCCGCCGATGCCATGCTTGACGGCGTTTTCCACCAGCGGCTGCAGGATCATCGGCGGCAGCAGGCATGGCAGCGCCGCCTCGTCCACTTCCTGCTGCACACCGAGCCTCGCACCGAAGCGTACTTTCTCGATCGCGAGGAAGTGGCCGATCAGCCTGATCTCCTCTTCCAGCGTGATCTTGCCCTGCGCCTCGATGCCCAGGCTCTGGCGGAAGAAGTCCGACAAACGCTGCGTCATGTCGCGTGCGCGGCGGGCATCGATGGATGTCAGGGCACTGATCGAATTCAGGCTGTTGAACAGGAAGTGCGGGTCGATCTGGGTGCGCAGCATGCGCAATTCCGCATCGCGCGCCAGCAGCTTCGACTCCAGTTCGCGCTGTTCCGCCTGGCGCGCCCGGTCGAATTCACCGAGCAGATAGTTCAGCGTCGCCAGCAAGCCATACATCAGCATGCCCAGCGAGAACAGCAGCACCGTCAATTGCGGCCGCACCGTGATTCCCTCCGCGTCGAACGATTCGGCTGCGCCATTCCATAAGCGCATCAGGAACACCCCAAGGAAGCCCGACCAGACCGCGGCTGTCAGTGTCGACACCAGGATCACCGCCGGCCGGCGTTCGCGCAGCGGGTTGGCCTTGCACATATAGTAGGCCGAGAATCCGGCACCGACCGAGAACAACAAGGTTACCGGCACGGCAAACAGCATGGCCCGCAACCAGGGTTCGTCACCCAGGGCGGCCACCGCCCCGCCCAGGCCAAGCCCCAGCAGCAGCCACACCGTCAGGTACAGCAGGACGCCGCTGCGGCTGGTCAATACGCGCTGCATCAGTTGCGGATTTCCAGGCCGCCCATGATGACGGTGCCGCGCACCACCAGGTGCTTGCCGGGATCCTTGGGCTGCATGGTCTTTTCGTCGAAACCGCCCAGGATCGGCGTGCCCTCCAGCTCCACCGTCCAGTCGGTGGGCACCTTGAGCGAGATGCCGCCCATCAGGGCAAAGACGTTCAGCACTGCGGTGCCGTTCAGCGATGCGGTGCGCATGTCCAGGTCGACGCCGCCCATCACGCTGGTGATGTCGCCACCGCGGAAGTCCTGGGTGGTGATCTTGCGCTGGAAGCCGCCAAGGATGGCCGTCAACTCCACAATGCGTGCGCCGGTTTCGCCACCGGACACGCTGAACAGGCTGTTCACGTCCGGATGGCTTTCCGCCGCGGCGCTCTCGGCAGGCGCTTGTTTGTTGCGCTTGGTGGCGCGGAACACCATCAGCATGCCCACGCCGATGATCCCGAGCGGGAAGATCACTTTCCAGCTGATGTAGATCAGGCCCAAACCCTTCAGCAGCGATACCGCGCCGAACAGGATCATGAAGCCGCCGGCAAAGGTGGCGCCGCTGCCGCGCCGTGGCGCTTGCGCCAGCACGGAGGCCCCCACCACCATCAGGACAATCGGCCAGAAGTGAAGGTGCATGTCGAGGTCGATCCAGCCCAGGTTATCGATCAGGAACAGGATGCCGGCCAGGATCACGGCTGCGCCAATCAGCATCTGGGTGGCGGTATTGCGATCGCGGTTGCTGCGCATTATTGTTTCTCCTCTTTTTTAGCGGTGTATTTAATCACAAGTGGCTGCAACACCATGCTGATGCCGCCGATGATGACGAGGATGGGCCAGCTGTTCTGGAAGCTCAGGCCCCACAGGTGTTCGAACGATACGTAGAACCAGCCGGCAAAGGCGATCTGGCACAGGCCGTCCAGCACGTGCTTCGGTGCGGTCGGCGGGATCAGCTTGACGGCGCCGAACACCATGAACAGGAAGGGCCAATAACGCCACAACTGGCCGAGCGGCGGCACATCATAGTCGGTCAGGAACAGCACACCGACTGCGATGATGATCAGGCCCCATAGCAGCAGGCTGCGTGACTGCATGTCTTTGCTCATTTTTCTTGCTCCCCGTGGATTGGATGGATGAACGATAGCGGGGCGCGGGCGGCGGCGAAACCGCATTTCGGCGAACGGCGGCGGCCTGCCGGTGAATGGCGAAAATTTCAGCGAACGGCGAAAAAAAACCCGCTGCGCGAAGCAGCGGGTTGAGGGGAGCTGGGGATCTAGCGCCCTTGTTCCATCTTCGGTTCGAACAGCATCAAGCCCCAGCCCAGTTGACGGCGAATCTCCTCTGGCGATGGTGGCGGCTTGATTTCTTGCGAACGACGCTCGAGGTACTCGCGTACCACGTACTTGGATGGATGGTTGGATTGGGTCATGATAGGCCTCCGTATTTTGTTTTAAGGCCGGCTGCCGTGCTGCGGCATAGGCCGGCTCGGGAATCTGTTCGATGAGCGCAAGGCGCTTCAATCACGGTTCCATCTTATTTCCGGCCCACTTGACGAACGGTGCGTTTGCGAACAATTCCCCTGTCAGTTCGGCTCTTGCTGCTGTCGGAATTAGCCTACGAAATGTGTCGGGGGCGGCGCCGCGGCGCGTTGCAGACTCGAGCACGCAAAAATTTTCTCCTTGACGTTTTGCGCCATTTGGACGGTGCCCCGCAAACCCGACCGTACTTTGTTCGCTCGAAAACATACACACTTCACTAATGAACTATCGGCGAAAGGGGGTGGGCTATATTGGTGAGCGTTGGCAAGCAGGAAAGGTTATGTTTTCAGCAGGCCACTGACGATATAACCAGGCAATATCTTGCGCGCTAACAAAACAACCGCTTCACCTTCACAACAACACTATCTCAAGGGGTATTAACATGAAGAAAGCGTTTCTTAGCAAGGTAGCCGGCACACTGATGCTATCCGCCGGGCTGTTTGCCAGCTCCGGCGCCATGGCACAGACGACTTTGACCTTCGACGGTGCAGGTAATGCCATCTTTGGCGCATTGCACGCCACGCCTGGCGACTATATCGACACTTACCTGTTCTCGGTGGATACCAATGCCAGCTATGCCAGCGGTACCGTCGTGGTGGGCAAGACCTGGATCGATGCAGCGCGCCTGGCAAACTATGGCATCACCGGCATCCAGTTCTTCAAAGTCGAAGCCGACAGCACGCAGACCAACCTGGGCACGACCTTCGATACCTCCTCCGGTATCGAGTTCTTCCCGATCGACGCCCTGATGGCCGGCAACTATGGCTTCACGGTGACAGGCAGCACCGCCATTGAGGGCATGGGCGGTTCGTATGCCGGTAACCTGAACCTGGCCGCTCCGATTCCGGAACCGGCTACCTATGCGATGCTGCTGGTAGGCGTAGGCCTGCTAGGCCTGGCTTCCCGTCGTAAGAACGACAAGCTGGGCTAAGCCGCAACCACATCCCCCCGTGGAAACCCGCTGCGGCGGGTTTTTCCATGCCCGTTATTTCTTTGCGCCCGCTGCGGGGACGGGCTTCGCATCGGCCACGCCAACCTCCTTGGCGGCGGCCACCTGGGCGACATAGGGCCCGGGGTCGCTGCATGGCGGCAGCGCAGCCGAAGGCTTGCGGCCGCCCCCTTTGCTCTTGAAATAGGCGGCCGCCACGCGGTCTTGCGCCAGGCATAGCTTGTATGCGGCAACCTTGTCGGTCCAGGCTTGCTTGTCCTTGGCGGCAGCGGCGGCGGCTTTCTGTTCCTCGGTCGGTGCCGGCAGCTTGGCGTGCGCGGCGCCCGCCACGGCGAGCAGCAGGACCAGGGCGATGCTGTGTCGGTTCATGGTTTGCTCCTCAAACGGTCTTGGGCGCGGACGGCGCCGGGTCGCCGTCGTGTTCGGGGGCGCGCACGCGCGGCACTTTGCCCGCCGCCACTTCTTCGTACCAGATGTCGTGGTGTTCTCGCGCCCAGGCGTCGTCCACATACCCTTCGCGCATCGAGTTGTAGGCGCCTTCCATGCCGATCGTGCCAAGGTAGATATGGCCTAGCGCGAAGGCCATCATCAGCACGGTCGACGTGATGTGCAGCAGGTTGGCCCCCTGCATCATGAAGCGGGTGTATTCGAGGTTGGGCACCAGCTTGTCCAGCACGAAGCCCGATGCGCTCGCGGCCAGGCCAAGCAAGGTCACGCCGCCCCAGAACCAGAGCTTTTCACCGGCATTGAAGCGGCCGGCCGGCGCATGGCCCTTGCCGATCGCGCCGCCCAGGGTTGCCAGCCAACGGGCGTCGGCGGCGATGGGGAAATTATCCTTCACGAAGATGATGAAGGTGGCGATCACCGATACCGTGAACAAAGGCCCGACGAAATTGTGGATGGTCTTCAGGGCGTAAGTCAGGTAGCCGAACAAGGCGTGGCCGATGATGGGCATCAGGATGAATTTGCCGAACATCATGCACAGGCCGGAGACGGCCAACAGGACGAAGGTGATCGCCGTACTCCAATGGATGAAGCGCTCCGTCGGGGTGAAACGCTGGATCTTGCGGCCGGTCGGCGGCGCATGCACCTTGATCGGGCCTTTGCCGAAGTACATGGCGGCCAGGATGAACAGCACGCCGATGATCAGCCAGCCGCCAATGCTCATCATCGGACCGTTGCGGAAGCGGCGCCACGCTTCGCCCGCCGTGGTCGCGATGGGCTGGCCGGGCAGCCGGGCCTTGGGCTGCATCAGGATGCCCGATTCGGGATATGGCAGGCTGCTGTAGTGCGACTGCCCCGCCACCACTTGCCGCCAGACGGGGGCATTGTTGCCGGGCTGGTCTCGCGTGCGCTCGGCCTGGTTCTGCTTCAAGATATCCATCGGCTCGACGCGCGGCGCGGCGGTTGCCGGCGAGGCGCTGGGCGGCGCGGCCTGCCCCGTGGCGCCGCCGGCAGGCGTTGGCGCGCGCGCGGCCGCTGCATCCGGGACGGCGTTCGCTTGCGCGGCGCCCGGTGGCGCGGCTTGGCGCTCGCTGCTGGCCGCGGGCTCCTGCTGGCGGCCAGCAGGGGCATCTGCCGCGAGGGATGTGCCGGCGGCCAAGGCTACGGCCAGCATTGCCAACCATCGTTTCATGGCAAACCTCCCTAACGGTTGGTCTTCACGTATTCATTCTGCAGCTGCCCGCGTTCGCGCACCTGCCTTTCCCAAGCCGCCTTGTCGCCCGGCGTCCATCCCTTGGCCACTTGCGCCGTGCTGGCGCCTTTGTAGGCCGGCTCATCGCCGCGGTTCACGGCACTGCCCTGCTTCGACTGCGACACTTCGCCGCAGCCCGAAAGCACCAGCGCCAGCAATATGAGGAGATATTTCATGATTTCGCCTCCGGCTTGCCGTAGGCCGTGCCCCAGCCCCAGACTTCGCTGCCCTTGCCGCGCGTGACGACACGGGTACGGAAGATGTCCGCCACCACATCGCCATCGCCGCCCAGCAGCGCCTTGGTCGAACACATTTCCGCACAGGCCGGCAACTTCCCTTCGGCCAGCCGGTTGCGGCCGTATTTCTCGAACTCCGCCTGCGAACCATTCTCCTCGGGACCGCCGGCGCAGAAGGTGCATTTGTCCATCTTGCCGCGCAAGCCGAAGGTCCCGTTGGACGGGAATTGCGGCGCACCAAAAGGACAGGCATAGGAACAGTACCCGCAGCCGATGCAGCCATCCTTGTTATGCAAGACCACGCCCTCCTCGGTGCGGTAAAAGACGTCGACCGGACACACCGCCATGCAAGGCGCATCCGAGCAATGCATGCACGCCACCGACACCGACTTTTCCTGCCCGACGATGCCATCGTTGATGGTCACCACGCGCCGCCGGTTGACGCCCCAGGGCACCTCGTGCTCGTTCTTGCACGCCGTCGCACAGGCGTTGCATTCGATGCAGCGCTCGGTGTCGCAAATGAATTTCATCCGTGCCATGGCAATCTCCTCAGCCCGCGAAGCGTTCGATATTGCAGATGGTCGTCTTGGTCTCCTGCATCATGGTGACCGAGTCATAGCCGTAAGTGGTGGCAGTGTTGACCGCCTCGCCGCGCACCAACGGCGCCGCCCCTTCCGGGTAATATTCCAGCATGTCCTTGCCCTGCCACCAGCCCGAGAAGTGGAAGGGAATGAAGGCCGTATCCTCGCCCACGCGCTGCGTCACCAGCGCCCGCACCTTGAGGCGCGCGCCGGTCGGCGTCGAAACGATCACGTAATCGCCATTGCGGATGCCACGGTCCGCCGCCGCCTTCGGGTTGATTTCGACGAAATTCTCTTGCTGCAGTTCCGCCAGCCAGGGGTTGGAGCGTGTCTCTTCCCCGCCGCCCTCGTATTCGACCAGGCGTCCGGAAGTCAGGATGATCGGGAATTTCTTCGCCAGGCCATCGTCAAGGGCCTTCTGCTGCACGGTCTTGTACAGCGTGGGCATGCGCCAGAAAGCTTTCTTGTCTTCGTGGGTCGGGTACTTGGCGGCCAGGTCGGGCCGTGTGCCGAACAAGGGCTCGCGGTGCAGCGGCACCGGATCGGGGAAATTCCACACCACCGCGCGTGCCTTGGCGTTGCCGAACGGGTGCACCCCGTGCACCTTCAGGCAGACCCGCTGGATGCCGCCGGACAGGTCGGTCTTCCAGTTCTTGCCTTCTGCAGCCGCCTTTTCGGCATCGGTCAACTCATCCCACCAGCCCAGCTTCTTCACCAGCACGTGGTCGAATTCCGGATAGCCGGTGGAAATGTCGGCGTCCTTGGAGTGCGAACCATCTTCCGCCAGCAGGTTCACGCCCTCGCGCTCCACGCCGAAATTGGCGCGGAAGTTGCCGCCGCCATCCATCACGTGCTGGGTGTTGTCGTACAGGTTGGCCGTCCCCGGATGCTTGAGTTCCGGCGTCCCGTAGCAGGGCCACGGCAGCCCGAAATAGTCGCCGGTCAGGTCATAGCCGGTTTCCGCATCCTTGCCGCCCTTGCAACGCAAGGTCTTCACATCGAACATGTGCATATTGCGCATGTGCGCCTTCAGGCGTTCCGGCGACTGGCCGGTGTAGCCGATGGTCCAGCTGCCGCGGTTGATCTCACGCAGCATCGATTCGGGTTCGGGCTCCATCATATTGCCCTTGCCGGGCACCAGCTTCAGCTTTGCCACCAGTTGTTTGCCGAAGCCCAGTTTTTCCGCCAGCTGGTACATGATCATGTGGTCGGTGCGCGATTCGAAAAGAGGCTCGATCACCTTTTCGCGCCATTGCACCGAACGGTTCGATGCCGTCACTGAGCCGGAAGTCTCGAACTGCGTTGCCGCCGGCAGCAGATAGACCGCGCGGTTCGGATTGACTTCCTGCCCTTCCACTTTCATGGCGGCCATGGCCGCCGTGGCCGATGGATAGGGGTCGATCACCACCAGCATGTCCAGCTTGTCCATCGCCTTCTTCATTTCCAGGCCGCGCGTTTGCGAGTTCGGCGCATGGCCCCAGAAGAAGACTGCCTTGACGTTGCTGTCCTGGTCGATCAGTTCGTTCCTCTCCAGTACCGCATCGATCCAGCGCGATACCGTCGTCCCGGATTTCTCCATCATCGCTTGCGATGCGAACTGGTTCTTGACCCATTCGTAATCCACGCCCCATACCGCGCACCAGTGCTTCCAGGCGCCGGTAGCCAGGCCGTAATAGGCCGGCAAGGAATCCGGATTCGGCCCGACGTCGGTCGCGCCCTGCACATTGTCATGGCCCCGGAAAATATTGGTGCCGCCCCCGCTCTTGCCCACATTGCCCAGCGCCAGCTGCAGGATGCAGGAAGCGCGCACGATCGCGTTGCCAATCGTGTGCTGCGTCTGGCCCATGCACCAGACCACGGTGGATGGGCGGTTGCGCGCCATCGTTTCCGCCGCCTGGAACACCTGGGCTTCCGGCACGCCGCAAGCCTCCTCCACCTTGTCCGGCGTCCACTTGGCCACTTCCTCGCGTACCTTGTCCATGCCGTAGACGCGGGCGGCGATGTACTCCTTGTCCTCCCAGCCGTTCTTGAAGATATGCCACAGCATCCCGTACAGGAAGGGGATGTCGGAACCGGAACGGATGCGGATGTACTGGTCGGCCTTGGCGGCCGTGCGCGTGAAGCGCGGATCGACCACGATCATCTTGCAGCCATTTTCCTTCGAATGCAGCATGTGCAGCATCGAGACCGGATGCGCCTCCGCCGCGTTGGAACCGATATACATGGCCGCCTTGGCGTTCTGCATATCGTTGTAGCTGTTGGTCATGGCGCCATAGCCCCAGGTATTCGCCACGCCCGCCACCGTGGTCGAGTGGCAGATGCGCGCCTGGTGGTCGCAGTTATTGGTACCGAAGAAGGAGACGAATTTGCGCAGCAGCGCCGCCTGCTCGTTATTGTGTTTCGAGGATCCGACGAAGAACACGGAATCCGGGCCATCCTTCTTTTTCAGGTCCAGCATCTTTGCCGAGATTTCCTGCAAGGCCTGGTCCCAGCTGATGCGCTGGTATTTGCCGTTCACCAGCTTCATCGGGTATTTCAGGCGGTATTCGCCATGCCCGTGCTCGCGCAGCGCGGCGCCCTTGGCGCAATGCGCCCCCAGGTTGAGCGGCGAGTCGAACACCGGTTCCTGGCGGATCCAGATACCGTTCTCCACCACCGCATCGACCGCGCATCCGACGGAACAATGGCTGCACACCGTGCGCCGCACCACCTGCTTGCTGGCCGCGGCGGCAGTGGCGACAGCGGGATCTTTCGCTTGCGCCTTGCGCATCAGCGACACCTGCCCTGCCGCCAGGCCGAGACCGGCGCCAATCCCGGACCGCTTGAGGAAGGTGCGCCTGTCCATCGTCGGCATGGCGCGCGCCAGGCTGCCTTCCAGGCTTGCGGCGAAACGTCCAGGCGCACGTGGGCCGGCCGGCCCTTTACGTGTAAGCAGCATGATTTACCTCCACTCAGATCTTGGTGGTGCGGTAGTACTTCTGGATATGTTCGGTGAGGCGGTATCCGGTGCCGGGAGGCGGCTCGGATTGCGGCGTTGGTGCGGTGTCGGGAGGGCTGCTGGCCATCTTCGCCGCGATACCGGCGGCGGCCAGAGCGCCGATGCCGGTGAAAAAGGACCGTCTTCCAGCTTTGGATTGCGTTGACATCTTGGTCTCCCTTGCCAACAACAGTTAGTCTTTTAACACTAGCACAAACAATTCAACAATGCATCAACTGCCAATCATATCGAAAGCCTGGGTTTCCACGTCGACGAAGCTGCGCGCCAGGCCGCCCACCGCGCGGTAGTACTTTGCAGAGGGATGGGCATCGATCGCGTCGAACAATTGGCGCGCCCAGGGCTGGATATGCTGCGAAAAAAATTCCTGTTGTGTTGCAATGTTGCCATGCAGCAGGCGCATCGCATCGCACAGTGCTGCGAAATGGTCTTCGCTTTCCGACAGGTGTTCGGAGCGCTCCAGCCCAAGCCGGGCCAGGTCGCTGCGCAGTGCGGCCAGCGGCTTCTCCATCAGGAAGCCGGACAGGTAGTAAGAGCCGTACAGCATGACGTCGGGTTTGCCGACACCGATGAACAACGCTTCGTATTCTTCCCGCGCGGACTCGGCGCTGGTCTGGCTGCTGACCGATTGCAGGGCGCGCCAGGCATCGGCCAGTACGCCCTCCCCTTCGATTGCAGCACCTTCGATCAAGTCCAGCACGGCCTGCGATGGCGGTCCGTAGAACAGCATGGACAATACGCCGTACAGTTCGGAACGCGCATATTCTTCGTCTTCGGTCATTGGCGTTTTACCTCAAAAATGGAGACTTCCTTTTCGGGCTGCATCATATCGATAACGCGGCAGTCCTGGCACATGCGGAGGCGGTCAAGGTTGCCGGCAAAGGCGCCATGCCCGGCCAGCTTGCCAAGCATGTTCTCCACCATCCGCAACGTGCCGAAAGGCTTGCCGCATTTGATGCAGTGGTAGGGCTGCGCTTCGTTCAACACGCGCGGCGCTTTGGCGGAGGCCCCCAGCGCCAGGCGCGGCACCAGCGTGAGTGCCTGCTCGGGACAAGTCTGCACGCACAAGCCGCATTGCACGCAGTTCGATTCGGTAAAGCGCAGCTGCGGCGCTTGCGGATTATCCGACAAAGCCGACTCCGGGCACGCGCCAACGCAGGCCATGCAGAGCGTGCATTTATCGGCTGCGATATTGACTGCCCCGAACGGTGCGCCCGCCGGAAGCGCGATCGTATCCTGCGGCGCCGGTGCGTGGCGCGCCAGATGCGTGATGGCGAAATCCAGGGTTTGTCGCTTTGCCGCCGCGACGTGGAACGCGGCCGCCGGCACCGCATTCCCCACGCTGTCGTGCGCTTCACCAGTGCTGGGGCGGGCTGCAAAGCGTTGCAGCTCGCGGTCCAGCTCCGCCGCATCGCGGGCGTGCAGCAGCTGGAGCCGGATGCCGTCATAGCCCAGCCCATCGATGATCGCCTGAGCGACCGCCATCTGCTCCGACAGCGCATCGAGATATTGCGGTGCCTCCGCGCCAGTCGCCAGCACAGCCACATCGGCCGCACCATACGCCACTGCGGCAAACCACAGGTCCATTCCGACCGATGCCACATGGTGCACCTCCACCGGCAGCACACGCGCCGGTACGCCGCACGCCGCACCGGCCGCAGCCAGTTGGCCCAGCTCGCGCACCATCGCACCACCGCCCTCCTCGCTGTGCAGGAGCACGGCGGCACGCCGGCCGCCAGCTTGCCGATATGCCGCCAGCATGGTGCGAATACGTTCGCCGAGGTCGGGCGCACGCGGCCAGGCATAAGTCAGCGCCCCCGACGGACATACCGTGGTGCACGCGCCGCAACCCGCGCACAATTGCGGCGACACCTTGATATGGTCCCCGGCGCTGGAAATCGCCTCCGCCGAGCAGATATCGATACAGGCATGGCACCCCGGCTGCCTGTTGCGGCTATGCGCGCAAATGCTTTCCTTGTATTGGAAAAAGCGCGGCTTGCTGAACGTTCCCACCAGTTCCAGCATTTGCAGCGCCGCCAGCGCTGCCGCGGCTTCATCCGGCCCCGGCGCGAAATAGCCTTGCGGCAGCTGGTGCGCCCGCAGCAAAGGCGTGTCGTGCAGGTCGAACACCAGGTCGAACTCGCCACTGCGGTCCCGCTCCACGCGATCGAAGTCGATCGCCGCCACCGCGCCGCAAGCGGCGACGCAATCGCGGTGCGTATGACAAGCATCGAGGTCAACCTGGTACGCCAGGCTGATCGCCCCTTCCGGACAAGCCTTCACACAGGCATTGCAGCGCGTGCAGAGTTCAAGGTCGATGGGATTCGATTGCTGCCAGCCGACCTTGAAAGCGCCCAGCCAGCCTTGTACGCGCGGAAGGCTGCCGCTGAACGTGGGCCAGGCATGGCCCGACAACGCGGCATCGTCGCCATCGGTGAGCAGGACACTCACCTCGAGCTGCCGCTCCAGCTTGCGTGCCCATGCCTGCACCCGGCGCGCCGGTCCCGTCACCAGCACGCGGCCTTCGGACCGGTACTCCACTTCCGGCACAGGTTCCGGATCAGGCAGGCGCGCAGCGGCCAGCAAGGCTGCCATTTTTGGCGTCGCCTGGCGGGCCTCTTCACTCCAGCCGCCGGTCTCGCGCAGGTTCACGAAGCGCAGCGGCGCCACAGCGGGCTTCATTTCCGCCAGCTCGCGGAACAAGGGTTCTTCCTGAGTGCAGCCCACAACGATGCGCCCGGCACCTTCCAGGGCTTGCAGGTATTGGCCCACTTCGCGGCGGCATAACTGGCTGGCGACCGGCAGCGCGTCTTCACCCAATGCTTTGCCGATGGCAGCGCCGTCCAGCGGCATGGAATTATTGCAGTTACAGATCCTCGTCTTTTGGCTCATCGTCTTCTTCCGCCGCGAATTCGCGCGCAATCAAGTCCTTGGCGTGGTTGAGGGCTGCCACCATCAGCGGCGTCAGGGGTTCGAATTTGTTGTAATCGTCGATGTAGGTGTCGAGGCCGTCCATCACGTTGAAGCGCGGGTCGGCGAACAGTTTTTTCAGCGCCGCGCGACGGACGGTTTCGTCCACGCCGCGCGCGACGAAGGGCGTGAAGTCCGAATCCCCCGTCAGTTGTTCAACCTGTTCAAGCGTGGGCGCCGCCGGCATTGGCGCCAGGTCCGCCGCATCCGCCGGGCTGGCGGCGTCGGGCTGCTGGTCCGCAAGCGGCATGGCGGGATCGGCCGGCGGCGGTACCTCGGGCAAGATGCGCGCTTCGGCTTTGACGCGGGACCAGCGGGCAAAAAAGGTCTCAGCGGCCATGACGCCCCGTCCCCTCCGCAAGCGCCATTTGTTCGACCGCCGCGCCACCTTCGAACGATGGCCGGCGGCGCTTGCCTTTCGGCTGCGGCCGATAGTACTCCGCCACGAATGCGCCAAGGCGCTCCACCACGGCTGCGGGTAGGGGCAAGGTGTCCACCTGCTCTCCCCCATCCATCAGCCGCGCAGCCTCGTTATACGACAGGGTGACCGTCAGCGGCACCGCCAGTTCGCCTTCCATGCGCCACATGATGAACCAACACGGCGCACCGGAGTCGAGATTCAGGAAGTAGCCTTCCGCCTCGTCGGAATACAAGCGCATCGACAAGCCGGGATAAAGCCACAAGGTCTCGGAAGTATCATCCCGCAAACGGCGCGGCGCGCCCGCAGGTAAGGGCGACAACACGACCTCAGCCGGCAACCACTGGAATGGCTGCCAAGTGCTTTTCAATGGCTTGCGCTGCATGACGACAGCGAGACGTAGTTCGTCCGTTTCCATTGGCATTGTCCTTGCTTAGGAAGTACAGCCATACTGCACCAAATCTAGTAACATGCGCAACATTCTTAAAACTAAGCACAGGAGAACTTATGCAACGCAACATAGCCAAGCACTTCATTTTTACGCTGTTTGCAGTCTTGATTGCATTCAGCGCGCACGCGGAGAAGCTGCCAAACATCATGATTCTTGCCACCGGCGGCACCATTGCCGGCACTGGCGCAACGTCCACCACAACCGTCGGCTATACCGCTGCGACGGTCGGCGTCCAACAATTGATAAACGCAGTGCCTGAGCTGTCCAAGATTGCAAACGTCAAAGGCGAGCAAGTGTTCCAGATCGCTTCCGAAAGCATGACCAACGAGCATTGGCTGACTTTGGGCAAGCGCGTCAACGCCCTGCTGGCCCAGCCTAACGTGGACGGCATCGTGATCACCCACGGCACCGACACCATGGAGGAAACCGGCTATTTCCTGAACCTGGTGGTCAAGTCCCGCAAGCCGGTCGTCCTGGTTGGTGCGATGCGCCCATCGACGGCTTTGTCCGCCGATGGCCCGATCAACCTGTATAACGCGGTACTGGTTGCCGGCTCGCAGGACGCGATCGGCAAAGGCGTGATGCTGGCCCTGGGCGATCAAATCCACAGCGCCCGCGATGTCACCAAAACCAATACTTCGACTCCTGATTCCTTTAAAACCCCGGAATTGGGCATGCTCGGCTACGTGCAAGGGCCGAAGGCTCATTTCTACCGCGCTTCGACCCGCAAGCATACGGCCGAAACCGAGTTTGATATTTCCAACCTGAATGTGCTGCCCCAGGTCGATATTGTCTACGGTTATGCGAATATGAATGCCGTCGCGCTGAATGCATTTATTGCTGCCGGTGCCAAAGGTATTATCCATGCCGGCGTTGGCGATGGCAGCCTGGCCGCCAAGGTAAAACCTGAACTGATTGCCGCGCGCAAGAATGGCACGGTTATCGTCCGCTCCAGCCGCGTCGGTAATGGCATCCTCGCACGCAATGGCGAAGCGAATGACGATGAATTGGATTTCGTCGTATCCGACACGCTGAGCCCGCAGAAAGCGCGCATCCTGCTGATGCTGGGAATGACCAAAACCAGCAATACCAAAGAATTGCAGCGCATGTTCTATACGTATTAATTCGAACTTGCCCGTCGAGCCCGCCTAGCGCGGGCTTTCTTTTACGCCGTACGCGCCAACTATTGGCGTGATTGCGCCATATTCCAGCCTAGCGGTCCAGAGCACGCCCAGCAGCCGCAAGGACCTGTTCCGTGAGCATCTCCAGCTTGGGAGATTGGATGCGCCAGGAATGCCAATACAAATGGATATCCAGGAATTTGCCCGGAACTAAATCGACCAACTCGCCAGAATCCAGCAATTCCTTATATTGCTGACGCGGCAGCATGCCGTATCCCATTCCCAGCCTGATCGATTCAACAAATGGGTCGCTGGACGGTACGTATTGAATGGGATAAGCGCCCAGCGGCAGCCCAAGTTCACGCTCGATAAATATCTCCTGCAAGGAATCCTTCCGGTCGAAAAACATGACCGGCGCCTTGCGGGCTGCCTCGCGCGTATATCCATCGGGGAACCAGCGCGCTACGAAATCCGGGCTCGCCAATAGCCGGTAGCGCATGAAGCCTAAATGCTGGGAAAGGCAGCCGCGCATGGGTTCGGGCGCGCTGGAGACGCCGGCCAATACCAATCCCTTTTCGAACAGCGAATAAGTATGATCCTGGTCGTCCAGGATTATCTCGAGAAGAATGTTTTCCCGATTAAGGAAAACGCTCAATTCGGGCAGGAACCAGGTGCCGAGGGTATCGTTATTGACAGCGACAGGAATACGCGGCGGCATTGCCTCATCGGCCGCCAATTCCGCAAGAAATTCCTGTTCCATTAAGCGGCTGCGGCGCAGGTATTGCACCAGGCGCTGGCCGGCGCTGGTGAGCCGGACCGGCCGGCTGCGGATCAGCAATGGCGCGCCAACCGCAGTTTCCAGCCCGCTGACCCGCTGCGATACGGCCGATGGCGTCAAATGCAGGGCCGTCGCCGCCTGCTCGAAACTGCCGGAATCGATCACCGCCAGCAACGCCTCTCCCTGTCGTGCATCCGGAATCATCGCGCTCCAATCTTTAGCAAAATTTAAGAATACTGAATCATATTAATTCAGCTTCATTCGGCTCGCCAAGCCGGGCAGAATTTCGACTCCACTACAGGAGACAGCAATGCAGAGTTATGTGAACGGTTTGGGGCTCGGAGCGAGCCTGATCATGGCAATCGGCGCCCAGAATGCCCACGTTTTACGGATGGGCATCAAACGCCAGCATGTGGCGCTGACAGTCGCGGCGTGCATCGTGATCGACGTCGTGTTGATTGCACTCGGGGTAGCGGGCGCTGGAGCGATGATCCAGGATTCGCCGCTGCTGCTGGGAGCCGCCCGCTGGGGTGGCGCAGCCTTTCTGATTTGGTACGGACTGCGCAGCTGGCGTTCGATGCTGACGCCGAAGTCACTGTCGGTCGACGCCGCTGCACCGGTACCGGACGCCCGCCAGGCATTGGCCAGCGTGGCCGCCCTCTCGCTGCTGAACCCGCACGTTTACCTCGATACGGTGGTGCTGCTCGGCTCGGTTGGCGGCAGTTATCCGGACGGCCAGCGCCTGGGCTTTTCCGCCGGGGCCATGACCGCTTCCCTGCTCTGGTTCACCGCGCTGGGCTTCGGCGCCACCCGGCTGGCCGGGGTGTTCGGACGGCCGCTGGCGTGGAAATGCATCGAAGGGCTGACCGGCGCCATCATGTTGACGCTGGCCGCCGGCTTGCTGATCGGCTAATGCGCGGCCGCTGCTGCGCTGACCAAAGCAAGGCCGCTCAGCGGCGGCAAGGTTAGCGTCAGTTTGCCACCCGCGCCGGCGATGACGGGCTGTCCGCCCAGTACATCCGCAAACTCGCGCGCCTGGAAGCCGGCCGGTAGCCGCACCGTCACCGTGCGGGCGACTGTGGCATTGTTGGTGGCAGTCAGTGCTTCGGACTTGCCATCCTTGCGCGCCAGCACGATGACGTTGTCATCCAGATGCAGCGGCGCCCCGATGCTGCCGCGGCGCAAAACCGCATGTTGTTTGCGCATGGCCGTCAATTGCTTGAAGAACGCCAGCATCTGCTCATCCGGCATGCCGCCCATATCGGCCCAGGGATAAGCCATCCGGTTCAGCGGATCGTCGCCGCCAGTGAGGCCGACCTCGTCGCCATAATAGATGGCCGGCGCGCCGGGGAAAGTCATCTGGAAGAACACGGCCAAGCGGTAACGTTGTTTCGCTTCCGCGATCTCGGCCTCCGATGCGCCATCGGTATAGCCCAGATAATGCAGCGAACGGGCCACATCATGCGTCGAAAGAAGGTTCATCAGCGCATAAAACGCTTGCGGCGGGTAATTTTCGCGCATCAGCTCGATGTTGTGGTAAATCGCGCCAGCCTTGATGCCCGACGCGTAATCCAGCACCGTATTGCGGAAGATGTAGTTCATCGTCGAGTCAAAAGTATCGCCGAGGAAGTATTTCGAAGCGTCGAACCAGGTTTCGGCCACCGTGATGGCGTCCGGGTTCATGCCCTTGACGCTCTTGCGCCAGCCGCGCCAGAAATCGTCCGGCACCCAGGGCGCCACATCCATGCGCCAGCCCGCCGTGCCCTGCCCCAGCCATAGCCGCGTGATTGAATCAGGGCCCTCGAAGGCGAAGCGGCGGTAAGCCGGCGAGGATTTATTGAATTCGGGAAGGTCCGCCACGCCCGTCCAGCCCTGGTATTGCTGATCCGCTTCCGCCGCGCCGGGTTTGAAGTGGTACCAATCGGCATACGGTGAAGCCGGGTCGACCTTGCCACCGCGGAACGCACCTTTCGTGTCGTACTTGGCAAACCGGTCGAAGTACAGCGAGTCGCTGCCGGAATGGTTGAACGAAGCGTCCGGCAGGACCCGGATGCCCCGCTTGGCCGCCTCATCGACCAGCCGCTTGAAGTCTTCATTCTTGCCGAAAGCCGGATCGATCTGGCGGAAATCCGCCGTATCGTACTTGTGGTTGCTGGACGCCTTGAACAATGGCGTCATATAGATGACATTGGCGCCCACGCTGGCGATGTAATCGAGCTTTTCGATAATGCCCGCGATGTCGCCGCCGAAGAAGTCGTTGCTGCCCCACTGGTCGGAACCGTCGCCCGAGCCCGGGCGGTAAGGCTTGTCCAGCCAGTTCGCGTGCAATTCCACCGGCTTATCCTGGAAGCGCGACTCGCCGACGCGTGGATCGTTGCTGCGGTCGCCATTGCGGAAGCGCTCGGGGAAGATGTAGTAATAGACCACGTCCCGCGCCCAGTCCGGCACCCGGAAATCGCGCGCGTAAGCTGTATGGCGGAAGCGCCGCACTGCCTTGCGGTCAGCCGGCACTGCGGCGACGACGCCGGCGCCGTTGGCGCCGCGCTCGCGGGTCCAGTACACCGCCTTGGCATTGTTTTGCAGCAGATACGTCTTGCCGCCGACCTCAACTTCGAAGTAGTAGCCATAAATGTCGGGCGCAGCAAAGGTGTAACTGGCCTGCCAACCGTGGCCCTTGCGGACCAGCGGCACCCGGCCCACCTCGGTGTATTCGATTACGTCTTCCGGCCCATCGACGCGGCGCTTTTCGATGACCAGGGTGACGCGCTTGGCGCCCGGCTTGGCGGCAACCGTGAACGCAACCGGCGTGCCGGCTGGCTGTGCGCCAAACGGGCGCTTGTAAGCCGCCGACCGCGAATCGAATTTCAGGCTCAGCGCAACCGGGTCGCGGACCGTGGCTGCGGCCGCGGCTTCGGGGGCGAAAGTTCGCGGGCCAATCGTGACCAAAGCATTGGCGCCCTCCAGCATTACCTTGACCGTATGCGCGCCGGAGAACGGAAAGCTCAGGTTGTTGGCGCCGCCGGGCGTTCCGCCATTGACGGCCACGTACGGCTGGCCTTCGCGGATCAGATTGCTGCGGGCAGTCGCCGGACTGCCAAATGTATTAGAACTACGCCAATTTGCATCACTGATTTTGAATTCACCGCGGCCGGTAAGATCGACGTTCAGGTACCAGGCATCGCAGCTGTAAGTAAATGCGTAATCCGGCTGCGCGCCCCAGCCACTCATGCCGCCACGCAGGTATAACCGCTCTCCTCCCAACGGATCGGGCTTGCACGCCGGTTCAGCGGCCGAGGCGTGGAAGGCCCCGGCGAAGATCAAGAAGAAGGTAAAAGAGCGGACGGCAAGCATTGGAGTCTCCATTTTAATTATCTGCTGACTGTACCAAAACTACATGTGATTTGCGAGTTAATATTTCTCATGCTCATCCTTTATGTTGGCACAATCAGCCTTGGCGCCTTCCTGCTGTTCCAGATACAGCCAATCATTGGAAAGATGGTATTGCCCTGGTTTGGCGGCTCGGCATCGGCCTGGACGGTTTGCATGCTGTTTTTCCAGGCCACACTTCTGCTGGGATACCTCTACGCCCACCTGAGCACGCGTTACCTCGCACCGCGGCGGCAAGCCTGGCTGCATGGCGCACTGCTGCTGGCCGCGGCACTGACCCTACCCATCGCCCCGGGCGACAGCTGGAAGCCGGCCGCCGGGGATGACCCGGCCATCATGCTGCTTGGCCTGTTGGCCACCAGCATTGGCCTGCCCTATTTCATGCTTTCCACCACCGGACCATTGGTCCAGCATTGGTTCGCCCAGGAGCGACCGGACAGCCTGCCATACCGCCTGTTCGCGCTTTCGAATTTCGCCTCCTTGCTTGGCCTGCTGAGCTATCCCTTGCTGTTCGAGCCGCGTCTTACGCTAAAGGAAATGTCCAGTATCTGGTCCGCCGGCTTCGTGCTGTTCGCGACGACCTGCGCCACACTTGCGCTGCGCAGGCTTGTCCATGGCACGGCCGCGCGTGCGCAGTTAAATGAAGCCGCCGGCACCCGTCCGGCATTGCGCGACAGCCTGCTGTGGTGTGCGCTGGCCGCCGTGCCGGCAGTCGTCCTGATGGCGGCCACCAGCCACCTGACGGCCAACATCGCGCCAATGCCCCTGCTGTGGGTGCTGCCGCTGGTGATTTACCTGCTGACCTTCATCCTCTGCTTTGAGAGTTCCCGCTGGTATAAACGCTGGCTGCTCCTGCCAGCCATGGCGATCCTGACGCCACTCCTGATCGCCGGTACGACTTATCCCAGCCTGATGCCGTCCGGCATAGCGTGGCCCACCTTACTGTTCTGCGTCAGCATTTTCGCCTACTGCATGGGTTGCCACGGCGAGCTGGCACGTCTCAAGCCGCCCGCAGCGCAGCTGACGTCCTACTATTTGATGGTCGCCACCGGCGGCGCACTTGGCGGCTTGTTTGCCGGACTGCTGGCGCCCCGCATCTTCAACGACGATTACGAATTGATCCTGTCATGCATCGCCGCCGTGTGCGTGGTGGGGATCGCCAGCTGCCACCGCCCCGCAGAGCAAACGGTGCGCATCGGACACATCAAGGCAGCGGTGATTTTTACGACCCTGGTCGGCGTTGTGTGGGGCGCCAATGCGGTCTGGCCATCCACACCAACAGTCAAGGCGCGCAATTTTTACGGCACGGTGAAGGTCAAGGAGGCCGGCAGCGGAGAGAACCAGGTACGCCAATTGACGCATGGCGTAATCGTTCACGGCCGCCAATTCCTCGACCCCAAAAAGCGGCGCTGGCCCACGACCTATTTCGGCATCGACAGCGGGGCCGGCATCGCTATCGCCGCGAGCCGCCACGGCCCCGCGCAACGCGTCGGCGTCATCGGATTGGGCGCAGGCACGATGGCCAGCTATTGCCGGCCCGGGGACGCCTATCGCTTCTATGAGATCAACCCACTGGTAAGTGAATTCGCCATGCGGCATTTCAGCTTCCTGCGCGATTGCCCGGCCGCGCTGGAAGTTGCGATTGGCGATGCGCGCCTGGTGCTCGATGCCGAGGCGCCGCAGCAGTTCGATACGCTGGCGGTGGATGCCTTTTCTGGCGACGCGATCCCGGTGCATCTGTTGACGCTGGAAGCCTTCGGCATCTACTTCCGCCACCTGAAACCTGATGGCGTACTCGCGATCCACGTTTCCAACCGTTACCTGAACCTGGTGCCGATCGTCAAAAGAGCTGCGGACGCGTTCCATCGCACTGCCTTCCTGTCGAAGACCAGTTCCGACCTTCGGCGCAGCACCACGGCATCGACCTGGGTGTTGATCGGGCCGCGCAACGTGCTGGTGCCATACGCCGGACTGCAAGAGCTCCCGCCGGCACCCGAGGTTCGTCCTTGGACCGACGATTACAGCAGCATTCTCCAAATCATGAAATAATCGCCAGGCAATCAACCGAAGGAAAGGAAGCGACGATGGACGCAGTGAAGATCGATATCGGCCTGTCCGACGACAGCCGCCAACGCATTGCCGACGGCTTGTCCCGACTGCTGGCCGACAGCTACACGCTGTACCTGATGACCCATAACTTCCACTGGAATGTGAAGGGTCCCATGTTCAATTCCCTGCACCAGATGTTCATGACCCAGTACAGCGAGCAATGGACGGCATTGGACTTGATCGCGGAACGTATCCGCTCCCTGGGCTATCCCGCACCGGGCACCTATGCGGAATTTGGCAAGCTGACATCGATCAAGGAAGTGGCCGGCGTGCCCAAAGCGATGGAGATGGTACGCCACCTCGTCACAGCGCAGGAAGCGACCGCGCGCACTGCCCGCTCGCTGCTGCCCGTGGTGGATGAGGCAAACGACCAGCCCACCGCCGACCTCCTGACCCAGCGCCTGGACGTCCATGAGAAAACCGCCTGGATGCTGCGCAGCCTGCTGGAAGAATAAGTTTGCCGTGTTGGCGAAGGGTCAATCCGCATTTCGGATGGCATTGGCCCGCCGCCGCAATTCACGCGCCGTGGCAAACGGGCGGTCCTCTTCCATGCATGGCTCACCCTTGAGTTCTTCGCGGAAGGTCCAATGCAATTGGCTGGCGCGCACCACCAGGGCGCGCAGCCGTTTCACCTCCCACAACACCGCCAGCATGTCGGCATTCTGGTTGCGAAGCCAGATGGCGCGCAACTGCTCGGCGGTTAGCGGCTTCCGGAATACTGTATGCATATACAGTAGTTTAGCAAGCTCGTTCCGGTTAGCATAGCCCCATGTGCACCAATTACCGCCCCACTTCACGCGACCTGCTGCAGGAAATGATGGGTCTCGACCTGGCCACCCTGGCCGACATGGAGTGGCCCGACGAAACCTGGAAGGATTACGACGCCCCCATCGTCCGGCTTGGACTCGACGGCCAGCCGGAATGCGTGGTCGCATCCTTCGGCTTCGTGCCGCGCCGCCATGCGCCAGCCGCCATGCCCTCGCTGACCACCATGAATGCCCGCAGCGAAACGGTCGGCCAGCTGCGCTCCTACAGCAAATACTGGAAAGCCAGCCAGCTTTGTCTGGTACCGATGACCGGCTTCTATGAGCCCAACTATGAATCGGGCAAAGCCGTGCGCTGGCAGATCGCGATGGCCGACAAGCGCCCGTTCGCCGTCGC
>CBFGQI010000055.1:0-31393 GCA_965650885.1 uncultured Oxalobacteraceae bacterium
ACAAGTGGCGCTCGCGGAGCGCAAAGGCAAGGTGTGGGAGCGCATTTCCGCCCTGCGTGAACTGGTTGAGGTGCTGGTGTGGTCGGGTGCTGCCGCCGAGGCGGTCGAGCCTGGTCGCCGCGCCCTGGCCTTGTCGGAACTAGAATACGGCCTGGCCGGGCCGCGAACTTTGCTTAACCTGGGTAATTTGGTGAAAGTCTATGTTGCGCTGGGCCGGCTGGACCATGCGGCGCCCCTGGTCCGACAGGGGCTGCAGGTGGCTGGCGACATTCGTGGCCCAGCCTTTGCAAAGAGCGAGTTCTACGACGCGGCCGTCAGCTATTACCGCGCCACGGGCGAAACGGCAGCGGCTGGAAAAGTGCTTGCGAATGCGCCGCAAGAACGTCACGTCTTCGCCAACACCCTCGTGCCGGATCCGCCAAGCCGGATGCCGGTGCCGGTCGACGGGACATGCAAACAGGTTTATCCGGACGAGGCCAAGGCCTATGGACTTGAAGGCGAGGTCAAGGTCGATATCGAGGTCGCGCGAGATGGGGTTGTCAAAGGCGTGGCGCTGTCCCGCAGCAGCGGATGGGCCGTGCTGGACAAGGCGACCGTGGCCGGTTTTGCCAAATGCCGATTCGTTCCGGCGGAGCGGGATGGGGTGCGGGTTGCACAGAGTATGGCAATGGAGCATCGTTGGGTATCCGAGCGCCCCGCCCGCGCGATTCCTATTCCGGACACCTGTGCATGGGGCGAGTCCTTTGTTGCCGTCGATGCGGGTCAGCCGGCGGCGGTACGGATCCGCTTCAGGGTCGGTGCGAACGGCAGGGTTGCCGAGCCGGTCATCGAATACTCGCAAGCTCCGGACCCGGTCAATGCGCAGGCGCTGCGCCTGCTGAAGGCGTGCCGCTACAAGGCGGCGGGCGCGGGCAGCGCCTGGCTGGACTGGAAAGGTTAGGCAAGCCAGTTGCCCCGCTCCTGAGTTGTGCTATACTTCCGGGTTCCCGTGAGAGTAGGCACCAAAAGTGCAGCGAAGGGCTGCCACCTACAATCCGGTCATTATTGGAGCATTCACATGCCAAAAATGAAAACCAAGAGCTCCGCGAAAAAGCGTTTTCGCGTGCGCCCAGGTGGCACCGTTAAGTCGGGCATGGCGTTCAAGCGTCACATCCTGACCAAGAAGACCACCAAAAACAAGCGTCAACTGCGTGGCACCCGTAACATCAATGCGTCCGACGTCCAGAGCGTCTACCGCATGATGCCATCCGCTTAATCTCACTCATTATTTAAGGAGCTACTATGCCTCGAGTAAAACGTGGGGTTACCGCGCGTGCCCGTCATAAGAAAGTACTGAACCTGGCCAAGGGTTACCGCGGTCGTCGCAGCAAAGTATTCCGTATTGCCAAGCAAGCAGTGATGCGCGCTGGCCAGTACGCATACCGCGACCGTCGTAACAAGAAGCGCGTCTTCCGCGCCCTGTGGATCACCCGTATCAACGCGGCTGCCCGCGAACACGGCGTTACCTACAGCGTGTTCATGAACGGTCTGAAGAAGGCCGCGATTGAACTGGACCGCAAGGTCCTGGCTGATATGGCTGTGATGGACAAGCCTGCATTCGCAGCGATTGTCAACGTCGTCAAAGCCAAGATCGCTGCTTAATTGCCAGTGATGTGTGCCGCCTTCGGGCGGCGCTCATAAGAAGCGGGACATGGCTTAGCTATGTCCCGTTTTTAATTTCCAAAACAGGAAAAAAAGTCGGATGAACTCGCTCGAACAACTCGTCGTCTCCGCGCAGGCTGACTTCCTCGCCGCCGTAGACGCTGCCGCACTTGAAAACGCCAAAGCCAAGTACCTTGGCAAGACTGGCCAGATCACCGAAATGATGAAGGGCCTGGGCAAGCTGGCCCCCGAAGAGAAGAAGGCGCAGGGCGCCCTGATCAACGCTGCCAAGGTGCAGATCGAGAGCGCGCTGACCGCGCGCCGCGACGCGCTGGCGGAAGCGCAATTGCAGCTGCGCCTGAATGCTGAAGCGATCGACGTGTCGCTGCCGGGCCGCGGCCGCGCCAAGGGCGGCATCCATCCGGTGATGCGCACCTGGGAGCGCGTGGAAGAGATCTTCCGTTCGATCGGCTTCGACGTCGCCGGCGGTCCCGAGATCGAGACCGACTGGACCAACTTTACCGCACTGAATTCGCCAGAGAACCATCCTGCGCGTTCGATGCAAGATACCTTCTATGTTGAAGGTAACGACAGCACCGGCAAGCCGCTGCTGCTGCGTACCCACACTTCGCCGATGCAGGTGCGCTATGCGCGCAACAACAAGCCGCCGATCAAGGTGATTGCGCCGGGGCGCACTTACCGCGTCGATTCCGATGCGACGCACTCGCCGATGTTCCACCAGGTGGAGGGGCTGTGGATTGCGGAGGATATTTCCTTCGCCGACTTGAAGGGCGTGTACCTGAACTTTGTGAAGGCTTTCTTTGAGACGGACGACCTGCAGGTGCGCTTCCGTCCTTCGTATTTCCCGTTCACCGAGCCGTCGGCGGAGATCGATATCGCGTTTGGCAGCGGTCCGCTCAAGGGGCGCTGGCTGGAAGTGTCGGGCTCGGGCCAGGTGCATCCGAATGTGGTGCGCAACTTCGGCCTGGATCCGGAAAAGTACATTGGCTTTGCGTTCGGCTCCGGCCTGGAGCGCTTGACCATGCTGCGCTATGGGGTCAATGACTTGCGCCTGTTCTATGAGGGCGATTTGCGCTTCCTGAAACAGTTCAACTAAAACCGGCAAGGCGGGGTCTGACCCACAGGGTCAGACCCCAGTGATGCCACCGCCGCGTGAATATTCAGGGGTCTGACCCTGCGGGTCAGACCCCGGTTTACCGGTTTCGAAAGATACGAAAGCTGATTATGCAATTCTCTGAAAACTGGCTGCGCACCATGGTCGATCCGAAGATGACTTCGGATGAACTGGCCCATATGCTGACCATGTCCGGTCTCGAAGTGGAAGACATCGATCCTGTTGCGCCGCCATTCACCAACGTGGTGGTGGGCCATGTGCGCGAAACCGCCAAGCACCCGAACGCCGACCGCCTGAACGTATGCCAGGTCGACGTGGGCACCGGCACCTTGCTGAACATCGTCTGCGGCGCCCCTAATGTGCGCCCGGGCCTGAAGGTGGCCTGCGCCATGGCCGGCGCCGTGCTGCCGCCTGGCGCCGACGGCAAGCCGTTCGAGATCAAGGTCGGCCAGCTGCGCGGCGTCGAGTCGCAAGGCATGCTGTGCTCGGCCAAGGAATTGAAACTGAGCGAAGAAGGCGCCGGCCTGATCGAGCTGCCGGACGATGCGCCGGTCGGCCAGAACCTGCGCGACTACTTCGCGCTGAACGACCTGAAATTCACCATCAAGCTGACCCCGAACAAGGCGGACTGCCTGTCCGTGCTGGGCGTGGCGCGCGAAGTGGCGGCCTTGACCGGCTCGCCGCTGAGCGTGCCGCAGAACCGCGTGGTGCCCGTCACCCTGGACGAGAAGCTGGCGGTGAAGGTCAGCGCGCCGGACCTGTGCGGCCGTTTCGCCGGCCGCGTGATCCGCGGCCTGAACGCCCGCGCGCAAACCCCGTCCTGGATGAAGCAGCGCCTGGAGCGCAGCGGCCAGCGCCCGGTGTCCGCGCTGGTGGACATTTCCAACTACGTGATGCTGGAACTGGGACGTCCGTCCCACGTGTTCGACCTGGACAAGATCCATGGCGCGCTGGACGTGCGCTGGGGCCGGAAAGGCGAGCAGATCAAGCTCCTGAACGGCAACACCATCGAAGTCGACGAGTGGGTGGGCGTGATCGCCGACGACAAGGAACTGGAATCGCTGGCCGGCATCATGGGCGGCGACGCCACTGCCGTATCGGACGACACCGCCAACATTTACCTGGAAGCCGCATTCTGGTGGCCGAACGCCATCCAGGGCCGCGCCCGCAAGTACAACTTCTCGACCGACGCCGCGCACCGCTTCGAGCGCGGCGTGGACTTCGCCACCATCCCTGAGCACCTGGAGCGCATCACGGCGCTGCTGGTGGAGATCTGCGGTACCGCCGACACCAAGGTCGGCCCGATCGACGACCAGGTCGTCAACCTGCCGCAGCGCGCTCCGGTGCAGATGCGTACCGCCCGCGCCGCCAAGGTGATCGGCGTGGCCTTGAACGACGAGATGGTGGCCGATATCTTCAAGCGCCTGGGCCTCGAGTTCACGCTGGCCGATGGCGTATTCTCCGTCACCGCGCCGAGCTTCCGCTTCGACATCGAGATCGAGGAAGACCTGATCGAGGAAGTGGCGCGCGTGTACGGCTTCGAGAACATCCCGACGCTGCCGCCGATTGCCGCCAACGAGATGCGCATCGCGCCGGAAAACACCCGCTCCATCTTCGCCGTGCGCCACCAGCTGGCCGACCTGGGTTTCCAGGAAGTGGTCAACATGAGCTTCGTCGACGCGCAGTGGGAGCAGGACTTCAGCGGCAACGACAACCCGATCAAGCTGCAAAACCCGATCGCCTCGCAAATGTCCGTAATGCGTTCGAGCCTGATCGGCAGCCTGGTGGCCAATGTGCGCTACAACGTCAACCGCAAGCAGCCGCGCGTGCGCCTGTTCGAAGTGGGTGCCATCTTCAAGCGCGACGCTTCGGTGCAGGATGGCCCGCTGACGGTGGCCGGTTACGACCAGCCGCAGCGCGTGGCCGCCATGGCGTACGGCCCGGTGGCCGACGAGCAGTGGGGCATGGAGACCCGCGACGCCGACTTCTTCGACGTCAAGGCCGACCTGGAAGCCCTGTTCGCGCCGCGCCAGCTGCGTTTCGCCAAGCTGGCCCACCCGGCGCTGCATCCGGGCCGCGCCGCTGCGGTGGAGCTGGACGGCAAGCAGATCGGCTTCATCGGCGAGCTGCACCCGCGCTGGCTGCAAAAATACGACTTGCCCAAGGCGCCGGTGCTGTTCGAGGTCGATGCTGTTGCGTTACAGCAACGCGACGTGCCTGTTTATGAAGAGATTTCGAAGTTCCCGGGCACCACGCGCGACGTCGCCCTGGTGGTGAAACAAGCCGTGGCAGCGCAGGACCTGCTCGACGCCTTGCAAGGCGCCGTGGCCGCCCATGCGCATGGACGTATTGTGCAAGCCATTGTTTTGTTTGATGAATATCGCGGCAAAGGCTTGGAAAACGACGAAAAATCGCTTGCTTTCCGCTTTAGCTTGCAAGATACTCAAAACACCCTGCAGGACGATATCGTGGACGAGCTGATGAAGACGCTCACTGCGCATGTAGTGCTGGCGCATGGTGCGAAACTGCGGGCTTGAATTCATCTTTGAGTAATCCCAGCGAGTCCGGCATTGCCGGACTCATGTACTTTAAAAGGCAGGGCAGCAAAATTAACAACAACGACGTCGATTCCGCCGTACTTGAATCCGCATTGGACGCCGAACTGCACAGCGCAATGCAGAGCGCCAAAGTACGCCAGGAAGCTGAAAAGGATTTGCCGACGCTGACCAAGGCGGAACTGGCCGAACTTCTGTTCGAACAGGTGGGCCTGAACAAGCGTGAGGCCAAGGACATGGTCGAAACCTTCTTCGACGAGATCCGCAACGCGCTGGAGCGGGGCGAAGCGGTCAAGTTGTCCGGTTTCGGCAACTTCCAGCTGCGCGACAAGCCGCAGCGCCCGGGCCGCAACCCGAAAACCGGCGAGGAAATCCCGATCACGGCACGCCGTGTGGTGACCTTCCACGCCAGCCAGAAGCTGAAAGGCATGGTCGAAGACAGCGCCGGCCCGGCGCGCAGCGCCTGAGCAGCAAGGACGCTTGAATGAACGACCGTCCTGGCAAGGCAGACCTGGTAGTGTTGCCGCCGATTCCGGCCAAGCGCTATTTCACCATTGGCGAGGTCAGCGAACTGTGCGGCGTCAAGCCGCACGTGCTGCGCTACTGGGAACAGGAATTCACCCAGCTGAAACCGGTCAAGCGGCGCGGAAACCGCCGCTATTACCAGCACCACGAAGTGCTGCTGATCCGCCGCATCCGCGAATTGCTGTACGAGCAGGGCTTCACCATCAGTGGTGCCCGCAATAAGCTTGATAGCCGCGCTACCGATTCGGCGCAGGGCGAGTATGATGAAGGATCTGGCTTGGGTGCAGCGGCACATGACGCGCCACCGCTGGACCGTGAGATGCTGCGCAGGGAACTGTCAGCCATCCTCGAGCTATTGAAGTTGTAAGCAGCTGTAGCAAGGGCGCTTAGGCGTCCTTTTTTTCGGTTAGACTCAGCCTAACTGTTAAAACATTGGTGCTACAATATTAACGTTATGATTTTGCTAGTGATATTGCAGACGCTGGCTCCGTTCCCAAGCTAGGAATTCAAGAGGGAAGAAAATGATTCGCGTAGCCATCTGTGACGACCACCAGATTGTACGGGCGGGTTTCAAGCAAATCTTTTCGTCTTCGGACGAATTCAGTGTCGTGGCCGAGGGCAGCACCGGCCGCGAAGCGCTCGACATTGCACGCAAGGAAGTGTGCGACGTGCTGCTGCTCGACATCGCCATGCCCGACCAAAGCGGCATCGACACCTTGCGCACCATCCGCCAGGGCCAGCCGGATTTGCCGGTGCTGATCCTGTCGGGTTATCCCGCCCAGCAATATGCGCTCAACCTGTTCAAGATGGGCGCCAACGGTTACCTGAACAAGGAATGCGAGGCGGAAGAGTTGATCAACGCCGTGCGCACCGTGCACCAGGGCCGGCGCTATGTCAGTTCGCAGGTGGGCGAGCTGCTGGCGCAAAGTTTCGACCGCGACCCGAATACGGCCCTGCACACCGAGCTGTCGGACCGCGAATTCCAGGTGTTCCTGCGCCTGGCCCGCGGCGCCACCGTGTCGGACATCGGCACGGCGCTGTCGCTGAGCATCAAGACGGTAAGTACGTATCGCACGCGCATCATGGAAAAGATGGGCTTGCAATCGAATAGCGACCTGACGTACTACGCAATGAAGAATAATCTGCTGGACTGATACGTCTGGTTACATGTTGCGGTGCCGCACGGTTGGCTTTCCGTGCGGCAGGATCTTGCTGTAGGTCTATAATCGGGAACATGTACTTCACCATCCAACCAGCCCCGCGACACCGTCTGCCGCTCTACAAAACGCTGCTGTGCGTGACGTGCGCGCTGATCCTCATCGCTAACGGCTTCAGCCTGTTTCATAACCTGCAGTCACTGAAGGGCGCCAACGAGCAGCTGGCCATCAGTTCGCGCGTGGCCGAGCGCTTGCAGTACCTGAACGTGCTGATGCTCGATGCCGACAGCAGCGCGCGCGGTTATTTCATATCAGGCAACGAGACTTACCTGGGGCCGACGCGCGCCGTGATCACCGAATCGGAGCGCGAATTCCGCGAACTGGAAAAACTGCTGGCGAATAACCCCGCACAGTTGAAGAATTTGCAGCAATTGCAGTCGCTGGTGCGCAAGCGCATCGCCATCGTGAGCCAGGCCATCGACGTCTACAAACACAGCGGGCTGGACGAGATCGTCAACATCGCCAAGGTCAGCGACGAACGCAGCGGCATGGATGAAATCCGGCTGCAAGTGGTGATCATGGTGCGCGAGCAGGGCGAAGCGATGGCGGCGCGCGCCGCCAGCTTCTACCAGGAATACCAGAAGGCCGTGGTGATGGGCGCCGGCATCAACGCCATCGCCATCGTGGTGCTGGTGATGTTTTACCAGCTGGTGCGGCGCAGCTTCATCCACCGCGCGGCGGTCGAACATGCGCTGCAACTGTCGAACGAAAGCCTGGAATCGATGGTGCAACAGCGCACCGAGCAGCTTTCCGTGTTGTCGCGCCACCTGATCTCGATCAGCGAAGAGGAAAAGATGCGCCTGTCGCGCGAGCTGCACGATGAAATGGGCGCCCACCTGACGTCGATCAGCATGGACATTTCGGCCGTCACGCACCAGCTGCAAAAAACCAATCCGGAATTGGCGGATCAGTTGCGCCGGGCGCGCGGCACCCTGATGGAAACCGTGGAATTGAAGCGCCGCATCATCGAAGACTTGCGCCCCAGCCTGCTGGACAACCTGGGCTTGTGCGCGGCCATCGACAGCTATTGCGAAGACTTCGCGCGCATGACCAGCATTCCTTGCGATACCGAGATCGGGGTCGAAGTCGATGCCGTGGCCAAAGCCGGCGACAGCAGCCTGTCGATCGCCTTGTTCCGCATCGTGCAGGAATCGCTGACCAATATCCGCAAGTATGCCAAGGCGCGCCGCGTCAGCGTGTCGCTCAAGCTGCAGCGCGACGATATGCTGGTGCTGCGCATTATCGACGATGGCATCGGCATTGCCGCGCCCACGCTGGCCAAGCCCATGTCGCATGGCTTGCTGGGCATGCGGGAGCGGGCTTTGCTGTTGGGTGGGGTATTGAATATCCGCCGTGGGCGGGGGGACCAGGGAACGTGTATCGAAGTCTACATTCCCTTGAAGGGGCGGGCGGGGCGCGGCGCGCCCCCGCAGCATCCTAGCAGCAAGCTACATCAGCGAGCAGACGATCATATTCCGTCTTCGCCACCTTATAGCACTCGCCCGCATAGCGTTCCAGACCTTCACGATCAATCACAGTGATGTTGCCGCGGCGGTAGGTGATCATGCCGTCTTCCTGCAGCTTGCCGGCGGCGGCGGTGATCGATTCGCGGCGTACGCCCAGCATGATCGAAATCATCTCTTGCGTGACTTTCAGCTCATTGCTGGGGGAGCGGTCCAGACGGTCCAGCAGCCAGCGGCACAGTTTCTGCTCGATCGAGCTGTGGCGGCCGCCGACAGCGTTTTGCGCCATCTGGGCAAATAGTGCGGCGTTGTAGCGCATCAGCAACTGCGGCAAGGCGCCGCCCTGGTTGAAGGCATCGCGCAAGGCTTGCGCTTTCAGGCGATAGCCGTAACCGGCGCTTTGCACCACCGCCGTGCTCATGGCGCGCTCACCGGCAAACATCGACACGCCCACCACGCCTTCGTGGCCGACCACTGCAATTTCGGTGGTGGCGCCATCTTCCATCACATACAGCAGGGACAGGATGGCGGTGGTCGGGAAATAGACGTACTCCAGCTTGCTGCCGAACTCAAACAATTCTTTACCGAAGGGAAGTTGCACCAATTCCAGATGTTCAAACAGGGCTTCCAGCGCTTCACGAGGGAGGGCTGCCAGCAATTCATTCTGCTGGGCGCCGCTGTAGCTGACAACTGGCCGGGACGCAACTTTGAACTCCGTCGAACTGGCAGGTATTGCATGGGACAGCGAGTTCTGGGCAGAGACGCTAAGTTGAGTGTTGTTCATTTTATCCTCACAGAAACTAAAGTACACGGTATTGCAGTCGGCATTCTTGGAGTGCTGCTTGCCGATCGCGTTGGTATTACTTTAATTTTCTATGTGAGTGATGAACATAAGACCTGTTACCTCCGTCATGTAGGCTGGCAACATGGCAGCTTGTCAGGCTAGTCCTACAACATTGCGATTTTCACTGGCGCACTTTTGGAAATGGCCGGGCGCGCGCCCGCCAGGCGGAACTGTCCCAGTGCCTGGTTCAGCAGGGCCGTCTCGGCATGGACGCGGCTGGCGCCCTCGGCCGCTTGTACCACCAGTGCCGCATTCTGGCGCGTCATGTCGTCGATGCGGTGCAGGGCGCCGTTGATGCGCGCGATCTCGCTGCGTTGGCCGGCTTCGGCCTCGGTGATGCGGGCAATGACTTCTTCCATGCTGCGCACGGCGGCGACCACTTGCGCCATCGTGGCGCCGGCGGCATCGACCTGGACGTTGCCGCTTTCGACCTTGCTGACGGAGTCGCCGATCAAGTGTTTGATTTCCAGGGCGGCGGCGGCCGAGCGTTGCGCCAGGTTGCGCACTTCCGTGGCCACCACGGCAAAGCCGCGGCCCGCTTCGCCGGCGCGTGCCGCTTCCACGGCGGCATTCAACGCCAGGATGTTGGTCTGGAAGGCGATGCCATCGATTACGCCGATGATGTCGCCGATGCGGTCGGAACTGCTGCGGATCGCGGCCATGGTGCCCACCACCGCCTGCACGCTTTCGCCGCCGCTGCGCGCCACGCCGGCCGCCTCCTTCACCAGGGCGCGGCCATCGTCGGCGTGGGCGGCATTGCGCTGGACGGCGGCATCCAGTTCCTCCATGGCGCCGACGGTGACGTGCAGCGCCTCGGCCTGGGTACTGGTGGAGCCGTTCAGGGCCGTGCTGCCGCTGGCCAGTTCGTCGGCGGCGCTGGCGATGCGCGCGGCGCCGCTGCGGATGTCGGCCACCAGGGTTTCCAGGGCGGCCGTCATGGCGCTGAAGGCATTGGCCAGGCTGCCGATCTCGTCGCGCGCCGGGGAAGCGATGCGCACGCTCAGGTCGCCGGCGGCGGCCGCCTGCACCGCCCGGTTCAGGTGCCGGATGTCGCGCGTGAAGGAGAGGTAGAAGCCGGCACCCAGCCAGCCCGCCAGCAGGATGGCGGCCAGCACCGCGGCGGCCACGCCGTTGCGGTGCAGGGCATTGCGGGCGGCGCGTTCGGCCAGCAACTGTTCCAGCGCATCGGCGGTGCTGCCGGACAGCGCTTGCAGGGCGGCCGCCGCTTGCAGACCGGCGCCGTTGAATTCCTTGCCGCTGGTCTGGTTGTAGGAGTTCAGCACTTCATTGCGGGCCCGTTCCAGGAAGGCCAGCGCGGCCGGCACGGCCGCCAGCCGCGGCTCGAGCGAGGCTGCCAGCCCGGGATTGTTGGCGAAGATGGCGCGGTACTGCGCCGGCAGGCGTTCCAGCTCGTGGCGCGCCAGCATGGCGGTGGCGTTCAGCATCTGGTCTTCATTGGCTTCGAACAGGCCGCTGTCGATGTAGGCGGCGCCGCGGCCGCTGATCACCGACAGGTTCTCGAGCAAGTCGGGGAAGGTCTTCAGGAAAGACGCGATCAGGTACACGCTGCGCACTTCGGGGTCGAGCGACAGGCGCGCGCGGTCGGCGGCCAGGGCTGCCAGGCTGTCCGCTTTGGCGACCAGCTTGCTGTGCGCCGCAAAGCTGGCGCGCGCGTCGAAGCCGGCCTGGCGCTGCTGCAGCCCTTGCCAGTCCTGCTCCAGTTCCGCCTGCGCTTCCAGCCCGGCCAGCGGACCGACGGCCAGCGGGCGCAACGCCGCCAGCGCGGCACTGGCAGCGGCCGTCGCGGCCCGCGCATCGGCCGGCTGGTTGGCGGCCAGGCGCATGTGCTCCAGGCTGCGCTTTTGCTGCAGCTGGCTGCGCAGTTCGTGCAGCTGGCGCACATAGGCCAGGCCTTGCCGCTCCTGGACCGCGAACGACACCGATTTATGCAGTTCCGCCACCAGCAGGCCGCAGGCCAGCAACAGGGGCAACAGGAACACCAGGGAGAGCAGGGCGAACTTGGGTAGCAGGCGCAGGCGCTGCATGAGCACGATGGCAGGCTGGAGGAAAAGCATGTGTGATCCGCGAAGTGATTGCAAGGCGCCGTCATGATGCGTGGCAATTGTTACCGCATCGTGAATCGGGGCATAATGCGCAAGTTCCCCATTTTTCCGAAGCACCATGCACGTGATCCTGGTAGAAGACGACGCAGTTCTGGCCGACGGTCTGGCACGGGTGCTGGGTGGGCACGGCATGAAGGTCGAGCTGCTGCGCAGCGGCAGCGAAGCCGACGCCTTGCTGCAGCGTCCCGGGCCGGTCGACGTGCTGGTGCTCGATATCGGCCTGCCGGGCCTGGACGGCTTCGAGGTGGTGCGCCGCCTGCGGGCACGCGGCAGCCAGTTGCCGGTGCTGTTGCTGACCGCGCGCGATGCGGTGGAAGACCGCGTGCGCGGGCTGGAACTGGGCGCCGACGATTACCTGGTCAAGCCTTTCGCCACGCCGGAGCTGGTGGCGCGGGTGCGGGCGCTGGCGCGGCGCCACGCACCCAAGCCGGCCGTGCTGCAAATGGGCGAACTGGTGCTGGACCTGGGCGCCAAGCGCGCCCGCGTGCGCGACGCGGTGATCGACCTGTCGGTGCGCGAGTGGGCGGTGCTGGAATACCTGCTGCAGCACAGCGCGCGCGTGGTGAGCAAGCAGCAGATCATCGATGCCATCCTGCCCTGGGGCGAGGACGTGACGCCGAACGCGGTGGAAGTGTATATCTCGCGCATCCGGCAGAAGACGGCCGATGCCGGCATCAGCATCCGCACCATCCGCGGCTTTGGCTATATGCTGGAGCCCGCCGTTGGATAGCATCCGCCTGCGCCTGCTCAAGTGGTTGATCGCGCCGGTGCTGCTGCTGAACCTGGCCGGCGTGGCCCTGAACTATGCCCTGGCGTGGATTCCGGCCCAGATCGCATTCGACCAGTCGCTGGGCGACGCCGCGGCCATGCTTGGCGCGCGCGTGGCCGAACGCGATGGCCGCCTGGCGCTGGATTTGCCGCCGGCCGCCGAACGCGTGCTGCGCGACGATGAACTCGACAAAGTCTATTTTTCCGTGCGCGACGGCCAGGGCCGCCTGGTGGCCGGCGATGCGGTATTGCCGCTGCTGCCGGCGCGTGCCGGCGCCCCCGCCATCGACGGCGTGATCGCCGGCGAAGCGGTGCGCATGGTGGCGCTGCCGGTGCTGGCCGGGCAACAGCCGGCCATCGTGGTGGTGGCCAAGACGCTGCGCAAGCGCGGGCAGGCGCGCGCCGCCATCGTGCGCGCCATGCTGCCGCTGGCGGCCGTATTCACGCTCGCTTCGGTGGGGCTGGTCTGGTTCTCGGTCACCAATGGCCTGTTGCCGCTGAACCGGGTACGCGCCGGCATCCAGTCGCGCGGCGCCGACGAACTGGCGCCGATCGCCGCCGCCGACGTGCCGCTGGAAGTCGCGCCCGTGGTGCAAGCCTTCAACGGCTTGCTGGAAAAGGTGCGCGAAGGCGCGCAGGCGCAGCAGGATTTCCTGGCCAACGTGGCGCACCAGCTGCGCACGCCGCTGGCCGGCCTGCGTACCCAGATCGAGTTGCTGGCGGCGCAGGAACGCGCGCCCGGCGATGCCTCGTCGCTGGCGATGATGCAGGCTTCCACCGAACGCATGATCCGCCAGGTCAACCAGTTGCTGGCGCTGGCGCGCGCCGAGCCGGGGCCCTTGCGCAAGACGCGCATGGAACGCCTGGCGCTCGACCAGTTGCTGGAAGAATCGATCCAGCACTTCGTCGAACAGGCGCTGCGCAAGGATATCGACCTGGGTTTCGACCTGCAGCCGACCATGGTGACCGGCGACCGCTTCCTGCTGCGGGACCTGGCCGACAACCTGGTCGACAACGCGATCCGTTACACGCCGGCGAAAGGCGCGGTGACGGTCAGCTGTTTCCCGCACCTGGGCGGCGGCATGCTGACGGTGGAGGATTCGGGTCCCGGCATCCCACCGGCCAAGCGTGCCGCCGTGTTCCAGCGCTTCCAGCGTCTTGACGAAAAGACCACGGGCAGCGGCCTGGGCCTGGCCATTGTGCGCGACATCGCCACCGCCCACGGTGCCAGCGTCGCCATCGACACCCCGAAAAGCGGGCGCGGTGCCCTGTTTTCCGTCTACTTCCCCTCCTAAAACTGCTGCTGTCAGGTTTTTGTCAGGCTTTCCTCAGGGTAATGCAAGCTTGGCTGGCTAGACTTCCCATATCGAATAGCAGCTTTGGGAGCAGCGACAATGAAAGCAGCGCGGCAAGCGGGCGTGACCCTGATCGAATTGATGGTGGCGGTCGCCATCATCGGCATCCTGGCCGCGGTCGGCATGCCGATGTACAGCAACTATGTGCTGAGCGGCCGCATCCCGCAGGCTACCAACAACCTCGCTTCCATGCGGGTCAAGCTGGAACAGTATTACCAGGATAACCGCACCTATGTCGGCGCTTGCGCGGCCGGCACCATCGCGCCGCTGCCGGCGGCCGACGACTTCAGCTACACCTGTCCCGAACTGACGGCGACCGCTTTCACGGTCCAGGCCGAAGGGCAGGGCAGCATGGCCGGCTTCACCTACACCATCGACGAATCGAACAACAAGAGCACCACGGCGGCGCCGGAAGGCTGGGGCACCGCCCCGGTCGCCTGCTGGGTGCGCAAAAAGGGTGGAGCATGTTAAGCCGCCGCCAGCAAGGGGTGACCCTGGTCGAACTGATGATCACGGTGGTCATTGGCGCGGTGTTGCTGGCGCTGGGCGTGCCTGCCTTCAGCGAGTGGATCGTCAACACGCAAAACCGCACCGCGGCCGAATCGCTGCTCAATGGCTTGCAGCTGGCGCGCACCGAAGCCGTGCGGCGCAATACGGAGGTGCGCTTCACGCTGACCGATGCGGCGGGCCGGGTGGCCTGGACCGTCGGTTGTGTGATTGCGACGGACGATTGCCCGGCCACCATCCAGACCCGCCCGGCGGAGGAGGGCAGCAGCGAGTCGCGCATCGCCATCAGCGAGGACCCGCTTCCGCTGCCGACGCCGGCCGGACATTTCGACGCGCCCCTGGCGGCTGCCACCGAACTGGTTGGCGGGGTCAGCTTCGATGGCCTGGGCCGCGTCAAGCAATCGACCACCGTGGGGACCAATTTCACGCGTGCCGACGTCAGTAACGCAGCCATGTCCACGGCGCGCCGCTACGTGGTGATCGTCGGCGCCGGCGGCCAGCTGCGGATGTGCGATCCCAAGCTGCCGTTCGCTTCCAACCCGCAGGGATGCAGTTAAGGGGATAGCTATGAAGAGGACCGCGGCGCGCAGCGCATTGCACAAGCAGGGCGGCATGGTGCTGGTAGAAGGGCTGGTCGCCATCGTCATATTCGCCATGGGCGTGCTGGCCATCGTCGGCATGCAGGCGGCGACGGTCAGGCAGGCCACCGACGCCAAGTACCGCTCCGATGCCAGCTTCCTGGCCAGCCAGGCGATTGGCATGATGTGGTCCGACCGCGGCAACCTGGCCGCCTACGCGGTCGAAGACGAAGAAGTCAGCGCGCTGCCGAACGGGAAGCGCACCATCGCGGTCGATGGCACCCAGGTGACCGTGACGGTGACCTGGCAAATGCCGGGCGAAAGCACGGTACACAGCCACTCGAGCATGACACGCATCGATGGCTAAGGGGAGGGAACCAGCAATGCGCACATGTGTGAAAGGCTTCGGGATGACCGAGGTCCTGGTGGGGTTGGGGATCGGCATGCTGGCCATGGTGGTGGTGATGCAGGTGTTCAGCCAATCGGAAGGCCAGAAGCGCAGCACCACCGGCGGCGCCGATGCGCAGAGCAACGGGGCGATTGCCCTGTACATGGTCGAACGCGACGTGCGCATGGCGGGCTGGGGCCTGGACCCTGCGTTGTTCGGCAATTGCGGCAACACCCACGCTTACTGCGACGGCAGCGCCGAATGCGGCGGTGCGGCCGGGGCGCTGGCCGGCTTTTCGCTGTCGTCGGTCATCGTGGGCGAAGGCGGCAGCCAACCCGATTCCGTCACCGCCCAGTTCTTCGCCAACCCCAACCTCGATACGTTCCGCTACCCGTCCACCACGCGTTTGCGCAGCACCATGCCGCAGCCTTCGTCGGAGCTGAATGTGAGCAGCACCGCCGGCTGCAAGGAAGGGGACCTGGTATTGGTGCAGCAGGCCGGCAATTGCACGCTGATGCAGGTCACCACCGTGCAGGACCAGGCGCTGAAAATCCAGCATAACCCCGGCGATAACGGGATTTACAATCCTCCGGCCAACTACCAGAACAGCAATGGCTGGCCGGCCTACACCACGGGCGCTTCGCTGTCATGTTTCTCGGCCCCGTCGAATGCGCCGCTGTTCCAGCGCAGCTATGCAGTCGACAGCACGCTGCGCCAGCTGCAGCGTTCGGACAATTCCGTGACGCCGGTCAGTGCGGGGGAAGTGGTGGCGCCGGAAATCGTCGACCTGCAGGCCGAATACGGGGTTACCGCCGGCGCCGGTTCGCAATCGGTCAACGAGTGGGTGGAAGCCAGCGGCGCAACCTGGGCCTCGCCGTCCATGGATAACCGCAAGCGCATCAAGGCAGTGCGCATCGCGCTGGTGGCGCGCAGCGCGCAATACGAAAAGCCCGGCGACGACGGTGAATGCACGACCACCACGCAGGCCATGGTGGATGGATGGTCGTCCTGGGCCACTTTCCATACCTCGAGCTATCCGGCCGACTGGAAATGCTACCGCTACAAGGTGTTCGAAACGGTCGTGCCCTTGCGTAACGTCCTGTGGGGGAACTTATGAAGCACAGCACCAGCGCCGGCATGGCCCGGCATGCCCGCCAGCGCGGCGTGGTCCTGGTCGTTACCCTGATCGTGCTGGTGGCGATGACGCTGGCCGGCATCGCGCTGCTGCGCTCCGTCGACACGTCGACCGTCATTGCCGGCAACCTGTCGTTCAAGCAAAGCGCCGTGGCCAGCGGCGATGCCGGGGTGGAAACCGCCATCGCCTGGCTGACCGCCAATACCGCCAACCTGCAGCAGGATATTCCCGGCAGCGGTTATTACGCCACCAGCCAGGATGCGCTGGACCTGACCGGCAACAAGCCGGGCGGCGGCACCGAGGATGACCTGGACTGGGGCGATGCAGACGCGGTCAGGACGCTGGAGCGCGACGACGCCGGCAACCAGGTGGCCTACATCATCCACCGCATGTGCGACAGCGCCGGCCCGCTGAACGGCGCCACCTGCGCCACCGAGCAAACGTTCAGGGGCGGCAGCAGCCAGGGCGCCTCGCGCCAGATGCTGACCTACCAGCCGGGCGCCTGGGAATCGGTGGCGAACCGGGGCTATTACCGCATCACGGCGCGGGTATCCGGGCCAAGGAATACCACCAGCTACATCCAGGTGGTGGTTTCAATCTAACGCAGGAGAATTCAGATGGACAGGACCACTGCCGCACCAGCCGGCTGGCGCGCCATGCTTGCCCCGCTCGGGCTGTGCCTGATGCTGGCCATGCAGCCGGCGGCTGCCGGCACGACCGACCTGGCCGACGTACCGCTGGCCAATGCGTCGAACGCCAACATTTTGCCGAACATTATGCTCGACCTCGACAATTCGGGCAGCATGGCCTTCCCCTACATGCCCGATTACGTGCGCTACATGTCGACCCAGAAGTTCAACCAATGGTGCCGTGGTCCGAACAAGGAGAACAGCCTGGTGGTGTGCGAGCCTGGCGACCCGCCGTTCTACGCCAGCGGCTTCAATGGCCTGTACTACAACCCGGCGGTGCGTTATGTCTGGCCAGTCAATGCCGACGGCACGCGCCGCCCCGACCACAAGGGCAATACCGCTTATGTCACGCCCTGGAACGCCGTCCCCAGCGATGGCTACGGCATCCAGCAGGTCGAGGACAGCCATGCGCAGCAGCCCAGCGCCACGCCATGCGTGCCCGTCGTGGCCGGCGGCTCCTGCCCGCGCCTGGGCAAGAACGCCACCGTCAACCTGGCTGCCGGCTACCCGGAGCGGTTCTGGTGCAAGAGCGCCTCCGATAGCCTGGGCGGGCCGAACTGCAAGTCCGCGCTGGATGGCGGCACTGCCTACCTGTACCCGAACAATACCTACAATGTCCTGAAGGTAGGCTATGGCGCGCCGTTCTATTACAACGTGAGCGTGGAATGGTGCAAGACTGCGGACAACGCGCCGTACCAGAACTTCGGCAAGGAAGGCAGCTGCCAGGCCAAGAAGACGGCGACCTACGACAAGGTTCGCTACTTCAACTGGTCGCGCGTCGACATTACGCCAAGCGGCACCTTGCCGGCGAAGGCAGCAGGTCGCACCGACTGCGCCGGCGCGAGCTGCACCTATGCCGAAGAGATGGCGAACTTTGCCAGCTGGTATGCGTGGTACCGCACGCGTGCCCAGATGACCAAATCGGCAATCGGGCAAGCCTTCAAGGACGTGCGCGGCACGCCGCAGGAATCCGACCCGAACGACGACAACTACCTGCATGCCCGCATCGGCATGACGACCATCAACAACCCGGTCGTGCTGAATATCGCCAATTTCGACTCCGCGCAGAAGACCACCTTCTACACCAACCTGTATAACTTCGATCCGCTCGGCGGTACGCCGCTGCGCACTTCGCTGGACTCGATCGGCCGCATGTACCAAGGCACCAGCACCACATATTCGGACCCCGTGCAGTTCTCCTGCCAGAAGAATTTTGCCATCCTGGCGACGGATGGCTATTGGAACGACAGTTATTCCGGGGTCGGCGACACCGACGGTGCAGCCGGCGTGATGCGGCCATCGCTGGATGCACTGAAAACGCCGCAAACCCTGGCGGACGTGGCCTACCACTATTACCACACCGACTTGCGCACGTCTTGCGGGGCGACCGACCTGTGCACCAACAATGTCGCGCCATCGGGGGTGAACACGGCGGTGGACGACACGGCGCAGCACCAGCACATGACCACCTTTACCATCGGGCTGGGCGTGGACGGGACGCTGACTTACGACCCGGCCTACAAGACCAGCACGTCGGGCGACTACTTCAACATCAAGCAGGGCACCAGGGATTGGCCAAAGCCTGCGTCCAACCAGCCGGAAACCATCGACGACCTGTGGCACGCCGCCGTGAACGGGCGCGGCACCTACTTCAGCACCCAAAACCCTTCGGCGCTGGAGAGCGGCTTGCGCAAGGCGCTCAGCAGCATCGACAGCGCAAGCGGCAGCGGCGCGGCGGCGGCCACCAGTAACCTGCAGCCGACCACCGGCGACAACTACATCTATGTGGCGACCTACCGCACCCTGAAGTGGGACGGCGAGGTGAGCGCCTATACCGTGGACCTGTCGACCGGCGCCATCTCGGGCAGCGCCACCTGGCAGGCGGAGCCGCTGCTGCGCGCCCGGATCACCACGGCCGGCAATAGCGACGACCGCATCATCTACACCGCCAACGGCAACACGCGCACCCTGTTCAGCAGCGGCGCCGGCGGCCTGACCGCGGCGCAGCTGGCGATGTTCGACACCAGCAAGTTGAGCCAGTACGCCGGCTGGACCGTCGCCCAGCAGGGCGCCGCCACGGCGGCTTCGCTGGTGAACTTCCTGCGCGGTCATGACCGCTACGAAGACCAGGAGCGCGATGCGAACTACGGCAGCTACGAAAGGCTGTACCGCGACCGCGAGCGCGTGCTGGGCGATATCGTGCACGCCCAGCCGGTTTACGTGAAGGCGCCGCCGTACAACTTCAGCGATGGCGGCTATGCAGGCTTCAAGAGCGCCAATGCATCCCGTGCCGCCACACTGTACGCCGCCTCCAACGACGGCATGCTGCATGCGTTCGACGGCCTGACGGGCCAGGAGCGCTGGGCTTTCGTGCCGCCCATGGTGCTGCCGAATATGTGGCGCCTGGCCGATGCCAACTATGCCAGCCAGCACCGCTTCTACCTGGATGGCCCGCTGGCGATGAGCGATGCGCTGGTAGGGGGCAATTGGAAGACTGTCCTGATCGGGGCGATGGGCAAGGGCGGACGCGGCTTCTATGCGCTGGACGTCACGGATCCGGCCAACCCGCAGCCGCTGTGGGACTTTACCGCCGACGATAACCCGAACGTGGGCTACAGCTATGGCACGCCGTACATCACCAAGTTGGCGGACGGGACGTGGGTGGCCGTGGTCACCTCGGGCTACAACAACGTGCCGGAAGGCGGCAAGTACGGTTCGGCGGACGGGAAGGGCTATGTTTTCGTGCTCAACCTGGCGGATGGCAGCGTGCTGAAGACCATTACGACCGGCGTCGGCACGACTGCCAACCCGAGCGGCCTGGCGCGCTTGAACGTGAAGGTGGCGGATTTTAATATCGACAATACCGCGGTCGCGGCGTATGGCGGCGACCTGACCGGTGTCATGTGGCGCTTCGACCTGGAGGCGGGGACGGCCACCAAACTGGCCGATTTTGGCCCGTCCAAGCCGATCATGGCGGCGCCGGAGATCGCGGAAGTCGAGGGCAAGCGCGCCGTCTATTTCGGCACCGGGCGCTATCTGGGCGAGCAGGATCTGGACGATGTGGATACCCAGACCCTGTACGGTATCAAGGATGACGGCAGCACCACGGTGACCGGCATCGACAAGCTGGTGGGCCAGACGGTGACCGATTCGGGCACCACCCGCAGCATCACCGGCAATCCGGTGGACTGGTCCAGCAAGTCCGGCTGGTACGTCAACATGCCCGACAGCGGCGAACGGGTCACGATCGATCCGCAGCTGTATTTCGGCACGCTGGTGTTTGCCAGCACCGTACCGTCGGTGTCGGCTTGCCAGCCGGGCGGCTATAGCTGGCTGTACCAGCTCGACTTCAAGACCGGCGGCAATGTCAGCCCGCAGAACCCGGGCGGCATGAAGTTCACGTCTCCGATCGTCGGGGTGACGGTGTCCAAGCTGCCGAGCGGCACGCCGGTGATCCACGCAGTGACGGCGGACGGCAAGAAGCCGGATGCGATCGAGCTGCAGATCGCGCCGGACAGCAGCGGGTTGGGAGCAAAACGTGTCCTCTGGCGTGAATTGTCCAATTGACTTCGGAGCGGTGCGCAGCCGCTCCCGTCCTTCGCTGGCGCTGCTGGCGTCGGTGCTGGTGCACGCCGCTATCGCGTGGGCCCTGGCCAGCCAGGCAAACCATGCCGGCGACCGCGGCGGCAGCGGCAATGGCGGCGTTGACAGCATTGGCGCCGGCCAGGCGCCGCGCGCCTTGATGGTGCGGTTCGTCAACCCGGTCCGTGACGCGGCCGTGCCGAGCGCTCCCGCGCCCGTGAGCGCTTCTGCGGCGGAGCAGGGCAGCGCGTCGCCTGCGCAGTCTGCACCGGACGTGACGCACGTGCCTGCGGCCGTGGCGGCGCTGCCGGATCTTGCGGAGGCGCCGCCGGCCGCCGCGCTGCCCGTGCCAGCGGCGGCGACGACGGGCACGGCCAACGAGGCTGCCGAGCCCCATTATTTCGGCGCCAGCGCAATGACCCAGGCGCCCGTGGTCGCGGACGGCCTGGTCGGCGGCAAACTGCTGATCGTGCCGGGCATCCCGCCCCAAGCGGTCACGCTGCAGATTTGGGTCAGCGACGAGGGCGCCGTCGAGCGTGTCGCCCTGGAATCCGCCTTGCCGGAGGCTGAAGAGCAACTGCTCCTTGCCGCGTTCGCCGGCGTCAGGTTCCACCCCGGCCGGATCGGCCGCATTGCCGTGCGCGGCCACCTCGCCATGGAAATCCTGCTCGACGACGCCATCCGGCTATAGGGCGAGTGATGGTAAAATAGCGGGTTTTCCGTCCGTGCCACCGCTGCAGCCATCATGTCTGACGATATCCAAGTTCAAACCACCAGCAAGACCCCGGCGCTGATCGCGCGCGAGGTTGCGCGCCGCCGTACTTTCGGCATCATTTCCCACCCGGACGCGGGTAAAACCACGCTGACCGAAAAGCTGCTGCTGTTCTCGGGCGCGATCCAGATGGCCGGCACGGTCAAGGCGCGCAAGAGCGGCCGCCACGCCACCTCCGACTGGATGGAAATCGAAAAGCAGCGCGGCATTTCCGTTGCTTCCTCGGTGATGCAGTTCGAATTCCGTGACCACATCATCAACTTGCTGGACACCCCGGGTCACCAGGACTTCTCCGAAGACACCTACCGCGTGCTGACCGCCGTGGACTCGGGCCTGATGGTGATCGACGCCGCCAAGGGCGTGGAAGCGCAGACCATCAAGCTGCTCGACGTTTGCCGCATGCGCAATACGCCGATCGTGACCTTCATGAACAAGCTGGACCGCGAATGCCGCGACCCGCTCGAGCTGCTCGATGAAGTCGAATCCGTGCTGAAGATCCAGTGCGCGCCGGTGACCTGGCCGATTGGCATGGGCAAGAATTTCCGCGGCGTGTACCACCTGATCAATGACGAAATCCTGCTGTTCCGCGCCGGCGAAGAAAACGCCGACCAGAGCTTCGAAGTCATCAAAGGCATCGACAACCCGCGCCTGCAGGAGATGTTCCCGCTCGAGATGGACCAGCTGCGCATGGAAGTGGAGCTGGTGCACGGCGCTTCGCACCCATTCAACCTGGAAGACTTCCTGGCGGGCAAGCAGACGCCGGTGTTCTTCGGTTCCGCGATCAACAACTTCGGCGTGCGCGAGATTTTGTCGGCGCTGGTCAACTGGGCGCCTGCGCCGGGTTCGCGCGACGCGTCGGTGCGTACCGTACAGCCGACCGAGGAACCGTTCTCCGGCTTCGTGTTCAAGATCCAGGCTAATATGGACCCGGCGCACCGCGACCGTATCGCTTTCCTGCGTGTGTGCTCCGGCCGTTTCGAGCGCGGGATGAAGATCAAGCATCTGCGCCTGAACCGCGAGGTGAAGGTGTCGTCGGTGGTGACCTTCATGGCGTCCTCGCGCGAGCAGGTGGAAGAGGCTTACGCCGGCGACATCATCGGCCTGCCGAACCACGGCAATATGCAGATCGGTGACTCGTTCTCGGAAGGCGAACTGCTGCAGTTCACCGGTATTCCTTACTTCGCGCCGGACTTCTTCCGCCAGGTGCGCATCCGTAACCCGCTGAAGATCAAGCAGCTGCAGAAAGGCTTGCAGCAGCTGGGTGAGGAGGGCGCTGTGCAGGTGTTCAAGCCGGTGCAGGGCGGTGAGGTTGTGCTGGGCGCGGTGGGTGTGCTGCAGTTTGAAGTGGTGGCTTCGCGCTTGATGAATGAATATGGCGTGGACGCGGTGTTTGAGAGCACTTCGATCAGCACGGCGCGCTGGGTGACCAGCGATGACAAGAAGGCGCTGGCGGACTTTGAAGCGGCGCTGGGGCACAATGTTGCTTATGATGCGGCTGGCAATCTGGCTTATCTGGCGACGTCGGGCGTTAATCTGCGGTTGACGCAGGAGCGCTGGCCTAAGCTGACGTTCCACGCTACGCGTGAGCACGCGACCAAGCTGGACTAAAAACCGGTAAACCGGGGTCAGACCCAAGGGTCAGACCCCGTCTGATCGACGGCCTGCGACTGCGAGACCGTTTGGGGTCTGACCCTGCGGGTCAGACCCCGGTTTACCGGTTTCCTAAGCCGCCCAAAGACGCCGCTCCCGCAACAACCCCTCCAGCTGCTCCGCCGGCATCGGCCGCGCAAAATAGAACCCCTGCATCACATCACACCCCGCGTCCGACAGGAACGCCACCTGGTCCTCCGTCTCCACCCCTTCCGCGACCACGCTCAGATTGAGCGAATGCGCCATCGCAATAATCGCCTTCGCAATCGCCGCCCCATCCCCCGGAACCTCATTCACGAACGAGCGGTCGATCTTCAACTGGTCAATCGGGAACCGCTTCAAATAAGCCATCGACGAATACCCCGTCCCGAAATCGTCGATCGACAGATGGATCCCCGCCGCCTGGATCTTGTGCAGCAAAGCGATGTTCGCATGCACGTTCTCCATCAGCACCCCCTCCGTAATCTCCAATTCCAGCAAGCGCGGCGGCAAGCCCGTCTCCATCAGTAGCGACTGCACCTCATACATCAGCTGCACATCCTTGGTCTGGCAAGCCGATAGGTTGACCGCCACATGGTCGATCTCATCCATCAACCCCGCCTTGCGCCAAGCCGCAGCCTGCCGGATCGCCGTCTGCAGCACCCAGCGCCCCAGCGGCACGATCAAGCCGCTTTCCTCCGCCACCGGAATGAACTCCGCCGGGCTCACCGCCCCGCCCAGAGCCTCGCAATGCCAGCGCGTCAGCACCTCCATGCCGCGCATGCGCCCCGTGCGCACATCGATCTGCGGCTGGTAATGCAACGACAGCTCATTGTTCTTCTGCAAAGCCTTGCGCAAGTTCGCCTCCAGCGCCATGCGCTTGCTCGCCTTCTGCGCCATCTCCGCATGGAAGACCTCATAGGCATTCTTGCCCTTGTTCTTGGCGTGGTACATCGCAATATCCGCGCAACGGATCACCGCCGCCGCATCCGGCGCATCCTTCGGATACACGCTCACGCCGATACTCGCACTGACGAACAACTGGTGATGGTCCACCATGAACGGCTCCGCCAACGCGCGCAGGATCTTGCGCGCCACCTGGTCCGGCTCCACCTCATCGTCCGCCGGCTCCACGATCACCACGAATTCATCGCCGCCGATGCGGCAGATGATGTCCGTGCTGCGCAGCGATTTGGTCAGCCGCTCCGCCACGTGGCGCAGCAGCTTGTCGCCCGTGTCGTGGCCCAGCGTATCGTTGACGACCTTGAAGTTATCGAGGTCCAGCAACAGCAGGCTGACGCTGGTTTCCTGCCGGTCCGCGCGCCGGAGCGTAAACGCCAGCTTGTCGTTGAAAGCATTCCGGTTCGGCAGGCAGGTGACCGGATCAATATGCGCCAGCACATGCAGGTTCTCCTCCGCCTGTGCCACTGCCGCCCGCATGCGCCGTACGAGGAGCCATGCCAGTGCAAATGAACCCAGCGTTGCAATGGCCGTAAAGCCGGCAAAGGAGAACGCGCGCCGGTACAGTGGCAACAGGGAGGCGCGGATCGACACGCTGCCGGCAAGCTTGCCATCGACCTTGATCGGTTCCTGCACCTCGACATAATCCATGCCATATTCATGCAGTGATTCACCGCTCGCGCTTGGCGGAAGCTCCGGCACCGGCGACCCGTTTCGGCGGAACTGCGCCAGCGGCATGCTGCCGACCGTGATATTCGCGCTCTGCACGCTGGGCGACGCCGACAGGCCACCCAGGATTTCCTCGGCCGCGCGCGCGTCGCTGAAGAGCAGGGCGGCCGTGCTGTTGTTGCCAACGATGCGCGCCTGCACCTGCAAATCGCGCAGCAAGGTGCTGCGCAAGCCCATGAACTGGAACACCACCATCAGCAAGCCTGCAAGACACAGGGCTGCGCCAGCTGCCAGCATGGTGGACCGGACTACCTTGCTGCCGATCGGCAGCAGCGCGATTTTGGCGCGCGGCTTCATTGGACACTCCTGGCAAGCCGCAATAATTTGGAACTGAGCGTCAAGCGCGCCTGGCGCACCGGCACCAGGTCCACGTCAAAGCCCACGCGGCGATTGTCGATACCAAACGAAATCATGGCGCCATTCGCGCCGATAATGCGGTCATCCGCGATGGTCAGCACACTGCTGGTGGCCAAGTCGTGTCTGAGCAGCGGCCAGCGTTCGCGGTCCTGCGCATCCAGCAACAGCAGGTGGCAGGCTGCCAGTTGGGCCGCGCCCGGTGCCGCGGGCAGGGTGCGTATCGTCACGCGGTGCCCGTTGACTTGCTTCTCCTGCAGGCTGCCCAACGCCGCCACCATCCCATTACCCTGGAACACGCACAGCCGCAAGGGTGCGCCGGCGGGAAGACTATCGGCCGGCCATTCGGTGAACATGGCGAAGTTGAACAGGATGGCCGCCTTCAATTCCGCCTCGTTCGCACCAGCCGGCAGCTGCGCGCGCGCCTGCCCGCCTGCCAGCAGCAGGATGGTCAGGATGGCGAAAAGGCGTGGCATCATCAGTAGGCCGCCTTGAGTTTGAAGTAGACACGCCGTCCGTCCTGTTCGAGCGAACGCTGGACGAAGGCGCGCGACACCGGATCGGCATAGTGCTTGTCGAACACGTTTTGTACGCCGAGCGATGCATCGAAGTGGCGCGTGAGGCCAATGGTGTAGAAGTTCAGGTTGGCGAGCACGAAGCCGCCAGCCTTGCCGCCGTCGACCAGACCGCGCGTACTGACATACTGCCCCTCGATGCCAGTGTGCCACGGACCAGCCAACCGCCTGGTGGCATTCAGTTTGGCCAGCCAGCGCGGCGAGTTGACTTCGCCCGCCGCGCTGGAAGCGCGCTGGCGTGCCACACTGGCACGAACCCGTGCGCCGCTGTCATAAGTCCGCTCGTATTCGATCTCAATGCCGCGCGCACGGGCCTGGCCCAGGTTGCGGAAGATCGGCATGCCCGATTCCTCGTCATCGACTTCGGTGATCAGGCCGGACGCCTCATTGGCATAACCGGTCAGCGTGAGCCGGCGATCGGTGCCAAGCTGGCGCACTACTGAAAGCTCATGGCTGCGGATCCGTTCGCGGCCAAGGCCAGGGTTTGCCAATTGACCGCCTTGCCCGTCGATGCCATAGAACAGTTCATAGCTGTTCGGGGCGCGGAAGGCGCTGCCGTAGATTGCCTTCACCGTGGTTCCCCGCGCGACTTCCGCGATCAGCGCCAGGCGCGGGTTGAAAACGCCGCCAGTGCTGGTCTCGCGGTCGTAGCGCAGGCCCGCGTTGAGAAGGACGCCTTCCGCCAGCGTGATTTCATCCTGCGCATAGATGCCGAAGCGTTTGCCCTGCTGTTGGTCGTCCAGATAGACGAAGTAAGGCTCGGTATCGTAATTCTGCTGCGTCAGGTCATGGTTGTACTGGTAGTCGGCGCCGACCACCAGCTTGTGCGCAGGGGCGACCTGCAGGAACAGACTGACATCGGCACCCCACCAGCGGGCGCGGGTGTGGTCATAGTTGATCGTGCCGAACGGATCCCAAAGGACGAAATGCCCCTCGTAACGATAGGTGCCATGGTACAGGCGCCCTGTGATTTCACCGTGCATCGGCAGCACCCGGCTGCGATAGCCCACTTCCGCCAGGGTCAAGCGGTCAAGGGTCTGGCCGCCGGGCACATTGAATGGCTGGCCATACGAAGCGGCAGCCATACCTTTCGTACGCGCGCCATCCAACAAGGTCATCGACCAGGCCCCGGCCTGGGCGCGCGCGAACAGGCGCGTAATGCGTTCCCAATCGAGCCCGCGCGCGCTGCCTCCGAATTCCGGGTAATAGAGGTCGCGACCATCGCTCAATCCACGGCTGGCCGACAGCACCAGTTCCGCATTGCCATTGCGCCAGCCGTACGTCGCGCTGCCGCCACGCGTGCCCGCCTGGCCCGCCTCCAGCGTGGCGCGTGCACCATCCAGTTCCGATGCGCGGCGCGTGATGACGTTGATCACGCCGAAGAATGCGTTGGCGCCATAGACCGAGGAGCCCGGCCCCGGCACGAATTCGATGCGGTCCACCAGGTCCAGGTCGAGCGGGAACTCGCCGCCAAGCTGCGCCTGGTCGAACACCGGATCGTTGATGCGCGTGCCATCGATCTGCAGCAGGAAGCGCGAGTTCAAGTCGCCTGAACGCAGGAAGCCGCGCGCGCCCAGATAGCTGTAGCTGCGGTCATGGCTGGTGTACAGGCCGCGGATGCTGCGCAGCGCGTCGGTAAGTGTGCGCCATCCGTATGCACGGATGTCGGCGGAGGTAAGGACAGTTACATTGGAAGGAGCTTGGGTCGCCTGTTGGTTAAAGCGGGAGGCGCTATACACCTCCATCGACATCAATTGTTCAAGTGGAAAACTAGTCAGGTCGGCATCTTGCGCGCATGCGTTCGCCGCTGCGAGCAGCAAGACAGCCAGCGGCCTTTTCTGGAGGCCATGCAGTGCTGTGGTTCTCATCCCGAATGGTTGGTTTTTATGGTGTATCCACATGGTGGCATTGCCGTGTGGGAATGTACAGTGTGGAAGCTGCGTACCGCACTTTTAAACAACAGCCATTAAGCGGCTTGCAATGCGCGCCACGCACTAGGCGTTTGGCCGGACACTTGCTTGAAGGCCCTGCGGAAAACGGCTTCGTCGCTGAAACCGATTTCAACCGCCGCGCGGCGCAAGCTGACGTTCGGCCGCGCCAGCAAACGCTTGGCTTGTTCGATGCGGCAGTGAAGGATGTACTGCACCGGCGTAACGCCCAACGCGGCGCCGAAGCGGCGCGCGAGGTTGCGCTGGCTCATGGCGACGTGACGCGCCACGTCGTCGGGTGTGATGCCGGAGCAGCTATGTTGTTCGATATACCTTTGCGCCGCTTGCACGCGTGCGTCCCTGTGTTCGTGATGGCAGTTCCCGATGCCGACATCGGCCAGCTGGCGCGCCGAATTCGCATACCGCGCGAACTTCAACGCAGACTTCTCGCCATGGAAACGTTTCACGAGATGGGCGCAGGCATCGATGGTGGGCGTGATGCTGGCGGCTGTGATCAAGCGGCCATCCACGACCAGTGGCGCTTGCGGCGAGAGCCGCACTGCAGGATGCGCTGCGGCGATCGCACGCCGGTCGGCCAGGTTGCACGTCGCATCGCGCCCATCGAGCAGCCCGCTCGCAGCCAGCAAACGCACGCCGCTGGCCGAGGCAAGGATGCAGCCGCCCGCCTCGTAATGCCGCACGATCCAGCGCAACAGGGCAGGGGACGCGGGCACGTCGCCATAAAAGGATGGCAGCACCAGCACATCGGCCAGGCGCGCATTGCGCAGGCTGCGTTCCGGCACAAGCGCGGGGCCCGTGAACGAACGCACTGGCTGCAAGGTCGGCCCAACCAGCGCCACATCGAACATCGCCGACGTTTGCAGATCGGGCTGCCGCGCGTTCAGCGTACCCGCGACGGCAAGCAGCTCGCGGATCAGCATGACGCCGCCCGCCCAGCAATTGTGGTCGATGTAGAGACTCGTCGGGATGGCGGAAAAAGTATGCTGCATGGCGAATAATGTACCATGCCTCGCAGCGCCGGGCGCTAGGATGGCCGCATGAATATCCTCTCCTATATCGACAAGCAAGAGCTGCGGACCTTTACGACCGCGGACAACTGGCGAGCCACCGGCGTCGTCATCGCCAACGTGGCGCTGGTCGCCGCCGGCTTTGCATTGCCTGCGTTATGGCACCATCCACTTGCCTGGATCCTCGGCACCGCGCTGCTCGCCGGCCGCGCCCTCGGCTTCGCGATCCTCACGCACGACGCCGCGCACCAGAACTTCTTCACCTCACGCAGGGTGAACCAATGGATGGGGAAATGGGTCTTCGGCGCCTTGCCGAACGTGCCTTATGCAGCCTACCGCCGTGGCCACTTGGAACACCATCGTACCGCCGGCACCGGCGCCGATCCTGACCTGGCATTCGTCGCCAGCTACCCCGCGACGCGTGCAAGCCTTACCCGGAAACTGTTGCGCGACATCTCCGGCTTGAATGGCGTGAAAGGGATCATCTACCAGCTGCAGCCGACGGATCGCGGGGCGCTGTATCCCTTCTTCATGATGCACGGCCTGATCCTCGCCACGCTCTGGGCGTTAGGAATTCCCGAGGTGTACGCTTGCTGGTGGCTCGGCCAAATCTTCATCTTTCCACTGCTGGTGCGCCTGCGTGTAATGGGCGAGCACGGCGCCGTTCCCGACCATAACGACCGCGACCCGCGCCGCAACACCGCCACCACTTTGGCAGGCCCGCTAGCCCGCCTGTTTGTGGCACCCAACTACGTCAACTACCACGTCGAACACCACATGGCCGCCACGGTGCCCGGCTACAAACTGCCCGCACTGCACAAGCTGCTGCGCGAACGCGGCTACTTCGACGGCACGGAATGTATCGCCCCATCATATTGGGCTGTCATCCGCCGCTGCATGGCCACCAAAGAAAACGCCGCGGTACGCCGCCTTAGCGGCGCCCGCGGCGCTTTGGACAACATGCGTTGACCGGAGCTACTTAGGCAATAGCTGGCGGATCGATTTCGCTGAACGACGCCGATTGCGGCGGGTCGATTTCGCGGGATGCCTGTGGTGGGTCGATCTGGCGGCCGCCGGCGATCAGGACGATTTCTTCTTGGGACAGTTCAAAGATTTCGGTGTTCACAACAAATCTCCAATTCTTGACAGTTGAGCGACCTTGCGTGGTCGCAAATTTACTTGCTTAACAAAGCATGTAAATTATGCATGAACATATTGATTAGAGGGAAATTATTTTTCTTGCTATGTTGCCACATGTTGTAATTCGGATGGGACACCTCGGTCGCTCGCGTCGAAACACGGCCTCAACTGAATGCAAATCATCGGTGGACATCGCCATCCTCTCCGTATTGACCCACCTCCCGCAACACATGCCAACTCGTACCGACGGATTTCCGAAGGACAGTTGCCGCAACAGTACAAATCGTCTGATCGTCGTGTTATCCGCAGGCCGGTGATTTGAAATAAAGAAAGTGCCGCAGCGAGCCGGCTTACCGGCGCCTGCGGCGCGCTTAGGACAGGGTGCGATGAATCAGCCTGGCGGATCGTTCTCGATCCGCGGATAGTCGCCATCCTGCTGTGCTGGCGGTGATGCACCACCTAGTGTTAACCTGGTGGGTCGTTATCAATTTGCGGATAGTCGTCATCCTGCTGTGCTTGTGCACCGATATCGCAGCCACCAGAAACGAATTTGATTTCCTCGTCAGAAATCTCGATAATTTCGGGACTCAAGTTAAATCCTCCTAATTCGATGAAATCATTGCTACGCGAGATGCGTTGAAAGGGACTGGCATCAACCAGGTGGATTATTATCGATCTCAGGCACTTCGAGGCCTTGGGTGCTGAGTGTCGAAGGCTGAGCAGGGGGATCGATCTGGGCGCTACCAGCAATTAACCCGATCTCTTCTTCAGACAATATCGAAATTTCGGTGCTCAATTTAAACTCTCCAAAAATAAGAAATCCAGCGGTGGTGGACTCAACAGCACATCTTCGCTGACCCTGACGTTCGTACAAGCACGAATTTTTCAAGCAGCGTGTAACCCAATTAGCCAGGGGGATTATTGTCGATCTGCGGAACATCGAGGCCTTCGGTGCTATGCGAGGACGACTGCGTGGGGGGATCAATCTTGGCGCCACCGGCGACTAGCTCGATCTCGTCTTCAGAAATTTCAAAAATCTCAGTGCTCAATTAAATGCTCCTTGTTTTCGTAGTAAGGCAATGCCCCCGCCAAATGCTAGCCTGGTGGATCGTTTTCTATTTGCGGAAAGTCGGCACCCTGCTGGGAATAGATGTTGAGGCCTTCGGTGGTCACCGTCGAAGTTTGGGCTGGCGGGTCAATCTTGGCACTTCCAGCGACACAAGCAATCTCTTCCATCGAGAGATCCAAAATTTGGTCGTTCAAAACATCGCTCCTTGGTATGTAAAGAAGAATGAAACTTCCATTTGAATAGTTTCTGCGTGTAACGCGATTCTAATTATGCATGAACAAATTAATAAAAGGAAATTACTTTTTGGCTAGATTGCTGTACCTTGCAGGGGGCGAAGATGAGGCTGGTCTGTATCGGCGAGTTTGCCATTTTGCAATTGGACAATTCGGTCTGCCATGGCTATCGTGTCTGGTCGGTGCGCGACCATGATTCTCGTCAGCCCAAGTTCCCGAACCGTTTCATTGACGTTCTTTTCATTCCCGACATCCAGCTCGCTAGTGGCCTCGTCCAACACCAATAGTTGCGGTTTTCGGTAAAGGGCTCGTGCCAACAGCAGGCGTTGCTGCTGGCCGCCGCTGATGCCGGCTCCATTCGCACCAGTCATGGTGTAGTAGCCCATCGGCATCGCTTCAATCTCGTGCGCCAGCGACGCCAGCTTTGCGGACTCCTTGATTCGCCCCCAATCCGGATCGCTGTCAAAGAAG
>CBFGQI010000056.1:0-31379 GCA_965650885.1 uncultured Oxalobacteraceae bacterium
GCAGTTGTCGTAGATCGCGATCAGCGCCTGCAGCGTGGTGCGGATGTCGTTGAAGTCGATTTCCTGCGCGTGCAGCGAGCGGCCGGAAGTCTGGATGTGGTACTTCAGCTTCTGCGAGCGGTCGTTGGCGCCGTACTTTTCCTTCATGGTGACGGCCCAGATGCGGCGCGCCACGCGGCCCAGCACCGTGTATTCCGGATCCATGCCGTTGGAGAAGAAGAACGACAGGTTCGGCGCAAAATCGTCGATGTGCATGCCGCGCGCCAGGTAGGCTTCCACGAAGGTGAAGCCGTTGGACAGCGTGAAGGCCAGCTGCGAGATCGGGTTCGCTCCCGCTTCGGCGATGTGGTAGCCCGAGATCGACACCGAGTAGAAATTGCGCACCTGGTGGTGCACGAAGTATTCCTGGATGTCGCCCATCACCTTCAGCGAGAATTCGGTCGAGAAGATGCAGGTATTCTGGCCCTGGTCTTCCTTCAGGATGTCGGCCTGCACGGTGCCGCGCACGTTCATCAGCACCCAGTCCTTGATCTTCTGGTACTCGTCTTCGGACGGCTGGCGCTTGTTCTCGGCCACGAATTTCTCGATCTGCTGGTCGATGGCGGTGTTCATGAACATCGCCAGGATGGCAGGGGCCGGGCCGTTGATGGTCATCGACACCGAAGTGCTCGGGTTGCACAAGTCGAAGCCGTCGTACAACACCTTCATGTCGTCCAGTGTTGCAATGGAGACGCCGGAGTTGCCGATCTTGCCGTAGATGTCCGGACGGATGGCCGGGTCGGCACCGTACAGGGTGACCGAGTCGAAGGCAGTCGACAGGCGCTTGGCGTCCATGCCGGTGGAGACCAGCTTGAAGCGGCGGTTGGTGCGGAAGGCATCGCCTTCGCCGGCGAACATGCGGGTCGGGTCTTCGCCCTCGCGCTTGAAGGCGAACACACCGGCGGTGAACGGGTAGGAGCCCGGCACGTTCTCCAGCATCAGCCAGCGCAGCAGCTCGCCGTGGTCTTCGTATTTCGGCAGCGCGACCTTGCGGATCTTGGTGCCGGACAGGGTGTGCTGTACCAGGCCGGTGCGGATTTCCTTGTCGCGGATCTTCACGACATATTCGTCGCCGGCATAGGCTTGCTGCATGTCCGGCCATTGGGCCAGCAGCTTCTTGGCTGCGCCGTCCATGGCGTGGTCGCGCTCGATGATCAGGTCATCGAAGTCCGCCACCGACTTGCCCGCGACAGCCATCATGCGCTTCGATTCCTGCAGCTGCTGGCGTTCGCGCGCCAGCTTGGCCTGCGCCTGCGCCTTCTTGTGGTAGCCACGCACGGTGTCGGAAATTTCGGCCAGGTAACGCGCACGGGCCGGCGGCACGATCACGTTCTTGCCGGAGCTGAAGCGCACGTCGGTCAATGGCAGCACGCCTTTCGAGGTCTTCAAGCCTTTGGCGGCCAGCGCCGGCAGCAAGCCCTGGTACAGCGCTGTCACGCCGTCGTCGTTGAAGCGCGAAGCCTGGGTGCCGAAGACCGGCATTTCCTCCGGGCGCTTGGAGAACAGTTCGCGGTTGCGCTGGTATTGCTTGGCCACGTCGCGCAGCGCATCCTGCGCGCCTTTGCGGTCGAACTTGTTGATCGCGATGAAGTCGGCGAAGTCCAGCATGTCGATCTTTTCCAGCTGTGATGCCGCGCCGAATTCCGGCGTCATCACGTACATGGAAACGTCGACGTGCGGCACGATCGCGGCGTCGCCCTGGCCGATGCCGGAGGTTTCCACGATCACCAGGTCAAAGCCCGCCACCTTGCAGGCGGCGATCACGTCAGGCAGGGCCTGGGAAATTTCGGAACCGGCTTCGCGGGTGGCCAGCGAACGCATGAAGACGCGGGTCTTGCCATTCCACGGGTTGATCGCGTTCATGCGGATACGGTCGCCCAGCAGCGCACCGCCCGATTTGCGGCGCGACGGGTCGATCGAAATCACGGCGATGTTCAGCGCGTCGCCCTGGTCCAGGCGGATGCGGCGGATCAGTTCATCGGTCAGCGAGGATTTGCCGGCGCCGCCGGTGCCGGTGATGCCCAGCGTCGGGGCGGTGGCCGCCTTGGCTGCCGCAGCCAGTTCCGCGCGCAGCTTGTCGGAGGCTTGGCCGTTCTCGAGGGCGGTGATCAGTTGGGCCAGCGGGCGGTGGCGTGACTCGATCTCGCCGTCGCGGATGGCGTCCAACTGGGTGGGGGAGTAGGTGGACAGGTCCACATCGCATTGCTGCACCATCCACTGGATCATGCCGACCAGGCCCATACGCTGGCCGTCTTCGGGGGAGAAGATGCGGGTCACGCCATAGTCGTGCAAGTCCTTGATTTCGCTGGGGACGATCACGCCGCCGCCGCCGCCGAACACCTTGATGTGCGAGCCGCCGCGCTGGCGCAGCAGGTCGATCATGTACTTGAAATATTCGACGTGGCCGCCCTGGTAGGAGGAGATGGCGATGCCCTGCACGTCTTCGGTCAGGGCTGCGGTGACGACTTCGTCCACCGAACGGTTGTGGCCCAGGTGGATCACTTCCGCGCCCTGCGATTGCAGGATGCGGCGCATGATGTTGATCGAGGCATCGTGGCCATCGAACAGGGACGCGGCGGTGACAAAACGCACTTTGTTCGCGGTCTTGGCCTGTTCTGGCTCAGCGGCAAGTTTCTTGGCGTTGGCGAGATCGTTCATTCTTGTTCCTTGGAACGGTGGGAATTTTCATTATATGACGTTTACGTTAACGTCAAGTCAAGCAAAACCGGTAAACCGGTGTCTGACCCACAGGGTCAGACACCCGTCCAGCGGCCGTCGCGTCATCGGTGTCTGACCCTGCGGGTCAGACACCGGGGTACCGGTTTAAGCAGCGTGCGCGTGTGAGCCGCTCTTGAACGCAGCCATCATCTTGCCCTTAGCCATCTTGTACTCCGCCACAGCCTTTTCCTTCACATGGCCAAAGCCACGGACCTTCTCCGGCAGGTTGGCAATCGCCACCGCCTGCTCGTGGTTAGCAGCCGACAGCCCAGCCAGCAGCTCAGCAACGACAGCACGGAACTCGGTGATCAAGGCCCGCTCCATCTTGCGCTCCTCGGTATAACCGAAGATATCGAACGCCCCACCGCGCAGCCCCTTGCATTTGGCCAGCAGCGTGAACGCCTTCCACATCCACGAACCATATTCCGCCTTGACCAGATGGCCCTTGGCATCCTTCTTCGCGAACAGTGGCGGCGCCAGGTTGAACTTCAGCGAGAAATCACCCTCGAACTGGGACTTCAGCTGTTCCACGAAGCGGCCATCGGTGTACAGGCGCGCGACTTCATATTCATCTTTATACGCCATCAGCTTGAACAGGGATTTCGCCACTGCCGTCGACAGCTTGTTGCCCAAGCCCAGCGCAGACTCCCGGGTACGCACTTGCTGCACCAGCTCCTCGTAGGAGGCCGCATACGCCGCATCCTGGTAACCGGTCAGGAACTCCACGCGCTTCTTGATGATGTTTTCCAGCGACTGTGGCATCTGCACCACGACCGCCTGGGTCGGTGTCGCGACCTTCTCCACGCGCTTGAAGTCCACCGCGGCACGGCGGCCCCACAGGAAGGAGCGCTTGTTCGATTCCACCGCCACGCCATTCAGCTCGATGGCGCGCAGCAGGGCCGCCTCGCTCAGCGGGATACGGCCTTTCTGCCATGCGTAACCCATCATGAACAGGTTGGAGGCGATCGAGTCGCCCATCAGCGCCGTCGCCAGCTTGGTCGCGTTGATGAAGTCCACCGCCTGCGCGCCGCCGACCGATTCGGTGATCAGCGCTTCCACGCTTTCGGCCGGGTATTGCCAGTCGGCGTTCTGCGCGAAGGTGCCTGGCGGCTGCTCGTGCTGGTTGACGATGGCGAAGGTGCGGCCCGGGCGCATCTTCGACACGGCGTCGTAAGCACCGGAAGTGAGCATGTCGCAGCCCAGGATCAGGTCAGCTTCGCCGGTGGCGATACGCTGTGCGCGCAGGTGGGCCGGCGACTTGGCGACCTTCACGTGCGAGGTGACGGAGCCGTTCTTCTGCGACATGCCGGTCATGTCCAGCACCGAGGCGCCTTTGCCTTCCAGGTGCGCGGCCATGCCCATCAGTGCGCCGACGGTGATCACGCCCGTGCCGCCGATCCCGTTGATCAGGATGTTGTACGGCTGCTCGATGCTCGGCAGGACTGGCGCTGGGATATCGCCCCAGTCGTCGGTCTTCGCGGTGCCGGTCTTGGTCTTCTTCAGCGTGCCGCCTTCCACGGTCACGAAGGATGGGCAGAAGCCCTTGGTGCAGCTGTAGTCCTTGTTGCAGGACGACTGGTCGATGGCGCGCTTGCGGCCAAACTCGGTTTCCTTCGGCAGGATCGACACGCAGTTGGACTGGATGCCGCAATCGCCGCAACCTTCGCACACGGCTTCGTTGATGACCATGCGCTTGTTCGGGTCGGGAAACTCACCCTTCTTGCGGCGGCGGCGCTTCTCGGCGGCGCAAGTCTGGTCGTAGATGATGACGGTGCAGCCCGGCAGCTCGCGCAGTTCGCGCTGCACGGCATCCATCTCTTTGCGGTCGTGCAGCGAAACGATATTCGGCAGGGCCGAACGGTCGGTGTAGCGCGACAGGTCTTCGGTCACCAGCGCGATGCGCTTGATGCCCTCGGCCGCCATCTGCTGCGCGATCATCGGCACGGAAACAGTGCCGTCCACCGGCTGGCCGCCGGTCATGGCCACGGCGTCGTTGTACAGGATCTTGTAGGTGATGTTGACCTTGGCCGCCACGGCGGCGCGGATCGCCAGGTAACCCGAGTGGAAGTAGGTGCCGTCGCCCAGGTTCTGGAACACGTGCGGCACTTTGCTGAATGCTGCCTGGCCGATCCAGGGCGTGCCTTCGCCGCCCATATGGGTGGTGAGCTTGTTCATTTCAGGGTAGATCGAGGTCGCCATCACGTGGCAGCCGATGCCGGCCAGTGCGAAGGAGCCTTCCGGCACCTTGGTCGACGTATTGTGCGGGCAGCCGGAGCAGTAGAAGGCCGGACGGAACGGCGTTTCGATGGCCTTCTTCAGCACAGCATCCTTCGCTTCGAGGAAAGTCAGGCGGGCCTTGATCTGGTCCTGGATGCTGGTGTCGGCGATGTAGCGGGCGATACGGCCAGCGATGACGCGCGCCACTTGCGACACGGAGAAGTCGGCCTTCGGCGGCAGCAGCCATTCGCCGCGCGGCGCAACCCACTCGCCCTTGTCGTCGAACTTGCCGATGATGTGCGGACGCACGTCGTCGCGCCAGTTGTACAGCTGTTCCTTCAGCTGGTATTCGACGAACTGGCGCTTCTCTTCCACCACCAGGATTTCGTCCAGGCCTTGTGCGAATTCGCGCACCGAGTCCGGTTCCAGCGGCCATGGCATGGAAACCTTGAACAGGCGCAGGCCGACCTTGGCCGCCATGTCCTCGTCGATGCCCAGTTCTTCCAGCGCTTCCAGCACGTCGAGGTAGGACTTGCCGGAGGCGATGATGCCCAGCTTGGCGTCCTTGGAATCGATGGTGGTGTGATTCAGTTTGTTCTCGCGGGCGTAGGCCAGGGCCGCGTAGATCTTGTAGTCCTGCATCAGCGCTTCCTGGTTGCGCGCCTGCTGGCCCAGCGGGATGCTGGACAGGCGCGCATTCAGGCCGCCTTCCGGCATCTGGAAATCCTGCGGGATCTTCACTTCGACGCGGAACGGATCGGCATCGATGGAAGCGCTCGACTCCACGGTGTCGGCCAGCGCCTTGAAGGCGACGGCGCAACCGGAGAAGCGCGACATGGCCCAGCCGTGGATGCCGAGGTCGATGTATTCCTGCACATTGCAGGGATACAGCACCGGGATCATGCAGGCCGAGAAGATATGGTCCGACTGGTGCGGCAGGGTGGAGGAATAGGCGCCGTGGTCGTCGCCCGCCACCAGCAGGATGCCGCCGTGCTTCGAGGTGCCGGCATGGTTCATATGCTTGAAGACGTCGCCGCAGCGGTCCACGCCCGGGCCCTTGCCGTACCACATGGCGAACACGCCGTCATACTTGGCCGGGCCGATCAGGTCAACTTGCTGCGAACCCCAGACCGCGGTGGCCGCCAAGTCCTCGTTCACCCCCGGCACGAATTGCACATTGTGCTTTGCGAGGTGCTTCTGCGCCTTCCACAGCGTTTCATCCAGCCCGCCCAGCGGCGAACCGCGGTAGCCCGAAATGAAGCCGCCGGTGTTCAGGCCGGCGCGCGCATCGCGCATCTGTTGCATCATTGGCAAGCGCACCAGCGCCTGGATGCCGGAGAGGAAGACTTTGCCGGCGGTGGAAGTGTATTTGTCGTCGAGGCTGACGTCATTCAGGACAGGCGCGTGGCGGCCTGGTGCCGTGGTATCGGGCATGGGGGCTGTCTCCAAAATCATGATTCGGTGCTGTGCCTGGCATCGGTGGGCGCCGGGTAAGCGCGTCCTTGCCTAAGTCACAATGGCTGCGGGTATGCAGGCCTTTTCAATCGCCCAGTTTACGGTTTACTTTACGTATACGGAAATACGGTTTGGGGATGGGGGTATAAGGAAAAATGATAGCTCGACGAGGATTTCTTGCCGCGACGGCAGGGTTATTGGCCTGTCCAGGGTTCGCCCTGGCCGGGGTGGCGCACAAGATGCGGCTGGTGACCAGCCACTTGCCCTCGCTGGTGCATGAAGGCGGACGGCCGGGCGGATTGCAGGCACTGGTGGCCGAATTGTGCAAACGCGCCGGCCTCCAGCCGGCGACCCAATTCGTGCCCTGGCCGCGTGCCCAATTCCTGGCCATGAAAATGCCCGCGACCGCCATCTATCCGCTGACGCGCCTGGCGGAGCGCGAACGGCAATACCGCTGGCTGGTGCCCCTGTATGAAGAGCATTACGTGCTGCTCGCTGTGCGCGGCAAGCTGTTCCCGCTCGAGCAGATGAAGGACAAGCGCATTGCACTATTGCGCGGCGCGGCCCAGGCGGCAATCCTGAAAGAACAAGGGTTTACCCGCTTTGTCGAAGCCAGCTCGATCGACGAAGTGCATCGCTTCCTGCTGGGTGGCATGGCAGACGCCGCATTTGGCGAACGGCGCATCATCGCCGCCTCGCTGAAGGGACACGCCGCCGACGCCGGCGAATTCGAAACCAGCGCCCCGGTACGCACGACGACAGCGTGGCTGGCGGGCTCCCTGGACTTCGACGACGCCGATACCGCCTTGTTCCAGCGCGCACTGGAATCGATGCAATCCGACGGTACGCAGCGCCGCATTCTCGCCCAGTACCAGTTGCTCTGACAGCTCGGTCCGTTAGCTGAGGAGGCGGGCGCCAGGCCAGGTGCCGCGCTGGCAAAGGTCGGCGGCGACTTGCTGGGTCAGGACGGCAATGGCGCTGGCGGCGTTGGTCAACGGGATGTTGCGCGAGGCGCACAGCACCACCGTGCGGCTGATGGCCGGGCTGTTGATGCGCACGCTGCGCATCTGGCGTTGTTCGATCTCGGGCAGCACCGGCGCCACCGGCAGGATGGTCGCGCCCATGCCGGCCATGATCGCGGATTTCAGGATCGCGATCGAATTGATTTCGATGACGTTGCCGATCACCAGCCCGGCGGCGCGTGCCATCGCTTCGATGCGCGGCCGCACCCCATGCTGCAAGCCCGGCAGGATCAGGGTGGTGTTCAAGGCTTGCTGCAGCGTGATGGTGTCGCGGTCGCTGAACCATACCGCGTCCTGGCGGCAGATGAAGCGCAATTCTTCCTCAGCCAGCGGGGTGGTGGAGAACGGGGTCAACTGGCCATCGTCGAACAGTACGGCAAGGTTGACGCGGCCGCTTTTCAGCTGTTCCGCCAGGTTGCCGGTCAATTCTTCGGTCAATTGCAGCGTAATGTCGGGATATTGTTCGCGCGCCGCGGTCAGCAGCGGCAGCGCAAGCGCGCCGGAAATGCTGTGCGGCAGTCCCATGGTCACGCTGCCCGAAGGCCGTGCGGATTGGGTGACGGCGGAGCGCGCGTCGGCCACCTGCTTCAGGATCGCTTGCGCGTGATCGTAAAACACTTTGCCGGCATCGGTGCTGACCACGCCTTGCGCACTGCGATGCAGCAGTTGGGCGCCCAGTTCTTCTTCCAGCTGGCGCAGTTGCTGGGTCAGGGCCGGCTGGGCCACATGCAGTACCAGTGCCGCTCGCGACAATGATCCATGGTCGACAATGGCGACGAAGTAACGCAGTTGGCGAAGTTCCATATTCCACTAGGATAACATTGGTGTTGTTATTCTAACGTTTTTCGCCACTTTGCCTCGGTGGCCAGCCCGATGCACGTCCTGGCGCCGGCGGGGTTCGGGCCTTAGAAGAATTCGGCGGTGTCGTTGGATTCGACGGTCTGCAGCAGGCCGCCGCTGACCAGTTCGTCGTAATGGCAAGCCATGTTGCGGCCGTGGCTCTTGGCGTAGTACAGGGCCTGGTCGGCGCGGCCGAGGATGATCACCGGCGCTTCATACGCGCTGATGCTGACGAAGCCGACGCTGACGGTGACGCGCCCCACTTGCGGGAACTCGTGCTGTTCCACATTCATGCGGAAGCGTTCGATGATTTTCTTGGCGTTTTCCAGCGTGGAAGAACGCAGCAGCACGACAAACTCTTCGCCGCCAAAACGGAACACCCGGTCTTGGGCGCGGAACGACGATTGCAGCAGGTTGGCGATCAGGATCAGCACTTCGTCGCCGTACAGGTGGCCGAACTTGTCGTTCACGGCCTTGAAATGGTCGACGTCGACCACCGCCAGCCATTGCTTTTCCTGCTCATGCGGCGTGCGGCGTTCCAGCCCGTCCGGCGGCACCGCCAGCGCATCGTGCTCGACCGAGGCTTGCAGCATCTTGGCCAACTGGTCGTCGAAGGTCTTGCGGTTCAGCAAGCCGGTCAGCGAATCGCGTTCGCTATAGTCCAGCAAGTTCTGGAAATTGCGGTACACGCTGACAATGCCGCCAATGATGTGGATGGTATCGCTGGTGTACGGGGTGGGGTTGACGATTTCCAGGCAAGTATCGGCCTTGTCGCCCATCCAGATCGGCAGCCACAGCGTGTGCTGGCCGTCTGGTGTCATGTAATCGGCATTCGATTCATGGTGGGCCAGGCAGCGCGCCAGGGCCGGGAAGTTGCTCACTGGCTCGCCCGGCGAGCCGGGGTCGGCATTCTCTTCCATGCGCGCAGGCAGGCCGCGCTCGATCACCGCGCGCGGACGCACGTACAGCTGGCCTCGTACATTGACGATGCTCAGCACACGTGCCTGCGTGGCAGACGCCAGTTCCGCTACCGCCGAGATCACCGAGATGTCGAGCATCGTGTGATCGCGGTGGCCGGTCATGTCCACCATATGTTTCAGAAGGGAATCCATGTGAGTGTCCGATAACTAGGCGCTCAGTGGCAAAGCAAAGGGGCTTTCTAAAGGATAGCTGACCAGCATAAATCTTTTTTGCATTCTCGGCAATTAACTTTGCACAGTTTCACGCAAAAAGCGATTTCGTTGCAACACAGTTTCGCTGGCTTCAGTTTGACATAGAACAGCGTGCGGCGAAGAAAAGTTCTGTGCGGAAAGCTTGCGCGAAATCAACTTGCCAGTAGGAATGGCTCCTATAGTGAAGTCAATGATGTGCTGCACAGGCGTCAGAGTTTTCCTAGCAAAGGAGATCATCATGAAAGCACTTTCTGCAGTGAGGCGTTTCATCAGGGATGAGAGGGGCGTGACGGCTATCGAGTACGGCCTGATCGCGTCGGTCATCGCAATTGCAGTCGCTACCGCGCTGGACCCTGTCCAGACTGCGCTGGAAGCGGTGTTCAGTTCGGTGGAAACCGCTTTGGCGCCGTAACCAGTCGGCCGGCCACCCGGCGGCGGCCGGGCTGCCGGCCATTTCTCCCATGAGCGGACTCGAACTCATCCTGCTGTGCCTGGTCTTCCAGGCCGCGGCATCGGACCTGGCCTGGCGCCGGATCCCCAACGTGCTGGTGCTGGCGGGCTTGCTGCTGGCGCTGGCGCTCCACTGGCGCCTGGGCGGCGGGACTGCGCTGCTGGCGCAAGGCGTGGCCGGCGCGGGCGTGGGCTTCCTGCTGTTCCTGCCCATGTATGCGCTGGGCGGCATGGCGGCCGGCGACGTCAAGCTGGTGGCGATGGCCGGCAGTTTTGTCGGCCCGTGGCAAGCGCTGCAGCTCGCCTTGTTGAGCGCACTGGCCGGCGGCGTGCTGGCCCTGTGCTGCCTGCAACTGGCGCGCTGGCGCGGCAGCAAGGCGGACGGCATGCCGTATGCGGTCGCCATCGCTGCCGGGACCATCGCCACCGTCGCATTGGCGCATCGCTGACATTTGCTCCGCCTCAATATCCACCTGGAAACCCATCGCTATCATCGTTTCCTACAGGAGGTCACCATGATCGATTTCGCAGACGACGAGCAGCCACTGTTGCCGCCCCCGCCGCGCACCGTGCGCGACACCGGACTCGAACCGGCCATGCTCGCCGAGCTGGCCGGCAAGGCCTTGCTGGGCGCGGGCAAGTGCCATCTGTCGGTGCTCACCGGCCGCCTGCGGCTGTCGATCAATGTCTTGCGCGAAGTGCTGGACGGCCTGCAGCGCGAGCAATTGGTGGAAGTGGCGTGGCGCGGCGATTCCGAGATCGACGTGCAATACCAGCTGACCGGCATCGGCCGCCAGCGCGCCGCCGAATGGCTGGAACGGCAACCGTATGTGGGCCCGGCGCCGGTGGCGCTGGATGCCTGGCGCGCCCAGTTGCAGCGCCAGGCGGTGCAATTGCCGCCGGTGCTGGCGGCCGACGTGGCAGCCCTGTTCGCCGACGATTGCCTGCCGCCGCGCATCCACGAACTGGTGGGCGCCGCCATGCACGCGGGCCGCTCGGTCTGCCTGTACGGGCCTTCCGGCAGCGGCAAGAGCACCCTGGCGCGCAAGCTCGGGCGCCTGTTGCAGGGCGTGGTGGCAGTGCCCTATGCGGTGACGGTGGGCAGCGCCATCATCCAGTTGTACGACGCCACCGTGCACCTGGCACCGCCCGCCTTGCCGGGCCGGCCTGCCAGCGCACGCAATGGCGACACGCGCTGGCTGCTGTGCCAGCGTCCCGTGGTGCAGCTGGGCGCGGAACTGGAGGGCGCCATGCTCGAACTGCGCCACGACCCTGCAGGCGGCTGCTTCATCGCGCCACCCCAGTTGAAGGCTTGCCACGGTTTGCTGATCGTCGATGACCTGGGGCGCCAGCGCTTGCCGGCCGGGGCGCTGCTGAACCGCCTGAGCCAATTGCTCGACTCGGGTACCGACCAGCTTTCGCTGCCAGGTGGCCACGCATTCAGCGTGCCCTGCCAGGCGGTGCTGGCCTTTGCCACCAACCTGGCGCCGCAATCCCTGCTGGACGGCGCTGCGCTGCGCCGCATCGGCTACAAGGTGGCGCTGGGGCCGCTGCCGGAAGCCAGCTACCGCAGCCTGTTGCGCCAGCAATGCCGGGCGCGCGGCATCGACGCCGACGAGGCGGCGCTGTCTTACCTGGTCGGTGAGCTGCATCGCGACAGCGGGCAGCCCTTGCTGGCCAGCCTGCCGCGCGAAATCGTGGCCCGCGTGGCCGAATTCGCCGGCTTTGCCGGCACCGTGCCCAGCCTGAACCCGGCCACCCTGAACCAGGCCTGGTCCAGCATGTTTGCCGACGGTGCCGCATGAAAGGCCGGCGCGCATTCCTGATGCTGGGGCTGGCCGTGGTGCTGGGGCTGGCCGCGGTGCTGCTGGCATCGCGCTGGCTGCTGCGCCAGGCCGCACCGTCCACGGTGCGCATCGCGGTGGCGGCCGCCGACGTCGGCCTGGGGCAGCGCCTGGCGCCGGACATGGTGACGCTGGCCGACTGGCCTGGCGGCAGCCTGCCGGCCGGCGCGCAGCGCGAGCTGGCAGCCTTGCATGGCCGTGTGCTGAAAGCCAGCGTGCAGCGCGGCGAGCCGGTGACGGAAGCCAAGCTGGCCCCGGCCGGTACCCTCGGCGGCTTGTCGGCCCTGATCACGGAAGGCAAGCGCGCCATCACCGTGCGCGTCAACGATGTGGTGGGCGTGGCCGGCTTTGCCTTGCCGGGCAATTTCGTCGACATCCTGATCCATGCGCCGGGGCAGGGCGGCAATGGCGGCGACGCGGCGCTGTCGAAGATCGTGCTGGAACGCATCCTGGTGCTGGCGGTGGCGCAGGAAGTGGCGCGCGACGACACCAAGCCGCGCGTGGTCAATGCCGTCACGCTGGAAGTGACGCCGGTGCAGGCGGAACAGCTGGACCTGGCGCGCAGCGTCGGCACCTTGTCGCTGGTGTTGCGCAACCAGGTCGACCCGCGGCCCGCCGACACCGCAGGCGCCACGCGGCATAGCGTGCTGGGGGCGGCCGCACCGCCAGTGGCAGTGGTGCCGGCAGCGGCAGCCGGCGCAGCGCAGCGTCCCGCCGCGCCCCTGGTGGCGCGCGCCGCGGCGGTGCCCGCACGCCCTGGCAGCGAAGCGGCGCGCTATTGCATCGGCGTCATCGACGGCAACCGTAGCAGTAAGGAATGCCTGTGAGGAGGCGCCATGCGATCCGCATCCCTTTGCCTGACGGCCGTGCTGGCCCTGGTTGCCCCATCGGCCCATAGCGACAACCTGCGCTGCAGCGGCGCACCCGCCGCGCCAGGCAAGCTGGCGCTGGAACTCGGCAAATCCACCCTGATGCGCCTGCCCGAAGCAGTGACCGGGCGCAGCATCGGCAACCCGCATGTGCTGCAGGCCACGCTGGTGGCGCCCGACACGCTGTATCTGGTGGGCGCCGAGATCGGCAGCACCAACCTGATCGTGCAAGGCAAGGGCGGCGCGTGCAGCGTGGTGGAAGTGGCGGTCGGGCTGGACGTTTCGCCGCTGCGCGCCACCCTGGCGGAATTGCTGCCGCAGGAGCGCGCCATCAAGGTCAGCGCCGCCGCCGATGCCATCGCCTTGAGCGGCAGCGTAAGCGATGGCGCCACCCTGGCCCAGGTGCTGGACCTGGCGCAAGCGTTCTTGCGCCAGGCGCCGCAACCGCTGGCGCGCAAGGAGGGCGCGCCGCCGCACCCGGCGCCGCCCGGCGCGCGCCTGGTCAACCTGCTGGCGGTCAGCGCGCCGCAGCAAGTCAGGCTGGAAGTGAAAGTGGCGGAAGTATCGAAGACCCTGCTCGACCGGCTGGAAGCGGGCCTGTCGCTGCGCCACGCCAGCGGCAGCTGGACGGCCATGGTGCTGGCCGACTTCCTGAGCGGTACGCTGCGCAGCGGACTGACGCTGTCGAAGTTCAATGGCACCGGTGTGCAGGTCGATGCGGAGTGGCAGGATGGCCAGGTGCGCATCCTGGCCGAGCCGACCGTGATGGCGATGAGCGGCCAGGAAGGCAGCTTCCTGGCCGGCGGCAAGGTGATGGTGCCGGTGGCGCAGGACAATAACCGCATCACGCTGGAGGAAAAGGAATTCGGCGTCGGCCTGAAATTCACCCCGACGGTGCTGGCGGGCGGCCGCATCAACCTGAAAGTGGCGCCCGAAGTGTCGGAGCTGTCGCGCGACGGCATCGGTGTCACGAGCGGCGGCTTCTCCGGCCGCGCCATATTCCCCTTGATCACCACGCGCCGCGCCAGCACCACGGTGCAGCTGCAGGATGGCCAGAGTTTTGCCATCGGTGGCCTGATCCGCAGCACGCAGGTCAACAATATCAAGGGCGTGCCGCTGCTCAGCGAGATCCCGGTGCTGGGCGCACTGTTCCGCAGCACGGATTTCCAGAACGACCGCAGCGAACTGCTGTTCGTGATCACCGCCCGCCTGGTCAAGCCGGAAGGCGAGGGCGGCGGCCTCGATGGCGCGGCGGCGGCGGCGGCGCAGGCGCGCTACCGCAAATCCTTCAGCGAGCCGGTGCCGGAGATGGGAGAGCGGAAATGAAGGCGCGCGGCACGCAGGGCGGTGCGATCGCCATCATCGCCGCGCTATCGCTGCCGGTGCTGATCGGCGTATGCGGCCTGGCGCTGGAGCTGTCACTGGCCTTCCAGCGCCAGGCGCAGCTGCAGCAGCTGGCCGATAGCGTGGCCTTGAGCGCCGCCCAGCAGCTCGACGGCACGGCGGCCGGTATCGCGGCGGCGCACGCGCGTGCGCTGGCCGCCGCGATCGGCCGCGACGTGCGCGGCGTTGGCAATATCGTCCTCGGCACCGATGCCCTGTCCTTTGCCGGCACTGCCGCGGGGCCCTGGCTGACCTACGGCGCGGCGAGCGCCAACCCCGGCAACCTGCGTTTTGTGCGCGCCGACATGGGGACGCTGGACGCCAGCTTCACCACCTTGCCGCAAGCGTTCGGCCGCCTGCTGGGGGCGGCGGGCGCCACCACCGTCAGCGCGCAAGCCGTGGCGGGACCGAACGGCCTGCGCGTGCTGCCGCTGGCCATTTGCGCAGCAAGCACCACAGCCGTGGCGCTGCGCGCCAACGGTGGAGGCGTGAATGAGCGGGTCGATTACGGTTTCCGCTGGGGTGTCGGCTATAACCTGCTGGCACTGAATCCCGCCTCCGGCGCCGCAGCCGGCGAATCCTTCCTGGTCGATCCATTGAGCCCGCCGGGCAGCCCCGCGCTGGCATCGAATACCACCGACAGCCAGGTGGCGCCGTTCATGTGCGCCGGCAAGCTGGCCTATACGGCGATGACCGGGTGGCTGCATTTGCGCCGCAACGTCGGCTTCAACTTATGGACGCACCTCAACTCCCGGTTCAACGACTATGGTGGCGCCTTCCCCTGCGACCCCTACACCGCGCCCCCGGATGCCAACGTACGCGAATACTTTGGCGCGCAAGCGAACTGGATGAACAGCAATCCCCCGCAAGCCACGGCGGCATCCAGCACGCCTGCCGCAGGCAAGCCCTTGATGACCATTGCCGACGATCCGCCGCCATTGCCGTCCGTCGCCCCGGCGCAATATGGCACGCTGTGGGCGTACGGACCGGCAAGGCAATTCACCACCGGGAATCTGGGCACCGGCAGCTGGTCCAGGCTGTACCCTGCCACGCCGGCCCTGTCCGCGCCCGCCTGGCCCACCAATGCCCCCTACGGCAATGCCAATTACACCACCCCGCCTGCCGATAATGCCCCAGGGCGCAGGGAGCGCCGCGTGTTATACGTGCCGCTGCTGTCCTGTCCCATCCCCGCCGGCATCAACGTCGATGGGGAGGTGCTGGCGGTGGCGCGCTTCCTGCTGACGGCAAAGGCATCGGCCACGGTCGTGCCGGCCGAATTCGCCGGCATCCTCAGCGCCAGGGAATTGGCCGCGCTGGCCACCGACGTGGAGTTGCTGCGATGAGGCGCCGCCGCTGCCAGGGCATTGCTGCGATCGAGGCCGCGTTATGCATGTGGCTGCTGGCGGTACTGCTGGTCGCCTGCCTGTCGATGGGCCGCCTGGCATTGGGCGGCGCCGCGCTGGACCGCGCCGCCAGCAATGCCGCACGTTACCTGGCCACGGTGCCGGTCGACAGCCTGCACGACGCGGCGCGGCTGGCGGTGGCCGAGGCGGTGGCGCGCGCCATGATCGAGGAGACCCTGGCCAGCGCCGGGATCGAGGCGATGGCGCCGCAAGTGCGCATCACCTGCGGCGCCGTGTATTGCGTCGACCTGCCGCCGGCCACCACGCCAACCAGGATCGGCGTGGTCGCCACCATCCAGTACCAGGACGATATGTTCGCCAGCAATGTGCCCACGCAATTGTCCGTGCAGGCGGAGGTGGGCCGTGGCAATTGAGACCCACCGCCAGCATGGCGTGACCAGCGTCGAGTTCGGGCTGGTGATCATGCTGTTCCTCACGTTCTGCATCGCCATCATCGAATACGGACGCGCCATGTTCTTGTGGAATGCGCTGCCGGAAGTGGCGCGCCGTGCAGCGCGCGCGGCGGCCATCACGGATTTCAACGACGCGGCCGCGCTGCAGGCCCTGCGCGCGGCCGCCCTGCTAAGCAACACGGGAACCCTGCCGATGGCCTCCAATGTGAGCAGCGCCAATCTGCGCATCGACTACCTGTGGCAGGACGCGGCCGGCAATATCGCGGCGGTGCCCGCAATGCCGGGCTGCCCGCTGGCCAACCGCATCAATTGCACGCGCGATCCGCACGGACCCGGCTGCGTACGCTTCGTGCGCGTGCGCCTGTGCGGCAACGCCGGCGGCGCCGGCTGCACGGCACTGGCTTACCAGCCCATCACGCCCCTGATTCCGGTGCCGGCGTCGCTGCCGCCGGCCAGTGTGACGGTGCCGGCCGAATCGCTGGGCTATGCGCCGGGCCAGCCGCCTTGCCCCTGAACCTGCACTGCCATGAAAGGGAGGATCCATGAAAGCGCTTTTGATCGGCAATGACGAGCGGCTGGAGGCGGAGCTGGCGGCGCAGGGTTCGGCACGCCTGCCGGCGTTGCTGTTGACGGCATCGCGCCGCGACCTGCGCGATGCGCTGGAGAGCCTGCTGCCACAACCGCCGGAACTGGTGCTGCTCGATGCCAGCGAGCTGGAACCGGCGCAGGCCGAGCTGCTCGAGCCGCTGGCGCGCCAATATCCGGACGCCTCCTTCATCCTGCTCACGCGCGCGCCGCAGCACGAGCTGCTGATCCGCGCCATGCGGGTCGGCATGCGCGAAGTGCTGCATCTGCCGCTGATCCACCGCGCCTTGCACGAAGCGCTGGACCGCATCGAGATCGAGCGCGGCGTGACGGCGGTGCGCGAAGGCAAGGCGCTGGCCTTCATGTCCTGCAAGGGCGGCAGCGGCGCCACCTTCCTTGCCACCAATTTCGGTTATGCGCTGGCGGCGCTGGCGGGGCGCAAGGTGCTGCTGCTCGACCTGCACGGCCAGTTCGGCGACGCCACGCTGTACGTGTCGGACCAGAAGCCGGCCATGACCCTGTCCGACATTTGCAGCCAGATCGGGCGCCTCGACGCGCCTTTCCTGGAATCGTGCCTGGTGCACGTAGCGCCCGGCTATGGCTTGCTGGCCGCGGCCGACGACCCGGCCCTGGCCATGCAGATGAAGCCGGAGCACATCGACGCCATCCTGCGCGTGGCGCGCCAGCATTACGACTACATATTGCTCGACGTGGGACGCCAGATCGACGCCTTGTCGCTGCGCGCGCTGGACCAGGCCGACGCCATCTATCCGGTGCTGCAACTGGCCTTGCCCGACATCCGCGACGGGCGCCGCCTGCTCGACATCTTCCGTTCGCTGGGCTACCCGGCCGAACGCACGCGCCTGATCGTCAACCGCTACGAGAAGGGCGGCAAGCTGCGCCTGGCCGACCTGGAGCAGGCATTGGGCGCCGACGTGCTGCACACGGTGCCCAACGATTACCTGTCCGCCACCGATTCGGTCAACCAGGGCATCCCGCTGCTGCAGCTGTCGCGCAGCAGTCCGGTGGCGCGCAGCCTGGCGGAGCTGGTGGAAGCGGTGACCGAGCGCCGCCTGCCTGAAAGCAAAGGCTTGTTCGACCGCCTGTTCGGCCGCGCCGAGACTTCAATGGGAGACTGACATGAGCTTGCGAGAACGCCTGGCCCTGGGCGACGATGGCCGCGCGGCAGTCAATGCGCCGGCCAGCGCGCCGGCGATGGCCGACAGTGCTTACCAGGAGCTGAAAAAGTCCATGCACCAGATGATCCTGGAGCGCATCGACCTGGAGCGGCTGAAGCGCTTGACGCCGGAACAGTTCAAGCACGAACTGGCGCTGCTGGTGGCGCGCATCGTCGACGACGAGCGCATCGTGCTGAACCAGGGCGAGCGCCACAAGCTGGTGCTCGATATCCAGAACGAGATGCTGGGTTTCGGGCCGCTGGAGCCGCTGCTGGCCGATCCCGGCGTGTCGGACATCCTGGTCAACACCCACGCCCGGGTCTACGTGGAGCGCACCGGCCGGCTGGAGCTGACCGGCATCACCTTCCACGACAACACGCACCTGATGAAGATCATCGAAAAGATCGTGTCGCGCGTGGGGCGGCGCGTCGACGAATCGAGCCCGATGGTCGACGCCCGCCTGCCGGATGGCTCGCGCGTCAACGCCATCATCCCGCCGCTGGCGGTGGACGGGCCGATCCTGTCGATCCGCCGCTTCTCGGCGCAGCCGCTGTCGATGGAGAAGCTGCTGGATTTCAAGAGCCTGACGCCGCCGATGGCCGAAGTGCTGAAGGCGCTGGGCCAGGCGCGCCTGAACGTGCTGATTTCCGGCGGCACCGGCAGCGGCAAGACCACGCTGCTCAATGTGCTGTCCGGCTTCATCCCGGCCAGCGAGCGCATCGTCACCATCGAGGACGCGGCGGAACTGCAACTGCGCCAGCCCCATATCGTGCGGCTGGAAACGCGGCTGCCCAACGTCGAGGGCAAGGGCGAAGTGACGCAGCGCGCACTGGTGCGCAATGCGCTGCGCATGCGGCCCGACCGCATCATCCTGGGCGAAGTGCGCGGCGCCGAAGCGATCGACATGCTGCAAGCCATGAACACCGGCCACGAAGGCTCCTTCGCCACCATCCATGCCAATTCGCCGCGCGACGCCTTGTCGCGGCTGGAAAGCATGGTCGGCATGGCCGGCGCCAACCTGACGCCGCGCACCGCGCGCCAGCAGATCTGTTCCGCCATCACGGTGGTGATGCAGCTGTCGCGCCTGACCGACGGCACGCGCAAGCTGGTCAGCCTGCAGGAAGTGACCGGGATGGAGGGCGATACCGTGGCCATGCACGAAATTTTCCACTTCGAGCAAACCGGGGTGGATGCACAGGGCAAGGTGCAGGGCCACTTCTATGCCACCGGGGTGCGGCCGCGCTTTGCGGAACGCTTGCGCATGTTCGGCGTACCGGTGCCGGACAGCGTTTTCGACCCAGGCCGGGTGTACGAATAGGAGGCGCGCCATGGACTTCGCCTGGACCGGCTTTTCCGTCTTGCTGTTCGCCGCGGTGACCTGCCTGTTCGAAGGTGCCTGGCTGTGGTGGAGCAGCAACCATGGCAGCGATGCGCGCCGTATCGCGCGCCGGCTGCGCCTGATGTCCGGCCGCACCGATGGTGCGGGCAGCGCCATCAGCATCCTCAAGGAACGCCGCTACGCCAAAGCGCCCGGGATCGACCGCATGCTGCGCACCATTCCGCACATCGTCGCCCTGGACCGTCTGCTGCTCCAGTCGGGCTTGCGCTGGCAAGTGTCGCGCTTCCTGCTGCTGCAAGCCGGCGCCGCGCTGGCTGCCGTGCTGCTGCCTGCCGTGCTGCGCCTGCCGCCGCTGCCTGCCGCCATTGCCGGCCTGCTGTGCCTCTGCACACCGGTCGCCGTGCTGCTGCGGGCGCGTGCCGCCCGCGTGCGCCGCATCGAGTCGCAACTGCCGGAGATGGCCGACTTCCTGGCGCGCGCGTTGCGGGCCGGCCATTCCTTCGCCAACGTGATGCAGATGGCCGGCGACGAAGTGGCCGATCCGTTGGGCAGCGAATTCCGCGCCACTTACGAGGAGGTCAATTTCGGCGTCACCATGCAGGATGCGCTGCACAACCTGGCGGCGCGGGTGCCGCTGACCGACTTGCGCTACCTGGTGATCGCAGTACTGATCCAGCGCGAGTCGGGCGGCAACCTGGCGGAACTGCTCGACAACGTGTCGCGCATGACGCGCGCACGGCTGCAACTGCTGGCGCAGGTGCGCGTCATGTCGGCGGAAGGGCGCATGTCGGCCTGGGTCCTGGCCTTGATGCCGGTTGGCCTGATGGCGGCGATGCAGGTGACCAACCCGAAATACAGCGCCCTCCTGTGGCAGGACCCGGGCGGGCAGCGCTTGCTGTGGTACGCCGCCTGCGCCGTGGTGGCCGGCATGCTGTGGATGCGCCAAGTGGTCAGGGTGCGCGTATGAGTGCCGCCGACATCCTGTTCCTGCTGCTGGTGTTCGGCGTAGTGGCCGGCCTGGCGTGGTGGGCGATGGCGCTGCTGTCGAGCGGCACGCTGCGCGAACGGCTGAAATCGTTCACCGGGACGGCCGACGCCACGCCTGCCCCGGGGCAGGGGGAATGGATCGAGAAGGTGGCCCGGGTGGCGGAACCGTTCAGCCGCCTGTCGCTGCCGGAACAAGGCTGGGAACAGTCGGCATTGCGCACGCGCTTCATGAACGCCGGCTGGCGCCACCCGGCCGCGCCAAAGCTGTACTTCGCCGCGAAAACCCTGTTGTCCCTGGGCTTGCCGGCAGTGGCGGCGCTGCTGGCCGCGGGGCGCAGCGGGAACCTGCTGCTGCTGCTCCTGGCCAGCGCCGGCATCGGCTATTACCTGCCCAATGGCGTGCTGTCGCGCCGCGCTGAAGCGCGCCAGCGTGACATCTTCGAGAGCTTGCCCGATGCGCTGGACTTGCTGACCATTTGCGTCGAGGCAGGCTTGAGCATGGAGCGTGCACTGGCCAAGGTCGCCGGCGAAATCCACATCAAGAGCGTGGCGCTGGCACAGGAGCTGCAATTGGTCCTGATGGAGATGCGGGCCGGTTTCTCCAAGGAGCGTGCGCTGCGCAACCTGGCCCTGCGCAGCGGGGTGGAAGATGTGGATGCGCTGGTGGCGATGCTGGTGCAGGCAGAGCGTTTCGGCACCAGCATGGGCGAGTCCCTGCGCGTACATGCCGACAACCTGCGGCGCAAGCGGGCCATGGTGGCGCAGGAAGCTGCCGCCAAGGTGGCCCTGAAGCTGCTGTTCCCGCTGATCTTCTGCATTTTCCCGGCCTTGATGGTGGTGCTGCTGGGGCCTGCCTCGATACAGATGAAATCAATGCTGCTGCCTGCCGTGCAGCGCGCACATTAGGAGGTTGCCATGCGCAAGATCATCATTGCCGCCTGTGTCGGGACGGTGGCTGCCTGCAGCCTGCCCACTGCGCCGCCCGCACCGTCCGCGCCCGACATGGCGCCGCTGCGCGGGGCCGCAGCGCCGGCCGCCCTGGCCGGCGAGGGCCGTTACGCCGAGGCGATCGCACTGCTCGAGCAGGCGGCGCGGCGCCAGCCCGGCGCGGCACTGCTGGGCGACCTTGGCTACGCATACTACCTGGACGGGCAACTGGGGGCGGCGCAAACGGCACTGGAGCGCGCCTGCCTGCAGGAGCCGTCCAACGCGCTTGCTTGGGAACGGCTGGCGGCGCTGCTGGAAGCCAAGGGGGAAACGGGCCGCGCGCTCGAAGCCATGCGCCACGCGCGCATATTGCGCGAGGCGGCGGCGGCCGTGCCGGCTGCCGGCACGGCCCCGGCGGCGGCCGCGAACGCGGCAGCGGGCACGGATTTGTGGCCGGCCGGCATGGCGCGGGTGGAAGTGCGCCAGGCCGGGGCGGGGCTGGTGGAAGTGGCCCGCGTGGCGCCACCGGCGGCAACCCGCCTTGAGGTCAGTAACGGCAACGGCATCCGCGGCATGGCCGCTGCCGTTGCGCGGCGCCTGCGGGCCGAAGGCATGGAAGTGGTGCGCTTGACCAACACCATCCCATTCGACGTCGAGGAAACGCGCATCGAAGTGCGCGGCAGCGGCGCGCCACTACTGCGCATCGTGCTTGGCAAGGATATGGCGCAGGCGGCACCGCAAATGAAAAAAGCCGCCCGCGGGTAGCAGGCGGCAAGCACCGTGAAAGAATCACGAGTTGGTGGGAAAACTTTAATTCCAGGACACGCTGCCCAGTCCGCGGGCCGTGGATTGGCGGTTGGCGGGCTTGCCGTACACCGTTGCCGAACCCAGGCCGCTCAGGCGCAGGTTGGCGGAAGTCTTTGCGTTGAAGGTGGCACTGCCAAGGCCGGTCATGTCGGCGTCCACGCTCTCGCTTTGCAGCTGCTTCGCATCGAGGCTGCCGATGCCGCCCAGCTTGGCGTACAGTTGCTTGCTCTGGCCGGAGATCGAAATCTGGCCGGCGCCTTTCAGGTTCAGGTCGACCACGTCGGCCTGGGTCTCGCTGACGGTCATGCTGCCGACGCCGGTCAGGCGTGCATCGACCTTCTTGAAACGCGAGGCCACGGTCACGGAGCCTGCGCCTTCCAGGGAGAGGCGAACTTCATCGCCGTCGAATCCCTTCACTTCAGCCGAGCCCACGCCGGCGGAAACCAGCTCGCGCAGCTGCGGCAGCGACAGTTCCGCTTTCAGGTTGCGGCTGCCCATATGGATGCCGCGCATGCTCTCGGTACCGATGCGGATGGTGTCGCCGTTCTGCGTCACCGTAATCTTTTGCAGGTAGCGCTTGTCGCCGGAGACCACCATCGCCGGGGCGCCTTGCTTCAGCTTCAGGTCCACCACGCCGTCGAGGACGACTTTCACGGGACGGCCTTCGACGCTGCGCGCTTCGGTGATGATTTCGTCCGCGTGGGCAGCGCCTGCGGTGAGCAGTACTGCGGTCATCATCGTGGCGGTGAAGAACTTGTTCATGTCGTGGCTCCGTGAAGTGGCTTTGCTGGTCGCGTTACAGTGCGGCTTTTTCGGCTGCGGTCAGGCGCTTGGCGGTGACGGTCACCACTGGCATCGCGCTGGCTTCGGCTTTGGCGACGACCGGTGCAGGTGCGCTGTGCTTGAGCGGGCTGGCGGCGGTTGCCAGGCCGGTCGCGCCGACCACGGCGACAGCTGCGAGGAAGATGAATTCCATGTTTTTGGCGATGTTCATTTTGCTCTCCATTCGGTTGGGTTAAGTTCATTTCGCGTTTCGTTGATTGAACTATAGATATGTGCGGTGTCCAGCACTACCGGTGTGCGACGAAATGCAGAAATGGCGACCTGAAATGCAGGAAACCCGGTGTGACGAAGCTGGCCGCCCGGGTGACGGGCGTCCTGGGCCACCCCGGCGGGGACCGGTATACTGCCCAGCCATGAGAACCTTGCATTTCCTACGTATCCTGGGCGTCAGCCTGCTGGTGTGGAGCGTCATCTGCGTGACTGGCGCGCTATCGTCTTATGGCGCGCTGCTGCACCGGGGCGCCGACGCCTCCTATCCGGAGGTGCTGTTCGACTGGGCCAGCTCCCACACACTGATGGTGGTGTTCAGTGCCATGCTGTACGTCGCGCTGGAGCGCTGGCCGCAGGTGCTCGCCACCCAGCGCGGGATCGCCCGTTGCTACCTGCTGGTGCTGGTGCTTTTCCTGCCGCTGGAATGCCTGTTCGTCTCGCTGCTGCACGAGCGCAGCCTGTTCGCGATCTTCCTTGAGCTGACCTGGACCACTTTTACCTTCGTGACGGTCGCCGGCATCCGCATCTGGCAGCTGCAGCGGGCGCGCGAGACCGACAACCTGACCCTGCGCCTGGAACTGGAGCAGCAGCGCCTGGCTGCCCTGAGGGGCCAGCTGGAGCCCCACTTCCTGTTCAATGCCCTGAACGCGGTGAGCGCCATGGTACGCATGGACGACAAGGCGGCCACATTGAGCGCGATCAGCCGCCTGAGCGGCTTGCTGCGCTATGCCCAGGCGGCCAGCTCGCGCGAATGGGTGACCCTGGCGGAGGAATTGCAGTTCGTGCGCGATTACCTGTCGCTGCAGGCGATGCGCTATGGCGACCGCTTGCGGGTGGACATCGAGGGCGACAGCGGCGCCGTGCTGGCGGCCGATTGCCCGCCCCTGCTGCTGCAGCCCCTGGTGGAGAATGCGCTGCGCCACGACCTCGATTGCCACGACGGTGCTGGCGAGATCGTGCTGCGCTTCGCGGAGCGGGACGGCATGCTGCACATCCATATCAGCAATCCGGTGCGCGAGGTGCCCCCCAATCCCGGCATGGGCATGGGCCTGCGCAATATCGAAGCCCGGCTGCGCATAGCGTGCGGCAACGGTGCCCGCTTGCGCACCGAGCGCGCCGCCGGCCGCTTTGTCGCTGAAATCAATATGCCGATGTATTTCGCCTCATGAAGATCCGCGCCCTGATCGTCGACGACGAGGAACCCGGCCGCATCAACCTGCGCTACGGACTGGCGCCCCATGCGGGCTGGGAGCTGGTGGGCGAATGCGCCAGCGCGGCGGCGGCGCGCGGCATGCTCGACGCGCAAGCGGTGGACGTGGTGTTCCTCGATATCCAGATGCCGCAGGAATCCGGCCTGGCGCTGGCGCGCGACCTGGCGCAGCGCGAAGAGCCGCCACTGGTGATCTTCGCTACGGCCTACAACGAACACGCCATCGAAGCCTTCGAGGTGCACGCGCTGGACTACCTGCTCAAGCCTTTCGACGACCAGCGGCTGGAGCAGGCGCTGCAACGCGCCGCCGCCATGCTCGAGCAACGCCAGCGCGCCGCGTATGGGCGTGCGATGCGCGCCTTCGCGGCCCCGGCGCAGGCCTGGCTGCAGCAGCTGAACGTGCGCTCGGTCGGCCGTATCGAATGCGTGCAAGTGGATGAAGTGCTGTGGATCGAGGCGGCCGGCAATTACGTCGAGCTGCGCCTGGCGCAGCGGCGCGTGCTGCATCGGGTGCCGCTGGGCCGGCTGGAGCAGCACCTGGACCCGTCTTGCTTCCTGCGCGTGCACCGCCGCGCGCTGGTACGCGCCAGCGAAGTGGCGGCGCTGGAGCGCGACGCGGAAGGGGGCAGCCAATTGCTGCTGCGCTGCGGCGACCGGGTGCCGGTGAGCGAGCGCCACCTGCCGGCGGTGAAAGTCCTGCTGGGCGCCTGAAGCCTAGACCAGCGCGGCGATGGCCGTGCCCATTTCGGTGGTGCTGGCGTTGCCGCCCATGTCCGGGGTGCGCGGCCCCTGCACCAGCACGGTCTCGATGGCGCGCATGATGGCGTCGTGCGCCCGCGTGTAGCGTTCGTCGCCGTTGCCCAGGAAATCCAGCATCATGGCGCCGGACCAGATCATGCCAACCGGGTTGGCGATATGCTTGCCGTAGATATCGGGCGCCGAACCATGCACCGGCTCGAACAGCGAAGGCAGGGTGCGTTCCGGGTTCAGGTTGGCCGACGGCGCGATGCCGATGGTGCCGGCGCAGGCCGGGCCCAGGTCGCTCAGGATGTCGCCGAACAGGTTCGATCCCACCACCACGTCGAAGCGCTCGGGGCTCAGCACGAAGCGCGCCGCCAGGATGTCGACGTGGTACTGGTCCCAGCGCACGTCGGGATACTGCCCGGCCATGGCCCGCACCCGCTCATCCCAGTACGGCATGCTGATCGCGATGCCATTCGACTTGGTGGCGGAGGTGAGGTGCTTCTTCGGGCGCGACTGCGCCAGCTCGAAGGCGAACTGCAGGATGCGGTCCACGCCCTTGCGCGTGAAGACGGCTTCCTGCAGCACGGTTTCGCGCTCGGTATGCTCGAACAGCCGGCCGCCGGCCGCCGAATATTCGCCCTCGGTATTCTCGCGCACCACGTAAAAGTCGATATCGCCCGGCTGCTTGCCCGCCAGCGGGCAGGGCACGCCCGGCATCAGGCGCACCGGCCGCAGGTTCACGTACTGGTCGAACTCGCGGCGGAACTTGATCAGCGAGCCCCACAGCGAAATGTGGTCCGGCACCGCGTCCGGCCAGCCCACGGCGCCGAAGTAGATCGCGTCGAAGCCTTTCAGCTGGTCGAACCAGTCGTGCGGCATCATTTGCCCGTGCTGCAGGTAGTAATCGCAATTGGCCCATTCGAAGGTGGCGAATTCGAGCGCCAGGCCGAAGCGCGCCGCCGCGGCCTGCACCACGCGCAATCCCTCCGGCATGACTTCCTTGCCGATGCCGTCGCCGGCGATGACGGCGATGCGGTGGACGGTCACGCCGCCTCCGCTTCCTCGACCGGTGCGCTGCGCATCCATTGCACCAGCGGCCAGGCATCCTTGAAGGCGCCGGCGATGGCCGGCAGCAGTTCTTCGGGTTTGTTCAGCGGCAGTTTCAATTCCTGGAACACGAAGAAGCTTTTCAGCTTGATGAATTCGATATGCTCGTGCTGCGGATCGAAGCCTTTTGGCGGCCGCTGCAGCTTGTGCTCTTCGGTGATGGAGCCGTAGCGCGCCTTCAGCGCCTTGTTGGCCAGGGCTTTCTTGAAGCCGGCGGCATCGTTGACCATATGGTTGCGCAACGCCTTCAGACGGTGCGGCGGTGGCAGATATTCGCCGGCGCCGACGCCCAGCACGCCCTGCGGCGTGATTTCGAAATACCAGGTCGGCCCGCCGGCCATGCTGGGGCGGCGCATATCGTTCGGCGCAATGGCAGCCGAGAAGTGCGTCTTGTAGGGGCTCTTGTCGTGGGCGAAGCGCACGTCGCGGTTGATGCGGAACATGGCCTTCTTCGGATTGCAGAACTTGACCTGGGCGTCGAACTTGCCCAGTTCCCCGATCACCTGGGTCACCAGTTCCAGGAATTCCTCGCGCAGGATGTCGTAGCGCGGCTTGTTCATCACGAACCAGGGGCGGTTATTGTTGTCGGACAGTTCGCCCAGGTAGCGGGTCAGGTCGCGCAGGTGCATGGTGGCTTATTTCTTGGCGATGGGGCGCTTGCCCACGGTGAGTTGGAGGTCGCTTTCGCGGCTCTTGCGCAGGATGCGCATGGTCGACTGGCCGCCCGGCGAGAGCTGGGCGATCAGGTTCAGCATTTCATTGGTGTCCTTGACCGGCTTGCCGTCCACCGACAGCAGGATGTCGCCGGGCCGCATGCCCGCCTTGTCGGCCGGCCCGTTGCGCACCACGCCGGCGATGATGGCGCCCGAATCGCGCTCCAGCCCGAAGCTGTGCGCCAGCTCCGGCGTGATTTCCTGCGATTCGACGCCGATCCAGCCGCGCACCACATGGCCATCCTTGATGATGGCGTCGAGCACCGTGCGCGCCGTGCTGACCGGAATGGCGAAGCCGATGCCGACCGAGCCCCCGGTCTGGGAATAGATCGCGGAATTGATGCCCAGCAGGTTGCCCTGGGTGTCGATCAGGGCGCCGCCCGAATTGCCGAAATTGATCGCGGCATCGGTCTGGATGAAGTTCTCGAAGTGGTTGATGTGCAGGTTATTGCGGCCCAGGGCGGAAATGATGCCCATGGTGACTGTCTGGCCGACACCGAAGGGGTTGCCGATGGCCAGCACCACGTCGCCCACCTTGGCCTGTTCCACCTGGCCCAGCGCCACCACCGGCAGCTTGTCGAGCTTGACCTGCACCACCGCCAGGTCGGTTTCCGGGTCGGTGCCGACCAGCTTGGCGGCGGCCTTGCGGCCATCGGGCAGCACCACCTGGATTTCGTCGGCCGCTTCCACCACGTGGTAATTGGTCAGGATATAGCCTTCCGGGCTGACGATCACGCCCGAGCCCAGGCTGTTCTGGTCGTCGTCCTCGTCGCGGTCGCCGAAGAAGCGCTTGAAGAAGGGGTCGCGCGACAGCGGATGGCGCTTGCGTACCGCCTTGGTGGTGAGGATATTGACGACCGCCGGCATGGCGCGGCCGGCGGCCGCCCGGTAGGAACCGGGGGAGGGCGGCAGGCCGGCGTCCAGCGCCGCCGCGCCGCGGCCGGCGGACAAGGCCGTCGGCGCGCCAGCCGGCGCCGCCGGCCGCTGCACGGCCGCATACACAAAATACAGTGCCAATGCGATGGTCACCGTTTGTGCAAACAATAACCAGAGTTTTCGCATGGCGTGTTGCTACAAAGAGGAGGTTAACTCCTATTTTCGCAAAGAATCGCGGATTTCGCGCAGCAGCACGATATCTTCCGCCGGCGGGGCAGGCTCGGCCGGCGCGGCCGCCGGCGCCTGGTCGCGGCGCAATTTGGCCACCAGGCGCACCATCTGGAAGATCACGAAGGCCAGGATGATGAAATTCAGCAAGATCGTGAAGAAGTTGCCGTAGGCAATGACCGCGCCCAGCTTCTTCGCCTCGGCCAGGCTCAGGTTGGCGGCCTGGCCATTGAGCGGGACGTAATAGTTGGCGAAATCGAGGCCGCCCAGCAGCATCCCGATCGGCGGCATGATCACGTCGGCCACCAGCGAATCGACAATCTTGCCGAAAGCGGCACCGATGATCACCCCGACCGCCAGGTCGATCACGTTGCCCTTCATGGCAAATTCTTTAAATTCTTGCAACATCGCCATAGCAGGTTCTTTCAAAAAGTTCATGGATTTGCATCAACTTTGCGGGAATTTCATGGAACGCGCAAGGGGGCGCTACGTGGGGGCGGATTGGCCCATTGCAAGGTTTTGCTTTAATTCGTGTCTTCACTCCTTTATAATTTAAGGTTGCTAGAAGCTTTGTTAACGTTCTAATAAAGATTTCAGATTTTTGACTGATTGGGGTTTGTATGAGTATCGAAAAGCAGGTCGATTCCAGCCGTCGCGGTCTGCTCGTCGCCACGTGTGCGGCGGGTGGTGTGGTCGGTTTGGGCGCAACTGGCGCCCTGGTAAGCACGTTCCAGCCTTCCGAGCGCGCGAAGGCAGCGGGTGCACCGGTGGAAGTGGACATCTCCACGCTGCAGCCCGGCGAAATGAAAACCGTCGAATGGCGTGGTAAGCCAGTCTGGATCCTGAAGCGTACGCCGGACATGGTGGAATCGCTGAAGAAGACCGAACCGGAGGTGGCGGACCCGAAGTCCGAGCGCACCCCCGACATGCTGACGCCGGAATACGCCCGCAACCAGTACCGCTCCATCAAGCCGGAAATCCTGGTCGCCGTGGGTATCTGCTCCCACCTGGGCTGCTCCCCATCGAGCAAATTCACCCCGGGCGCCCAGCCATCCCTGCCGGACGACTGGGCAGGCGGCTTCCTCTGCCCATGCCACGGTTCCACCTTCGACATGGCCGGCCGCGTATTCAAGAACAAGCCAGCACCGGACAACCTGGAAGTGCCGCGCCATATGTACCTGGGCGATGCCAAGCTGGTCATCGGTAAAGACGAGAAAGGCGAGGCATAATCCATGGCCGCATTCAAGGAAACCAAATTCCCTGCCGACGCACCAGCCGCACAGAAAGCCCTGGGCTGGGTCGACGACCGCTTCCCGCTGACCAAGCTGTGGAACGACCAATGGGGCAAGTACTACGCCCCGAAAAACTTCAACTTCTGGTACATCTTCGGTTCCCTGGCCATGCTGGTCCTGGTGCTGCAGATCGTCACCGGCATCTTCCTGACCATGCACTACAAGCCGGATGCCGGCCTGGCCTTCGCATCGGTCGAATACATCATGCGCGAAGTCCCATGGGGCTGGCTGGTGCGTTACATGCACTCGACCGGCGCCTCGGCCTTCTTCATCATCGTGTACCTGCACATGACCCGCGGCCTGATGTACGGTTCCTACCGCAAGCCACGTGAACTGATCTGGCTGTTCGGTTTCGCCATCTTCCTGTGCCTGATGGCCGAAGCCTTCTTCGGCTACCTGCTGCCATGGGGCCAGATGTCGTACTGGGGCGCCCAGGTGATCGTCAACCTGTTCGGCGCGATCCCGCTGATCGGCCCGGACCTGTCGCTGTGGATCCGCGGCGACTACGTGGTGTCCGACGCGACCCTGAACCGCTTCTTCGCCTTCCACGTGATCGCCATCCCGCTGGTCCTGCTGGGCCTGGTGGCGGCGCACCTGATCGCACTGCACGAAGTCGGTTCCTCCAACCCGGACGGCATTGAAGTGAAGGAAAACCTGGGCCCGGACGGCCACCCGGTGGATTCCATCCCGTCCCACCCGTACTACACCGTGCACGACCTGTTCGGCGTTTCCGTGTTCCTGACCATCTTCTCGGCCGTGGTGTTCTTCGCGCCGGAAATGGGCGGTTACTTCCTGGAATACAACAACTTCCTGCCGGGTGACTCGCTGAAGACCCCGCCGCACATCGCGCCGACCTGGTACTTCACCCCGTTCTACTCGGTGCTGCGCGCCACGACCGCCGACTTCATGTGGGTGCTGATGGCTGCCACCGCGGCCTACGTCTCCTTCGTGTGGCTGAAGTCCAAGCTGTCCTTCGCGGTCAAGTCCGCGATTGCCGCGATCGCCCTGGTGGCCATCATCGGCATGTTCCCATGGGCGCTGGATGCGAAATTCTGGGGCGTGGTGTTCTTCGGCGGTTCCGTGGTCATCCTGGCCTTCCTGCCATGGCTGGACCACTCGCCGGTGAAGTCGATCCGCTACCGTCCGCAAGGCCACAAGTATGCCTACCTGGGCCTGGCGGTTGCGTTCGTGACCCTGGGTTACCTGGGCGTACAGGCGCCTAGCCCGGTCGGCACCGTCGTGTCGCAAGTCGCCACCCTGTACTACTTCGCCTTCTTCCTGCTGATGCCATGGTGGAGCACCATGGGTACGTTCAAGAAAGTGCCGGACCGCGTCACTTTCCATCCGCACTGATTGAACGAGCAGAACGCAAAGCAAAGGACTAAACAATGATCTTTTCCAAGAAACTGCTGGCCATGCTGGCCCTGGTACCTGCGCTGGCCTTCGCCAGCGGTGGCGGCCATCCACTGGACAAAGCACCGGACCGCTCGCACAACATGGCTGCCCTGCAAAATGGCGCCAAGCTGTTCGTGAACTACTGCCTGAACTGCCACAATGCGTCGAGCATGCGCTACAACCGCCTGCGCGACCTGGGCCTGACTGAAGAGCAGATCAAGAACAACCTGCTGTTCACCGGCGAGAAAGTGGGCGAGCTGATGACCACTGCCATGCCGGCCAAGGATGCCAAGGCCTGGTTCGGTACCGTGCCGCCAGACCTGTCCGTGATCGCCCGCGCCAAAGCGGGTCCGGACGGTTCGGGTGCCGACTACCTGTACACCTACCTGCGCACCTTCTACAAGGACGACAACCGTCCGACCGGCTTCAACAACCTGGTGCTGCCGAACGCTGCCATGCCTCACGTGCTGTGGGACTTGCAGGGCGTGCAGGAAGCCAAGTTCGTCGAAGTGGCTGACCCGCATGACGCAAGCAAGAAGATCCACAAGTTTGACGGCTTCAAGCTCGTCAAGCCTGGCAGCATGACCAAGCTGGAATACGACACCGCCGTGGCCGACATCGTCGGCTACATGGAGTGGATGGCCGAGCCAGCCGCACAGAAGCGCAAGCAGCTGGGCGTATGGGTGCTGATCTTCATGAGCATTTTCGCTCTGCTGGCATGGCGCCTGAACGCGTCGTACTGGAAAGAAGTCAAGTAATGGCGTGCGCCGGCGAGCCGGCGCGTGTGTGCGCTGCCTGTTTTCGTGCGGGCAGCCCAACTGGGGTGAACCGTTCGCGGTCTCGCCCCCTTTGTTTCTAAGGAACTACAAAACATGATGGTTCTCTATTCGGGCACTACCTGCCCATTTTCCCAGCGCTGCCGCCTGGTCCTGTTCGAAAAAGGCATGGACTTTGAAGTGCGCGATGTTGACCTGTTCAACAAGCCGGAAGATATTTCGACCATGAACCCGTATGGCCAGGTACCGATCCTGGTCGAGCGCGAACTGATCCTGTACGAATCGAACATCATCAACGAGTACATCGACGAGCGCTTCCCGCATCCGCAGCTGATGC
>CBFGQI010000057.1:0-31346 GCA_965650885.1 uncultured Oxalobacteraceae bacterium
CAGCTTGCGGCGGGACTTTCACCCACAGGAGTACGCCCATGCTGGGCGCACCCAAATAAAAAACCGCCGTGCTAGCACGGCGGTTTTTCGATGGGATGGGATGGTTAGGCCGAACGGCGGCGCATCGCACCCAGGCCCAGCAAGCCCAGGCCCAGCAAGCCCAGGGTGGCCGGTTCCGGCACTGGATTGCCCAGGAAGTCGGTGCCACCGATTTCCGAATTGACGGCGATCACATCCAGGTTGGGATCGTCAGCGTTGGCAGGGATACCGTCGACGCCGGCGCAATTGACCTGGGTCGGCGCTGCCACCGGACCGGTGCCGCATGCCACGCCCAGCGAAGTGTTGTTGAAGGCGCTGAAGGCCATCACGTAGAACGGGTTCGGGTCATAGAAGTAAGCCTCGCCCGCAGCGGACAGCAAGAAGTTGCTGTTGATGTTTTCGTAGGCGCCGCCCAGCACGTTGACACCGGCCACGCCACTGATGACACCATTCACGGTGGCCAGCAGCACGTCGACACCGTTCACGGTGACCGAGGCATTGCTGCCCAGGGTCGCTTCGTTGAAGTCGTTCTCACCGCCACCGGCGAACGGGTCGGCGTACAGCGAGAGGTTGATGCCGGTCACTGCGCACTCCACGCCAATCTTCAGGCTGCTCGGGCAGCTGAAGCTCTGGGTGAACGTCGCGTACAGGCCATACTCCAAGCCCAGACGGTCGGTGCTGTGCGACACGTTGCCGCCGCCCGGTTTCACGAAGTTACCGAACTGCAGGTAACCGGTGGCTTCATAATTGTTGCCTGCGGTGCGATAGATACGGGTCGACGAAGTGCCGCCCATGAACTTGGCATCGAAGGTCGAACCGCCCACGCCTGGCAGCGAGGTCGGGTCAACCGAGAACACTTCCCCTGCGCTGGCGCTGGTGCACAGCAGCAGGCTGGCTGCGACGGCAAGCAGTTTCTTCATAGTCTTTTGCATCATTCCTCCATTTTGTATGGTCGTTCGCGACATGCACGAGGTGAAACCCAACATCCAGAAAAGTTCGCCTGCATTTTTGATTGCCGCCAAGTTGTTGGATCGATAAACTTGGGTGCGTCCGGCTTGGCATGTCGCGATGCAGTTACGTCTCAGTAGTAGCAAGTGGCGTGCCAGTGCTATGTGTATGCAATAAAAACAATGACTTAGTTGGGAAAGGCGGGGCTGCCCCGCTGCTGGATGTAAGAATTTCCGACAGCATTTAGACAACATTCCCGGAGAAGATGATGCCGAGCATAGGTTTGATCAAAACTGTCCTGCGTGAGACTTTCACGCGCGAACGCAGCCCGCGGGTCCCGGAACCCGACCTGGTGATGGATAACCAGGACAATGTGGAGGCGTATGACGACGCCGGCGCGGACAACGCCCCCATGACGCCAGTCTACCTGTTCCATGCCGCCAATATCTGCGAAGTCATCAAGCCGGGCGATACCGTGGTGGATCTGGCCTGCGGCCCGGCCAACCAGCTGTGCCTGGTGGCCAGCATGAATCCGGATATCAATTTCATTGGCGTCGACTTGTCCGAACCCATGCTGGAGAAGGCGCGCGCGCACGTGGCCCGGCTGGGCTTGCACAATGTCACGTTCCAGCCCGGTAACATCACCCGGCTCGACATGTTCGCCGACAAGTCGGTCGACGCGGTGGTGTCGACCATGGCCCTGCATCACTTGCCGACCTTCGCCATGCTGTGCCAAACCTATGCCGAAGTGGCGCGCATCCTGAAGCCGGGCGGCGGCGTCTACATGGTGGATTTCGGCCACCTGAAATCGGAGCGCAGCATTGCCTATTTCGGCCACCAGTACGCGCACCGCCAGCACGAGCGGTTCACCCTCGATTACATCAATTCGCTGCGCGCGGCGTTTTCGCCCGAGGAATTCGAACAAGCCGTGGCGCCGCTGCAAGGGTACGCCCAGCTGTATAAGACTTGGGGCCTGCCCTTCATGCTGGCACTCAAGAGCCCGGTTCGCCGCCACAGTGCGCCGGCCGTGGCCAGCGCATTGGAGCAGCGCAAGCGCAACATGGAGACGACGTTCAAGAACGATCTCGGCGACCTGATCAGCCACTTTGGCAAAAAGGGCATGAACTGCGCCTTGCTGGGGCCGGCAGCCGCCAAGAACTAACGCTTCAGCAGCTGCGCCAGCGGCTTGCGCAGCGAGCGCGAACGCGCCGCGGCGCCGCCGCCGACGCGGGCAATGAACACCGGTTCGCCGTGCTCGCCGAAGAACAGGCGTACCGTCTGTTCGCGCAGGCGGCGTGCCGCCGCCTGCACCGCCTGCACGCGGGTAAATGCGACGCCGCGGCCCTTGGTGTAACGGGCAAAGATGAGCGGCGTCTGTTCCGGCTGCAACTGCAGCCCCAGGCTGGTCACGGTCAGCCAGAAGCGCTGCACGGCACGTCCTGCCGCCACGTAATCGTCGATGCCGGCCGGCGGCTGTGCCGCCACAATCGACACATGGGCCGAACAGGCCAGGCCGGGCAGCAAATCCATTTGCAGCCGGGGCGCCCAGGTGCCCATCAGGGCATTCATGCGCGCCAGGCGCTGCCAGCTCTGCATGGCCCAGTGCATCAGCTTGAGCGTCAGCGCATCCACCCCCAGTGCCTGGTCCGGCACCTTGTCTTCGCTGTACTGCCGGTTCCAGTCGATGATGCGGCGGTGCACCTCGTAGGCTTCCGGCATGGTCAGGCGCAGGCGCGCATTGCGGTACATCAGCAGCGCCGCCTGCCAGCGCGCGCCAAACGATTCCAGCCAGCGCAGGCTATAGCCGGGGCCGACCGCCGCGGCCAGCGCGGCTTTCTGCTGCGCGGTCAGCGGCGTGCTGTGCATCGGGCGCCGCTGCACGCTGCGCTGCGGGATGGCTGCCAGCAAGGGATCCGGCGCCACCGCGGCGTCGGCTTCGAAATGCACATCGAACACCGGCTGCGCCTCCTGCGCCGGGGGCAGCGCGCGGCGCGTGACCGTGGCGCGCCAGCCATGGGCGCTGGCGGCGATCGCCATGGTTTCCAGCAGCGCCCCGAAGGCCAGCTGGCTGGAGTGGCCATCCAGGTCATAGACGGTGTCGTGGCGCGTATCGTGGCAATGCACCGCGACGTGCTGCGGGCCGAGGAGTTCGAACTGCCAGGATTGCACATTGTCGCCGCTGGGGGCCCAGCGCGCGAGGTCGAGGATCGATTCGATGGTGGTCATGGATTTTGCAGCGCCTTGCCATAGACCCGTTTGCCGATGGCCAGCGCCAGTTGCTGGATGGGGTTGCGGTTGCCGCCCGGGCGCCAGGTGCGCACCAGCTTGTCGCGGTAAGCGTCGTACTGGAAGCCATGCGGCGCCGCCAGCACGTGGCCGCGCCCGAGCAGGATCTTCAAGGCCTGGGTGGCGGCGATGCCGGCGCACAGCTGGCAGGCCATGATGGTCGAAGGCCCGCGCCGCTCGCGCAGGTTGACCGCTTGCGGCCAGACCAGGTAGGGGCGGTGCAGGCCGGCCGGCGCCAGTCCGACCAGGAAGCGCAGCGCCTTCTCCAGCTCTGGCCGCTCGCCCCATTGGAAGTATTCCTCGAAGCTCATCTTGCCCGGCAAAAAATTCAGGCAGGCCGCCCCCATGCCCAGCGGCGCCACCGTGGTGGCGGGGATGCGGTGCGCGCGGCAATGCTCGAAAATGCGCTGGCGCGCTTCGAAGGCAAAGAAATCCAGGCCATCCACGTAAAGGTCGACGCCCTCCAGGAAGGCGGCCATATTGCCGGCATTGACGCCGGCCCCGAACACCTCGATATCGAGTTCGGGATTGATGTCGCGCGCCATGCGCGCCGCCACCTCGGCCTTGGGCAAGCCCAGGGTCGACATGAAGGCCGCGGCCTGGCGGTTGAAGTTGGCGAGATCGAAGGTATCGAAGTCGGCAATGCGGAAAGCCCCCACCCCGAGGCGCGCCAGGGTCAACAGGTGGACGCCGCCGACCCCGCCCACCCCGGCAATGGCAATGCGCTTACCCCGAAGCAATGCCTGTTCTTCAGGGGTAACCCAGCCGATATTGCGCGCGAAGGCCGCGTCGTAGGAGAACGCCGTGGTCATGGGCCTTTACTGGATATTCTTCAAGCGCTGCAAGATGCCGGCCTCCTCGCGCGGCGAATAGAACAGCGGATAGAAGGAACGCAGCGCGGCGACCTTGCCCATGCCTTGTCCGCCCAGCTCATTGATCTGGCGCGTGACATACTCCAGGTCGACGACCAGCAAATAGGCCGGCGCATTGACGCGCGGATTGTTGCGCATTTCCCCCAGGCGCTTGAAGCCCAGCATATGCTCATAAAAGCGGCGGTGGCGCGGGTTGACCTCAATGAATATATGCGTGCAATGATGCAAGTCGCGGGCGTACAGCACGGACAGGTGGAACAGCGAGGCCATCTGCTCCTTGGTGCCGTTCGAATCGAAGGCCAGCTTGGTGATTTCGCACACCCGGGCGCCGATGCGCCGGTAGGCATCAATTTCTTCACGGAAAATTTCATCGGCCATGATGCCGATCGGCGAATCGAGCCCCAGGGTCAGGGTCCCTACCACGACTTGGCCCTTGGTGCTGGCGGTGAGCGTGATCCGGTTGGGATCGTCGGAAATCTTGTGCGTGCCGGTATAGCCGCGCCATGCATACATCTTATTGATGAGCATACTGGCTTGGCTGCGGCCTTCAATCGTATCAATCATGCGTATACCGAATGATTTCTCGTCAGTGACCACATCTTCCATGTTGGAAGGCAGCTGGTCTTCGAGAGTGGCGCCCGCATGTTCTGAGCGAGAAGCAGGCCGTTCTGACATGCATTCCACGCTGGGAGCAGCATTTGCGTTCATGGCAAGGTTCTCCTGATGCGGACGGCTAGCGGCGCGGCGCCGAACTCATCAACAAAAATCATAGGTCATTCAAGATTTTTCAGCAATGCGCGCGCGTTATCGGACTCGGCAAAATTGTTACCATTTGCAAGCGCCAACTGTAACTCTTTCCGCGCTGCCAATTTCTCCCCCTGGCGCAGTAACGCTTGCGCCAAGTGATAACGGATATCGGCCGCATCCGGGTCCAAAGCGCTGGCTTGCTTGAGCAAGCCAAGCCCGCGCTTCAATTCTCCCTGTTCCACCAGGATCGTCCCCGCCGTATCCAGGAAGGCCGGCTGGTCCGGCCACATGGCCAGGGCCCGCTCGGCCGCCTTCAGGGCGTCCTTGTCTTTAAGTTTCTGAAGTGCAACTGCGAGGTTGTTCCAGGCCAGCGGATTGGCAGGATATTGCTTCAGCAAGCTTTCCCATTCCTGGCGGGCGGCCGCGTAATCGCGCCGCACCATGGCGCGCTCGGCGGCATACTGCTGCAGCACCGGATCGCGCGGGAATTGCTGGCGCCATTTCGCCGCGCGGGCGTCGGCTTCCGCATCCTTGCCCAGCCGGCGTTCGGCGCCCAGCAGTTTGAGCATGACGTAGGGATCGCTCTTCAGGGCCAGCGATTTCTCGAACAGCACGATGGCCTTGGCCCATTTGTCTTGCGCCACCAGCAAGTCGCCTTCCACCGTATACCCTTCGGCGCGCTTGGGCAGCTGTTGCTGCAATTGCTTGGCGGCGGTGAAGGCGGCCGCCGGCTCATTGCGGCGCACCGCCAGTTCCACCAGCGCCAGGTGGGCCGGCACAAAATTCGGCTCCAGGGCCAGCGCCTTTTGCAGCGCGCGCTGCGCCGCGTTCCAATCCTTGCGCCGGATTTCCAGCTGGCCGATGCGATACTGCGGCAAGGCGGCGCGCGGCACCAGGACGGCCAGTTTGCTGGCCGCTTCCAACGCTTGCGGCAACTGCCCGGTCGCCGCTTCCGCCTCGCTCAGCAAATCGAGCAGCAAGGGGTGTTCGGCATGGTTGGTATGCAGCTTGCGCAGCGCCGTCACGGCATCGCGCGGCTTGCCATGGGCCAGGTCGAAGCGGGCCAGGCGCAGGGCCAGCATCAGGTCGTCCGGGCTGGCAGCCGTGGCTTTTTGCAGCCAGGTGCGGGCCGTATCCCACTGCCCCTGGTCTTCCGCCAGCTGGGCCAAGGCTTGCATGGCGAGGGCTTCCTGCGGCACTTGCTTCAGATAGGCTTCCAGGCGGCGCTGCGCCGCATCGAGCTCGCGCTTGCGCATATCCAGCCGGGACAGGTTGAATACCGGGTCGAACGATTTGGGGTCGAGCGCCAGCGACTTCTCATAACTGGCACGCGCATTGGCGTCGTCGTGCCGCGCCAGGTGCACCAGGCCGCGCATATTGTGCAGCAGGGGGTTCTTGCCATGCACGGCATCGAGCGGCTGCAGTGCCGCCAGCGCCTTGTCGTATTCGCCCAGGCGGAAACGGGCGCGCGCCAGGCTGAAGGCTGCATGCAAGGATCCCGGCGCCAGCGCGGTGGCGCGCTCCAGTTCGCTGATGCCGGTGGCCCGTTCGCCCATCTGCAGGCGCGCTTCGCCCAGGGCGGTACGCAAGCGCGCATCTTTCGGCGACAGCGCAATGGCTTGCTCCAGGTAGCCGGCCATCTTGCCGAAGTCGCGCTGCAAGCCCATCGCTTCGCCGGCCATGGCCAGCGTGTTGGCGTCGACCCGGTCCGGCGCCAGCAGGGGGCCGAGCACGGCCAGCGCCTGTTCCGGCTGGCGCGCGCGCAAATGGCAGGCCGCCAGCAGCTGGCGGGCCAGCCGGTGCTGGGGGTTGGCTTCGACGAAGGTGCGCAAGTATTGCTCGGCCTGGGCGACATTGCCCGCTTCCAATTGCAGGCTCCCTGCGAGCAGCAGGCTCGGCATATGGCGCGGCGCCACCCGCAGCGCTTCCTGCGCGGCGTCGCGCGCTGCCTTGCCATCTTTGCGCAGCATGTACAGCAAGGCTTGCGTGTACGTGATGGCGACCGTGCGCGGGCCGGTCGCCAGCGCTTTTTTCAAGCCCGCCTCGGCGGCGTCGAGCTGGCCCGTCGATAAGTCCAAGGCGACTTGCTGCAACAGCACGTCGCGGTTGCCCGGGTCTTGCGCCAGTAATTCCTGGTACACCTTGCGCGCTTCTTCCGGTTGGTTCTGGAAGCGCAGCAATTCGGCGCGGAAACCGAGCGCGCTGGTATTGTGCGCATCCTTGGCCAGCGCCAAGTCATTCAGGCGTACCGCTTCCGCCACATCATGGCTCAGGGCGGCATGCCGTGCCAGGCCGCTGAGCGCATCGGCATTGTCGGGATCGGCCTGCAGCACCGCTTCGTATTCAGCTTTGGCATCGTCCAGCTTGCGCTGGGCCAGCAGGGCGGCGCCCCGCATCGCCTGCACCGCAGGTTCGCCCTTGCGCGCGGCGGTAACGGCCAGCACCTGGCGGTAATCGTTGCGGGCCATCAGGATCTTGACCAGCAAGGCCAGCGATTCGTCGGGCTGGTAGCCCATCTCCATGGCACGCCGCACTTCTTTTTCGGCCGCCAGCAATTCCCCGATCTCGTACGAGGTGCGCGCCAGCAGCAGGCGCGCTTCCGCATTGCCCGGATCGGCGGCCAGGGCATTCTTGGCCTGGATCTGGGCCGCCTTGCGGTCACCCTTCCGGTACTGCTGGTTCGCGTCGGCCAGGTAGTCGGCGGCCGAGTGGCGCTGGCAAGCCGCCAGGAGCACGGCGCTGCCGGCCAGGCAAGCCGTCAGCACCAGGGAGGAAATACGCTGCGCCATGGATCGGATCCGTTATGTAGGAATTGATAACAACGCTGATGTTGGCACGGCTAAGGCCGCCAAGCAATAGGTCCAGCGTCGTTTTCTTGCCTTTTTTTCTTTTCTATTTCACATTGGAATTAATTCTTTAACTGCGACAACATTGTGCGCGCTTCGTCGCCGCTGGCGAAGGCGGGACCGGCCAGCGCCGCTTCCAATTCCTTGCGCGCCTGGACCCTGTCCCCCTTCTTGTTCAGCGCCGCGGCATAGTGGAAACGGATGTCGCCCGCCTTTGGCGCCAGGGTGACGGCCTTTTGCAACAGTGGCACCGCGCGTTCGAGCTGGTTGTGGTCGACCAGGATCCAGCCCAGCGTGTCCATGATGGTCGGGTCGTCGCCGGCCAGCTTGTATGCCTTTTCCGCGGTGGCCAGGGCGCGCTGGTCCTTTTCCTGCTGGTAGGACCACGCCAGGTTGTTGAGCGCAAGCACATTGTCGGGCAGCTTGGCCAGCACCGTTTCCAGCTGGCCGATGGCGGCCTTGTACTGCTTGGCCATGATGTTCTGCTCGGCGGTGTACAGCAGGCCCAGCGGCTCGTCCGGATGGGCCTTGCGCCAATTGGCCACCTGGGCGTCGGCATCGCTGGCGCGGCCGGCGGCGCGCAGGGCGTTGGCCAGCTTGACCATCACTTGCGGCCGGGGTGCCAGGGTGAACGCTTGCTGGTAAGGCGCGACGGCTTGCGCCGGCTTGCCGAGGCGCATGTGCAACTCGCCTTCCGCCACGAAGGCGCCCGCCAGCTTGGGCTGGGCCTTCTGCAGCGCGCGCAGCACGGCCAGGGCTTCGTCCGGCTGGTTTTGCGCCAGGGCCAGGTCGGCCTGCATCAGGTGCGCCGGCACGAAATCGGGCGCCAGCGACAGCGCCTTCTTCACGCTGGCCTGGGCTGCCGCCATATTCTTGTTCTGGGCCTGGACCGCAGCCAGGTACAGCTGCGGCTGCGGCGACTTGGGTGCCGCGCTGGCCAGCTTGCCAAAGGTTTCGGTGGCGCCGGCCAGGTCGCCGCTGGCTTGCTGGGCCCGGCCCATGACTTCCAGTACCACCGGTTCGGCCGCGTGCACTACCAGCACCTTGCGCAGGTGTTCGACCGCCTTGGCGGCTTGCCCGGTCTGCAGGTAGAAGGACGCCAGGCGCATGGCCGGCGGCAAGGCCGTGGCGTCCACCGCCGCGGCTTTTTCCAGCCATTGCGTGGCTTCAGGGCGCTGCTTGGAACGCTCCGCCAGCATCGCCAGCGCCGTCATGGCTTGCACATTGCCCTTGTCCTTGTCCAGCAGCTTGAGCAGATGCTGGCGCGCGGCGTCCGGCTTTTGCTCGACCAGTTCCAGCTGGGCCAGATTGATCACCGATGCAAAACTGGTCGGCGCCAATTCGACCGCCTTGCTGAACGCGGCACGCGCGCCAGCCTTGTCTTGCTTGGCCAGCAGCACATTGCCTTTCAGGATGTGCAGCTCGGGCGACTTGCCGTGCTTGGCGTCCTGCTTGGCCAGCACCGCCAGCGCCGGCTCAAATTCGCCGCCGGCCAGGCGGGCCCGTGCCAGCGCCATGGCGGCCGCCAGGGAGTCGGGCTCGAGCTCGACGGCCTTGTTGAGCATGGCGATGCCCTTGTCACGCTCACCCAGCGCAATGCGGGCGCTGCCCAGGGCCATATAGGCCGAGGCACGCTGCGGAGCCAGGGCCACCGCTTGTTCCAGCAGGCTTGCCGCCTTGCCCGCTTCGCGCAACATCATATTGCCCTGGGCCGCCAGCTCGAGCAGGCTGGCATCTTCCATCTTGGCTTTGAGTGCCGGTTCCAGCACTTGCAGCGCCTCGGTGGGGTTGTTCACGCGCAGCAGGGTGGCCGCCAGCAGCTTGCGCGCATAGGCATTACCAGGCTGTCCTTCCAGGTAGCTGCGCAGCTTGGCTTCGCCCTGCTTCAGGGTGCCGAGGTGGAAGTCGACCGAGGCCGACAGCAGCATGCTGGGCGCGTGGTTCGGGGCGCGCTTGGCGATGGCTTGCAAGTTGTCGCGCGCAGCCGTGTAATTGCCGCGCGTGTAATCGAGCAAGGCTTGGGTATACAGGGTCGGCAGGCTGCGCGGTGCCGACTTCTTGGCCGCATCGATGGCTGCCTGGGCGGCATCATACTTGCCGGCCACGATGTCGAGGTAAGCTTGCTCCAGGTTGGCGCCGCTGTTGGTCGGGTCGAGCTTGATCACTTCGGCAAAGGCGGCGCGCGCTTCCTCCGGCTTTTGCTGGGCGCGCAACAGTTCGCCCTTGAAGGTGAGCGCGGCGATATTGCCGCCATCCTTGGCGATGGCTTGCTCGGCCAGCGCTTGCGCGCCCACCAGGTCGTTGCCCAGCGCCGCCAGGCGCGCCAGGCCGGTCAGCGCTTCGGCGCTATCGGGCGCCGCTTCCAGCGCGGCCTGGAATTCCTTGCGCGCTTCGTCGAGCTTGCGCAAGCCGATCAGCGCTTCGCCGCGCAGGGCCAGCAGGGCCGCATTGCTCGGGAACAGCTCGGTCTCGTCCAGCATTTTCTGGAATTCGCCCTGGCGCAGCAAGGCTTCCGCCAGCAAACGCTCACTGTCCCGCGGCTGGTATTTCAATTCGAGGGCACGGCGCGCTTCCTTTTCCGCCGACACCGGGTCGTTCAGTTGCAGCGACAGCTTGGCCAGCTGGTAGCGCGCTTCGGCATTGTTCGGGTCCAGGCCCAGCGCGTTTTTCAGCTGGATCTGGGCGCCCTTGCGGTCGCCTTTCTGCTGCAGCTGCTTGGCGTCGGCCAGCAAGCTTTCCGGGGTATCCGACTTGCAACCGGCCAGCAAGGCGCTGGCGGCCAGGGTGGCGGCCACAGCCAGCCGCATTACAGGAAGTGCCATGTTATCCCTCAGTTCAATGTGCGTATCAGGCGCTGCGGTGGGCGCGGAACCATTGTTCCAGCATCATCAGCACCCACACCATGGTGCCGTGGTAGCCGGCATGCTCTTTCAGGTGGGTGCCGACCAATTGTTCGATGAAGTCGCCGCGCACCACTTTGCGCGCCTTCAAGTCGCTCAGACTGTCGGCCGCCAATTGCTGCAACTGCGCGTGCTGCTGCAGCCAGACCCCGAACGGCAAACCAAACCCATGCTTTTGCTTGGTGATGATGGCATCGGGCAGGAAGCCGCGCAACGCTTCCTTGAAGAACCAGCGCAACTGGGTGCCATTCAATTTCTGTTGCGGGGTCAGGCCGGCCGAAAAGCCGACCACGGCATCGTGCAGGAAGGGGAAGGCGGCTTCCACGCCAGCCAGTTCGCAGGCCTTCATTACTTTCGGCAAGTCGTTGTCGGCCAGCGTCACTTGCAAGTCCAGCGCCAGCATGCGGTTGATCAGGGAGCGTGCTTCGCTGCGGCCATAGGTGCGCTCCAGGCTGGCGAGCGGGTGGCCGATGTCGGCCGCCGCCAGGAATTCATCGGTGAACACTTGCTGCGGGCCGTAGCGGCCCAGCAGGTTGTAGGTTTCCAGGCGCGCCGGCATGCCGAGCGAGGCTTGTTCGATATAGCTGCGCGCCTTGCGCAGCAGGCGCACCCGCTCGCCGCCGGGGAAGTTGAACACGGCCGGCTCGAGCAAGGCCTTGCGCACCAGGCGCGGCACCCGTTCGTACAGTTCGAACACGTGCTGTTTGGCATAGCGCTCGTTGCCGCCGAACAGTTCGTCGCCGCCGTCGCCGCCGAACATGCGCGTCACGCCGTCGGCCCGGGCCAGGCGGGCGCAGTAGAACGCCGGCACCGCCGAGGCGTTGCCGAAGGGCTGGTCGAACACCGCCGCCACTTGCGGAATGGCGGCCGCCACGTCGTCCGGCGTCACATAGTATTCATGGTGACGGGTGCCGAAATGGCGCGAGGCGATGCGCGCATAGTCCATTTCGTCGTAACCCTGGGCTTCGAAGCCGATCGAATAGGTGTCGGCGGCCACCCCGCCCACTTCGGTCAGCACGCCGGCGATGGTCGAACTGTCGGTGCCGCCGGACAGGAAGGCGCCCACCTTGTGCTGGCCCACCGCTTCCTTGACGCTGCGGCGCAGGACGGCCAGGAATTCTTCCTTCAGCTCGCCGAACGAGCGCTTGCCGTCTTCTTCGAATTGCATGCGCCAGTAGGCATGCTGCTCGACCCGGCCCTGGCGGTAGTGCAGGTAGTGGCCGGGCAGCAGGCGCTGCTGGCCCTGGTACACGGTGCCGGGCGAGGGCACCATGTGGAAATACACATAGTTGTACAAGCCCTGGTGGTCCAGCACGCCGGGCGTCAGGGGATGGCGCACCAGCGCATCGGCCGAGCTGGCGAACACCAGGGTTTCCCCGGCCAGTTGCCAGTTCAGCGGCTGGATCCCCATGCGGTCGCTGGCCAGCATGGCTTCGCCGCTGCGCTCGTCGAGGATGGCGACGGTGAAACTGCCGTGGAGCTGGGCGCAGGTGTGTTGCGGGCCCCGGGCCCACAGCGTGGCGACGGTGGCGGCCGCGCCTTGCGCCGCCATCAGCTCGGCCAGTGCCGGGTCATCGAAACGGGGTTGCCCCCAGAGCGCGACCAGCACGCCGTCGCGCTGGAAGACGTCGGCGCTGCCCGGGTACGCCGCCACGGCCACGCCGCTGCGCTGGCCGGCACGGGCCTGCAGCGCCGCCTGGTCGAAACGGGACAGCGGCGCCGCCATCCGTTCCAGCACATCCGGCGCGCCGGCAAACCCCATCCATCCACAGATCCCGCTCATACGCCTTCCTTCCGCTCAGACCAACACTTCGACCGCGGCCGGATGGCTGAGGAAAGCCGCCGGGCTGGCCGTGGCACCGTAGGCGCCCGATTGCAAAACCACCACCAGGTCGCCCGCTTGCGCCTGGCCCAATTCCATCTGGTCCGCCAGCAAGTCGAGCGGCGTGCACAGCGGGCCCACCACCGAGGCTTGCTCGCGCGGGCCGCCCGCCACGCGGTGGCCGACCACCACCGGATAATTCTTGCGGATCACCTGGCCGAAGTTGCCGGAGGCCGACAGGTGGTGGTGCAAGCCGCCATCGGTGACCAGGAACACCTGGCCGCGCGATTCCTTGCGGTCCACCACGCGGCACACGTAGGCGCCGGCTTCGCCCACCAGGTAGCGCCCGAGTTCGATCACCACTTGCGCGCCCTGCAGGCGCGGCCGCACCTCGTCCAGGATGCGCGCCAGGTTGGCGCCCACCGCCGCCAGGTCGAGCCGTTCTTCGCCCGGGAAGTAGGGGATGCCGAAGCCGCCGCCGATATTCAGGATGCGCGGAGCGCGCGGCGCCGCTTCGGCCAGGCGCAGCGCCAGCGCGAAGGTCTTTTCATGCGCGTCCTGCAGCGCGGCCGCCTTCAGGTTCTGCGAACCGCTGAAAATGTGAAAGCCGTGGAAGTCCAGGCCCAGCGCCCCGATCCGCGCCAGCATGGCCGGCACGCGCTCGGCATCGACGCCGAACTGCTTGGGGCCGCCGCCCATCTTCATGCCCGAGGACTTCAGTTCGAAGTCCGGGTTCACCCGCACGTTCACCTTGGGCACGATGCCCAGGCGCTGGCCCATGGCGGCGGCGCGCTCCAGCTCGCCTTCCGATTCCAGGTTCAGCACGATGCCGGCGGCAATCGCGCAGGACAGTTCGGCGTCGCCCTTGCCGGGGCCGGCGAAACTGATGTTGGCCGGGTCCATCGTGGTGTCGAGCGCCACCCGCAGCTCGCCGCCGGAGGCGACGTCGATGCCGTCGACCAGGGATGCCAGGTGCTGCACCACGGCCGGCATCGGGTTGGCCTTCATCGCGTAGTGCAGGTGGACGTCGGCCGGCAGCGCGGCGCGCAGCTCGGCCACGCGCTGCGTGATGGCGGCGCGCGAATAGGCGTAGAACGGGGTCTGGCCGACGCGCTGCGCCAGGCGCGGCAGCGGGATGCCGCCGATCAGCAGGCAATCGTCCTCGACCGCGAACTGCAGCAGCGGCGCGTGCTGCGGGCGGCGCGGGGCGTCCAAGCTCATGCGCCCTCCGCAAACACGTTTTCGTACTGGGTCGACAGCAGCTTGCGGTCGATCTTGCCGTTCGGGTTGCGCGGCAGGCTGGCCTCGGCGATCACCACCTTTTGCGGCAGCATATAGGCCGGCAGCTGCGGCTTGAGCGCGGCCAGCAAGTCGGAGGCGGTGAGGGCCACGCCTTCGCGCGGCAGCGCCACCACCACGATGGCCTGGCCCAGCGCCGGGTGCTTGACGCCGAGGGCCGCCGCTTCGGCCACCTGTTCGCGCGCATACACCACTTCTTCCACTTCGGTCGGCGAGACGCGGTAGCCCGAGGTCTTGATCATTTCATCATTGCGGCTGATGAAGTACAGGAAGCCGTCTTCATCCTTGCGCACGGTATCGCCCGACCACACCGCCAGTTCGGTGATCGGCAAGCCGTAATGGCGTGGCGCGATCGGCTTGAAACGCTCGGCGGTCTTGGCCGGGTCGTTCCAGTAGCCCAGCGACACCAGGGCGCCGCGGTGCACCAGCTCGCCCGGTTCGCCCGGCGCGCATTCGCTGCCATCCGGGCGCAGCACCATCACTTCGGCATTCGGGATGGCCTTGCCCATCGAATCGGGGCGGCGTTCCAATTCCTCCGGCGGCAGGAAAGTGCTGCGGAAGGCTTCGGTCAAGCCATACATCAGGAACGGCCTGGCCCTGGGCAGCGCGGCGCGCAAGGCGTCGAGCGTGGGGCGCTGCATGGCGCCGCCCGAGTTGGTCAGGTAGCGCAGCGTGCAGTCGGCCGGCCAGGGCAGCGGCGCCAGCTGGATCCACAGCGGCGGCACGGCGGCCAGGCCGGTGATCTGTTCCGCCACCACGGCGTGCAGCACGTCGCGCGGCAGCAAGTGGTTGATCAGCACGGCGGTGGCGCCGGCATGGAAAGCGGTGGTGAGCTGGCTCAAGCCATAGTCGAAGGACAGCGGCAACACCGCCAGCAGGCGGTCGTCGGGCGTGTTTTCCAGGTAGCTGGCAACGCTGACGGCGCCCGCCACCATGTTGCGGTGCGACAGCACCACACCCTTGGGCTTGCCCGTGCTGCCCGAGGTATACAGGATGGCCGCCATATCGGTGTCGATGGCGCGGTGCGGCACCCGGCCCTCAGGCGCCGCCGCCAGCGCCTCGTCCCAGGCCAGTACTTGCACGCCCGGTAATTCCGGCAGCGCGCCGCGGCCCACCGCCAGCACGGTGCGCAAGTCGCGGCAATGGGCCAGCGCATCCTGCAGCAGGCGCAGGCGGTCCACCGTGGTCACCAGTACCCGCACATTGCAGTCGGCCAGGATGTAGGCCACCTGTTCCGGCTTGAGCAGCGGGTTGACCGGCACGAAGGCGCCGCCGGCGCTGGCGGCGCCGAACATGGCCGCCACGTTCTCGATATTCTTTTCCATGTAGACGGCGACCCGTTCGCCGGCTTCCAGGCCATGGGCCAGCAGGCTGGCGGCACTCGCGCGCACCAGCGCGGCGAGGGCGGCATAGTCGAGTCGGCGCGGGCCGTACACCAGGGCTTCGGCCTGCGGCGTGCGGCGCGCGCTGGCAAAGATCAAGTCTTGGATCAGATGGCTCATGAAAGGCTTTCCACGGTTGGGATCAGGCCGGCACGCCGACCGAGCGGCGCAGCTGGCGCCACAGGTTGCGCGCGTGGGCGCGCAGGCGGCGCCCGATGCTGTCCACCGGCAATTGCGACGGCGCGGCGGCGATGCGCGCATAGTGTTCCAGGTAGCGCTGGCGCAAAGCGGCCAGGCTGTAATCGCGCACGGCGATGGCGCGGCCTGCGCGCCGCAATTCGTCCCAGCGCGCGCGCGGCGTGTCGCGCAGCGCCGCGGTCAGGGCGCCCGGCGCGGCCATATCGATGAAGAGGCCGTCCTGGATGATCTGGCGCTGGTTGGGGTGGTTGGTGCTGACCACCGGCAAGCCCATCGCCATCGCCTCGATGTACACGATGCCGAAGGTTTCGAATAGCGAACCGAGCGCGAACACGTCGGCCGCCGCGTACGCTTGCGGCAAGTCTTCGTGCGCCATGCGCGTGAAGGTGATGCGGCCGGGCATCAACTGCTGGCCCAGGGCCTGGATGGCGGGGGTGTCGGCGCTGTCCTGGCCGACGATCAGCAAGTGCGCATGCGGCAAGGCGGCCACTTCGCGGATCACATGGTCCATGCGCTTGTGCCAGTAGCACACGGTGCCGACGCTGATGACGACGAAGGCGTCGGCCGGGATGCCGTGGCGCGCGCGGAAATCGCTGCGCACGCCCGGGTGGAACAAGTCCACGTCGACCCCGTGCGGCACCATAAAGGCTTTGTGGCGCGCGCTGCGTTCGAAGTTGTAGGGCGTGTGCTCCTGCACGAAGTCGCAGGCCGGCAAGTCGGCGGCCGGGATGGCGCCGCCGTTGGAGAACAGGATTTTCGGCGTCTTGGGGAACAGGTGGCGCAGGCTGTACAGGCGTTCGGCCACCTCGCGTTCAAGGCAGTGCAGTACATCGTAGCCGCCCGCCAGCAACTGGGGCAAGGCGCCGTAGCTGAAGGTTTCGGCCTCGATCCGCAATTGCTCCTGGCCGACGGCGGCGCCATGCCAGCGCGGCGACACCGGCATGCGGATATGCTGCAGCAGCGCGGCGTCGCGTGCCAGCGTCGGCACCACCACTTGCCGCGGCGCCGCGGTGCCGGCCCCCTTGAACAGGGTGATATCGGCATGACCGTCCAGCAGGGCGAACAAGTCTTGCGCAAAAATTTCGTGGCCACGATAGATATTGCCCAGGCCCGTGCACAGCAACGCAATCTTCATCCGTCTTGTCCTTTTTTGCCCCTGACCACCCGCCCGGCTACATGCCACCTTGTCAACATTTTACCTGAAGACGCCAGCACTTGAGAAGTAAATTGTGGCAACGAAGCATGTGATTTACGCAACAATCTGGTCGTTATTATAATTTTTGTTGACGGTCCCATCCTTTGCGTCAATACTGGCGACACCCGGCCAGCCGGCCGTTTTTTATGTCTTCCTGTGGACCAGCCCCTCGTTTCCGTCATCATCCCCTGCTATAAGGCGGAAGCCTACCTCCCGACCACCCTGGACTCGGTCCTGGCGCAGCAAGTGCCCGGCCTCGAAGTCATCGTGGTCGACGACGGCTCGCCCGATGGCTCGGCCGATCTGGTGCGGCAATCATACCCCAGCGTGCGCCTGCTGCGGCAAGCCAATGGCGGCGTGGCGCGGGCGCGCAACCATGGCCTGGAAGCCGCGCGCGGGCGCTACGTCAGCTTCGTCGATGCGGATGACGTGTGGCTGCCCGGCAAGCTGGCAGCCCAACTGGCCCTGGCGCAAGCCAACCCCGACAGCCGCATGAATTACACGGCCTGGCATGTGTGGCATAGCGAAACGCCGCAACCGGCGCCGGAACTGCTGGCGCAACTGGAAGCACAAAGCACCGACAGCGGGCGCTGGGCCGGCGCCAGCGGCTGGGTGTATCCGCAATTGATGCTCGATTGCGTGGTGTGGACCAGCACCGTGCTGGCCGAGCGCAGCCTGCTGCAGGCGCTGGGCGGCTTCGACACCAGCCTGCCGATTGGCGAAGACTATGACTTGTGGCTGCGCGCCTCGCGCCTGACCCCCATCCTGCGCCTGCCGCGCCCGTATGCCCTGTACCGCCAGCATCCGCACAGCATCACGCGCCAAATGCCGAAGGACAATTACCGCGCCAGGGTGATCAATACCGCGCTGGCGCGCTGGGGCACCGCCTCGCCGGACGGCAGCGATGCCGACCTGGCCGCCATCCGCCGCAGTCTGGCGCGCAGCTGGAGCGATTTCGGCGCCGCCGCCCTGGCCTTGGGCGACATGCCGCGCACCCGCGACAGCGCCTGGCGCGCCCTGCAACAGCATCCGGCCCATTTGCCGGCCTGGAAACTGCTGCTGAAGACGGTGCTGCACCCGCTGCTGCCCAGGATGGCGCCATGAGCCAGCTGTCCGTCATCCTGTGCACCTGGAACCGCTCCGGGCAACTGGTCCAGACCCTGGCCTCGCTGGCGCAACAGCAATTGCCGCCCGGGCTGGCCGTGGAAGTGCTGGTGGTCGACAACAATTCCCAGGACGATACCCGGGCCGTGGTGGAAGCCTTGCGCGCCAGCTGGACGCTGGGCCAGTTGCGCTACTGCTTCGAGCCGCGCCAGGGCAAGCAATTCGCGCTGAACACCGGCATTCGCGCCAGCAGCGGCGAAGTGCTGGCCTTCACCGACGATGACATCCTGTTCCCGCCGGATTGGCTGGCGGCCACCTGGCGCTGCTTCGCGGCCGACCCGGCCCTGCAGCTGGCCGGCGGCTGCACCCGCATCGCCTGGCCGGACGGCGGCGCGCCGCCCTGGTATGCGCCGACCATGGCCGCCATCCTGGGCGGGGTCGACCTGGGGCCGGCCCGCCTGCAGCCGCCGCCGGCCGGCTATGCGCCGGCGGGCGCCAATATGGCCGCGCGGCGCAGTCTGTTCGACCAGGTCGGCCTGTTCTCGGAAATCCATTTCCGCCACATGGACTATGAATTCGGCTTGCGCAGCGCTGCGGCCGGGGTGGCGGTCGCTTACGAACCGGCCATGGAAGTGCTGGCGCCGGTGGCGCCAGGCATGCTGAGCAAGCGCTACTTCCGGCGCTGGTCGTTCAAGGCCGGCTTCAACCTGGGGCGCCGCCCCGGCGAAGCCCAGCTGTTGGGCGTGCCGCGCTGGCTGTGGCGGCAAGCGGCACAGGATATGCTGCGCTGGCCCTGGCTGGCGGCGCTGCGGCCGGCCGACGCCGCCTTCAGCACGGAATTGCGGCTGTGGCGCGCCTGGGGCAGCCTGGCCAGCAGCTGGTATGCGCGCTGGCGGCCGGCGCAATTCCCGGAATGGGTCGAGCGCTATTCGCAAAAGACCAATAACCTGTACTGAGCGGTAAGATGACTGGCCTGCGGCGCTCCATCCTGTTTTCCTTCGCCGAAAGCTACGGCAGCATGCTGTTGTCGCTGCTGTCGTTCATGCTGCTGGCGCGTCTGCTGACGCCGCCCGAAGTCGGGGTGTTCTCGGTCGCCATGGCCTTGCTCTCGATCACCCAGGTGGTGCGCGACTTTGGCATCGTCAGTTACCTGATTTCCAAGGGCGAGCTGAGCGACCGCCATATCGGCACCGCCTGGGCGCTGGCCATGCTGATGGGTATCGGCCTGTTCAGCCTGGTGCAGCTGGGCGCCCCCCTGCTGGCGCAATTCTATGCGCATGAGGAGCTGGGCACGGTGGCGCGCGTGATCGCGTGTAACTTCCTCATCCTGCCCTTCAATTCGGTCTGTCTGGCCCTGCTGCGGCGCGAGATGCAATTCGACCAGGTGATGCGCGTCAACCTCAGCGGCAGTGCCATGGCCACCGCCACCACCGTGCTGCTGGCCTGGCAGGGCTGGGGTGCCCTGGCGCTGGCCCTGGGCGCGGTGCTCAACAACCTGACCGTGATGCTGGGCCTGCTGGCCTGCGGCGCCGCGCGCCGCCTGCGCCGGCCGACGCTGGCGCATTGGCGCGACGTGCTGTCCTTCGGCTGGCCGGTGACGCTGGCCAATATCTGCTCCTCGGTGGCGATCGACATCAACGACCTGGTCGTGGGGAAATTCATGGGCTTTCGCGACGTGGCCATCGTCAGCCGCGCGCAGGGCTTGATGAACCTGTTCCACCGCGATTTCATGGGCGCCATCCGCAACGTGGCCTACCCTGCCCTGGCGCGCGCCGCGCGCAACGGCCAGGCGCTGGAACAGCATTACATCCGCTACGTGGGCAATGTAACGGCGGTGGCCTGGCCTTTCTATGGCTTCGTCGCCCTGTTCCCGCTGGAAGTGCTGCGCCTGATGTTCGGCCCGCAATGGGATGCTTCGGCGCCGCTGGTGCCCCTGTTTTGCGCCGCCGGCGCGGTGAGCGGCTTGAACAGCCTGGTGGCCGCCGTGATGCTGGCCGATGGCCATGCGCGCCTGTACGCGCGGGCGGAAATGCTGTTCCAGCCGGCGCGCGCGGCCGTCATGTGCCTGGTGGTCTACCTGTGGCGCGACATGCAAGTGTTTGCCTGGGCCTTCTTCGGCGTGGCCTGCGCCAGCGTACCGTGGTACTACGCCTTCAAACAGCGCTGCCAGCCGACCGACTTCCGCGCCCTCGGGCGCACCCTGCGGCCCAACCTGGCGCTGACGGCAGCGGCGCTGGCGCCAGCCATGCTGGCGGTGGCCGGCTGGCGCCAGCCTGGCCAGCCATTGCCGCTGCCCGCCTTCCTCGGCTGCGCGCTGCTGGCGGCTGTGGCCTGGCTGGCCGCCTTGCGCCTGCTGCGCCAGCCCCTGTATCCGGAACTGGCCGCCACCCTGGCGCGCCGCCGCAAACCCGCCGCCTAGCCGGGATGCGGCTGCGGCCGCCATCGTTTCCAGCCCCCCTGGCGCAGGCGCCGTGTCAGGCGGCCGGCCTCATCGCGCAGCAGGGCCAGCATGCCGACCAGCGTGCGCGGCTGGTAAGCCACGATGCCCCAGCGTTCGCGCCGCTCGCTCATCCACTGCTGCTTGTAGGGGTCGTCGCCCTGCAGGTAGTCGATTTCCTGCACCCGGTCGACTTCAATCACGTGCTGCATCAGGAAGGCGCTGAGCAGCGAGCCGGGCGCGTAGGCGCGCGCGGCTTCGTCGTAGGCCAGCTTGTAGATGGCGGCGCGGCCGTTGTGCACGATCCACAACTGGGCCGCAACAGCGCGCCCGTCGAGCCAGGCCAGGCCCAGGCGCAGGCTGCCCTGCGCTGCGCACAGGCGCACCAGCCCGGGCAGGAAGTCCGGATACGGTTCCGGCCGTTTCCAACTGTGGGCATATACCGCCTGGTAAGCGGCAATCGCGTCGGCCACGCGCTCGCCGCCGCTGACGATTTCCAGGGTGCCGCCGGCGGCGGCGAATTTCCTGCCCATGCGCTTGAGCGTGCTGCGCAGCTCGCCCGGCCGCGCGGCCAGGTACTCGTCCCAGCCACCTTGCACCGGCTGGTACCAGTTGCCGAAGGCAAAATACTCGAAGGGCAGCCAGCCCAGCAGGCGCACGGCGCCCAGCAGCGTCTGGTAGGCGTGGTCGGCCGGGTCCATCGGCCGCAAGGTGAGCGTGGCCGCGCTCGGGTAATCGCGCCGCACGGCGGCCAGCAGCACCAGCAAATCGTGCGGCTTCAGGCAGGGCACGAAGGCGGGCTGGTAGAGCGAGGTGTAGTAATTGCCCAGCGCGCGCAATTGCCAGCCCAAGCCCTGGCGCTCGGCATACAGCGGCAGCACGGCCAGCGGGTCGCCATCGTGGCGCAGGATGTAGAAACGCACTTGGCCCGGTCCGCTGAACACGGTGTCCACCAGGTTGCCATACCAGCCACAGCCAGCCTCCCCATTGCGCAGCTCGACTTGGTCGAGCAGGCGGCGCGCATCGTCCGGCAACTCGGCGATGCTGCACGCCACCGCCACCGTGTAGCGCCCGTTGGACAGCGCCCGCGCCTGGCGGCGCGCGCCGCCCAGGGCGCGGTATCCGGCCAGCAACACTTCCACTGCGGCATTACGCGGCTGGCTGAGGTGGGCGATCCAGCGCTGGTGCGTGCCCCAGGCCAGCAGGTTCTGGTCGGCGTCGGTATAGAATTCGAGGCGCATGCCCTGCCAGTGGCGGAAGGCGTGGCGCAGCAAGTCCAGCAGCAGCAAGCGCCCCGGCGAAAAACTGGCCAGCCCGGCATCGTAGGTCGTCTTCAGGAACACCCACATCGCGCCCTGGCGCAGCAGCAGGCGGGAAGCGGCCAGGCGCTCGCCGAACCACAATTCGTGCACCTGGGCTTCGCCCACGGCCGCGGCCTGGCCCAGCACCTGCTGGTAAAAGGCGAGCTGGCCGCCGGCGTTCAATGCCGTGCCCAATTCGCCTTTCCAGCCTTGCCCTTCCAGTTCGGCATAACGCGCCACGGCGGCCTGCAGCGCCTGCGGCTCGTCCACCACCACATGGCGCGGCGTCTCGCCGGCGGCCGCCACGCGTTTCTGGTAGCGCTTGAGGTTCTGCTGCAGCTTGCGCGGGCGCGCTTGCAGGTAGGCCTCGAAACTGCCCTGCAGTGCGACATGGATGGTCAGGGCGTGGTTCATGCGCTCGCTGTTCGGCGCCGCCCCCGCGCACACGGCACCGAAATGCGGGTCGTTGCACAGCAAGTCGAGCTGCAGCACGGTGGCCGGCAGGGCGCTCCAGATGCCCTCGAGCAAGCCGTATTCGCCCACCAGGGTGGGGCCGATCTGCGACTGCGACGGCAGGAAGCTGGCCCATACCGCGGCCGACTGCCGCTGCAGGATGCACATGGCCAGGATGCGGCCATCGCGTTCGCACCAGAACAGGTATTCGCGGCCGCTGCCGAAATGGCGCAGCAAACCATCGATGAAGCGGCTGGCCAGCAGCGGATGGCCGCCCATCAGGCGCTGGTTCAGGGCATCCCAATGCGCCGCATGGTCGCCCAGGCCGCCGTCCAGCAAGATGCGTTGCCAGCGGCTCATGCCAGCCCCCGGCACACGGCGTCGGCCAGCCACTCCATCTGGGCCGTGCTCAAGCCCTGGTGGCAGGGCAGGTGCAGCAGGCGCAGGCGGTAGGCGGCGGCCGTCGGGCAATCGCTGAGCGCCATATCGTCCCAGCGCCAGATCGGCACGCCGGCTTGCTTGAGGCGGTAGAACACCGGGTCGTGCCGCTCCAGCAGCAGCGGGAACATGTACGGCACGTCGTCGGCGCCCAGTTGCGGGAACAGCGGGCGCGCGCCGGCCAGCGGCGCCACGGCTTGCAGCCAGTGCTGGTAGTGGCGGCGGCGCTGGGCCGCCAAGGCGGCCGGCGGGGTGCGGCGCAACAACCAGCGGCTCTGGCGCAAGCCCTGCCGTCCCTCGTCGGCCGCCAGGTACATGGGCGAGGGATGCTCGTCGACTTCGCGCCATTCGCGGCCGCGTTCGCCGGGCGCTTCGGGCAGCGGCGCCGGGACCGGCTGGGCGGCGGCGGCGCGGCTGCGCTCCCAGGCGCGCTTCCAGCCGCGTAGCTCCTGCCACAGGCCCGGCGCGCGCAATACGACGCCGGCCAGCGCGGCGGGCGGCCCCCACAGCACGCCGCCTTCTTCGCAGGGCAGGAATTTGTAAGGACTGGCCACCAGCAAGTGCCCCTCCCCGGCCGCGCACAACGGGGCGCGGCGCAGGGCCAGCGGCCAGGCATGGCAGGCATCCTCGACCAGGGTTATCCCGTGCAGGACGCACAGGGCTTGCACTTCGGCCAGCACGGCCGGCGGCTGCTCGACGCCGAAGTAATGGGGCAGGACCAGCACGCGCGCCGGCAAGCCGCTTGCCAGCACGCGGCGCAGCGCCTCCAGGTCGGGCTGCAAATCGGGCTGCACGGGATAGCAATGCACGGCGGCGCCGAGCGCCAGCGCCGGGTCGAGCATGGTGCGGCAATGGTAGGACGGCGCCAGCAGCATGCCGCCCGGCCCCAGGCCGGCCAGGCGGTAGGCGGCATGCAGGGCGTAGCGGCCGCGCGCAAAGAAACGCGCCTCCGGCCCGGCCAGCGGATCGCTGCCGGGGGTGCCCAACGCCCTGCGGCGCAGCGCCGGCAAGACGGGGACGGCCGGGGCGGGGAAACGGCAGGCGGTCGGGTCAAATCGCAGGAATTCGGGCATGGCAAGACAGAACTGGCAAGGGACGGAAGGCCGCGCTTTGCGCTGGCGCAAAATCAGGCTGATCGTAGCACCTTGTCAGCTGTTAATGTTATAAAATATGCTCGTGTGTTGACAATGTTGTATTGTTGCTCCGCTTCCGGCGGGGTCGGGGATACTGGAGAAGACTATGCAGTGGCACAAGCGCTGGACGCTCGGCATGCTCCTGCTGGCAAGCGGCGCTTGCCAGGCGGCGGATTACTGCGGCGATTTCAAGAACCACCATGGGCCGCTCGATTACCGCCTGCGCGGCCAGATCAACCTGGAAGTGGTGGAAAACCGCCACTTCCCGCAGGAAGTCGAACAAGGCGTGCGCGGCAGTTCCGGCTACCTTGGCCAGGACCTCGACTACACGCTGCGCGCCATCCCCAACCACCACCGCGCCCTGGTCACGCTGACCCGGCTGGCGCTGCGCCAGAAATCGGTGCACCTGGCGCACATGAAGTTCCCGGTCGAGTGCTATTTCGAACGCGCCCAGCGCTACACCCCGGACGATGGCAAGGTGCATGCGCTGTACGGCAACTACCTGATGGCCGTGGGGCGCGAGGCCGATGCGCGCCGCGCCTACGACCAGGCGCTGGCGCTGGAACCGGAAAATGCCACGATTGCCTATAATCTCGGCCTGCTGACCCTGAAAGCGGGCCAGTATGAGCAAGCCGTAACGTTCGCGGAAAAGGCGTATGGCCTGGATTTCCCGCTGCCGTATTTGAAGAACAAGCTGCAAGCCGCCGGCAAATGGACGGCCAGCAATGACGCTGCCGTGGCCGCCGCCGCCGCGGCGCGCGATGCCGCCAGCGCGGCAGCCCCTAACTCGGAGTAAACATGTATCTGCAAGAAGTCAAAGACATCGTGGTCGACACCCTGGCGCTGGGCCCGGCCGGCCAGCATCTGGACGAGCATTCCGCCCTGCTGGGCAGCATTCCCGAACTCGATTCGATGGCCGTGGTGCAATTGATCGGGGCGCTGGAGGAGCAATTCGGCTTCACCGTCGACGACGACGAAATCAGCGCCGGCACCTTTGCCACCCTGGGCAGCCTGGCGGCCTTCGTGCAGCATAAATTGACCGCATGACCGCCGCGCCGCCCGCCCAGCCGCTCTTCCTGGGCAGCGGCGCCAACGCAGCTTACACCCTCTACCATGCCCCGGCCGGCACGTGCCGCGGCGCCTGGGTCTACCTGCATCCCTTCGCGGAAGAAATGAACAAGTCGCGCCGCATGGCCGCCCTCGGCGCCCGCGCGCTGGCGGCGCATGGCCACGCCGTGCTGCAAATCGACCTGCATGGCTGCGGCGACAGTGCCGGCGAGTCGGGCGACGCCGACTGGACGCGCTGGCTGGACGATGTGGCAACCGCCAGCGCCTGGCTGGCGCAGCGCCATGGCCCGCCCGGCCTGTGGGGCTTGCGCAGCGGCGCCCTGCTGGCGGTCGACGCGGCGCGCCAGGGCGTGGTGGCGCCGGCCGCCTTGCTGCTGTGGCAGCCGGTGTTGAATGGCAGCGTTTTCCTCCAGCAATTCCTGCGCTTGAAAGTGGCGGCCCAGATGCTGGGCGAGAACGAGAGCGCCGGCGGCGGCACGGCCGCGCTGCGCGCCGCCCTGCAAGCCGGCGAGAGCCTGGAAATCGCCGGCTATGCGCTGTCCCCGGCCCTGGCGGCCAGCCTCGATGGCCTCGACATGCAGAAAATGGCGGCGCCAGCCTGCCCGGTGCACTGGCTGGAAGTGGTGGCGGCGCCCGAGCGCCCGCTGCCGCCGGCCAGCGCGCGCGTGCTGGCCAACTGGGGGGCGCACGGGGTGGCCGTGGCCGGGCCGCAATTCTGGGCCAGCCAGGAAATCGCCGAATGTCCGGCCCTGGTGGATGCCACCGTGGCCGCCGTGTGCCAGGAAGCGCGCCATGCAGCCTGACGAATTGGCGCTCGCCTTCGCCTGCGAGGGCGAGACGCTGTACGGCGTGCTGAGCGCGCCGGCGGTGCCGGCCGCGCGTGGCGTACTGATCGTGGTGGGCGGCCCGCAATACCGCGCCGGCAGCCACCGCCAATTTACTTTGCTGGCGCGCGCGCTGGCGCGGCAAGGCATTCCCGCCATGCGCTTCGATTACCGCGGCATGGGCGACAGCAGCGGCGCGCTGCGCAATTTCGAAGACGTGCAAGCCGACTTGCGCGCAGCGGTCGACCAGTTTTTCGCGGCCAGCCCCGGCTTGCAGGAAGTGGTGCTGTGGGGCTTGTGCGATGCCGCGAGTGCCAACCTGTTCTATGCGCGCCACGATGCCCGGGTGCGCGGCCTGGTCCTGCTCAACCCCTGGGTGCGCACGCCGCAGGGAGAAGCCAAGGCGACGCTGAAACACTATTACCGCCAGCGCCTGCTGTCGCCCGAACTGTGGCGCAAGCTGTTGCGCGGCCGCTTCGATTACGGCGCCGCCTGGCAGTCGCTGCGGCGCGTGGTGGCGGGCGCGCGGCGCACGCCGGCTGCCGGCGGCGGCGGCGGCGGCGGCGGCGCCAGCCTGCCGCAGCGCATGCTCGCCGGCTGGCAAGGCTTTGCCGGCCCCATCCTCTTGATCACCAGCGGCAATGATTTAACTGCCCGCGAATTCCTCGACCTGGGCCAGGCCGACCCGCATTGGCGCACCTGCTTGGCCGCGCCGCGCGTGCAGCGCCAGCTGCTGGCCGAAGCCGACCATACCTTCTCGCGCGCCGCTTGGCGCGCCCAAGTGGAAGACTGGACCGCGGCATGGCTACGGGGCTGGTAAAGCGCGTCCTGATGGTCGCCTTCCATTTCCCGCCGCTGCACGGCAGCAGCGGCATCCAGCGCACGCTGAAGTTCGTGCAATACCTCCCGAGCGCCGGCTGGCAACCGCTGGTGCTGTCTGCGCACCAGCGCGCCTATGCCGCCACCAACGCCGAGCAACTGGCGCAAATCCCGCCCGGGGTGCCGGTGCGGCGGGCCTTCGCCCTCGATGCGGCGCGCCACCTGTCGCTGCGCGGGCGCTATCCGCGCTGGCTGGCCCTGCCCGACCGCTGGGCCGCCTGGTGCCTGGGTGCCGTGCCCAGCGGGCTGGCGCTGATCCGGCGCCATCGCCCGGCCGTGCTGTGGAGCACCTACCCGATCGCGTCGGCCCTGCTGGCGACCCTGCTGCTGCATAAGCTGAGCGGCCTGCCCTGGGTGATCGACTTGCGCGACCCGATGCTGGACGAATACATTCCGGCCGACCCGCCGACGCGGCGCGTGATCGCCTGGCTCGAACGGTTATGCCTGCACCAATGCAGCGCCATCGTGTGCACCACGCCCGGGACGATCCGCACTTACCGCGCGCGCTATCCGGCGCTGCCGGCTGCGCGCTTCCACCTGATCGAGAACGCTTACGACGAGGAAAATTTCCGCGCCGCCGCACTGGCCGCCGTGCCGGCCACGGCGCCGCGCGCGGCCGGCCCGCTGCGCCTGCTGCACAGCGGTACCGTTTATCCGCAAGAGCGCGAGCCCGACAGCCTGTTCGCGGCACTGGCCACGCTGCAGGCGGCCGGCCAGGTGTGCGGCCGGCGCCTGCAAATCGTGCTGCGCGCCAGCGGCCACGAAGCGCATTTGCAGCAATTGATCGCGCGCCACGGCATCGCCGACCTGGTGCAGCTGGCCCCGCCCCTGCCCTACGAAGCGGCGCTGGCGGAAATGCTGGCCGCCGACGGCTTGCTGGTGCTGCAGGCGCGCATGTGCAATGCCCAGGTGCCGGCCAAGCTGTACGAATACTTGCGCGCCGGGTGCCCGATCCTGGCCCTGACCGATGCCGCAGGCGACACCGCCGCCTTGCTGCGCGATGCCGGCATCCGTACCATGGCGCCACTGGACCAGCCGGCCGCCATCATGGCGGCCCTGCTGGAATTCATGCAGCTGTGCGCGGCGGGCCAGGCGCCGCGCCCGGACCCGGCCATCGTGGCCGGCCATTCGCGCCAGGCCCGCAGCCGCCAGCTGGCGGCGCTGCTCGACGGCTTGCTGCCTGCCCACCCTGACCGAAATGCCTGACATGAACGATTTGCCCGGAACCGCCCATGCGTAGCCTGTTTGCCCGTAGTGCCGCCCTCGCCTTCCTCGCCCTGCTGGGCCTTGCCATCAGTGTGTACCCGGCCCCGCTCTGGCTGCTGGGCGGCGCCCTGGCGCTGTACCTGGGCTTGCTGTTCTGGCGCCCCGAGTTATGGCTGCTGGCAGTGCCGGCCTTGCTGCCCGTGCTCGATTTTGCGCCGTGGACCGGCTGGTTCTTCCTCGAAGAACTGGACCTGCTGCTGCTGGCCACCTGCGCCGCCGGCTACTGGCATCTGGGTCGGCAGCCGGCGCCGACCAAATTGCCCGGCGTGGTGCGCCTGGCGCTGGCGTTGTTCGTGCTGTGCTACCTGGTGGCAGCCTGGCGCGGCGTGCTGCCGCTGGCACCGCTCGATGCCAACGCCTTCAGCAATTACGTCAGCCCCTACAATGGCTTGCGCGTGCTGAAGGGCGTGCTGTGGCCCGTGCTGCTGCTGCCGGTGCTGCGCCATACGGCCGGACAGGGCGGCGAAAATTTGCAGCGCTGGCTGGTGCCGGGCATGCTGCTGGGCTTGTTGGCCTGCAGTCTGGCCGTGGTGTGGGAGCGCCTGGCCTTTCCCGGCCTGTTCAATTTCGCCAGCGACTACCGTCCCACGGCGCCGTTTTCCGCCATGCACACCGGCGGCGCCGCGCTCGACGCTTACCTGGCGATGGCCTTCCCCTTCGTGGCGCTGTTCCTGGTGGGCCGCCAGCCGCACTGGCGCCTGGTACTGGGCTTGGGCGCCTTGGCGCTGGGCGTGTTCGCCGGGCTGACCACCTTCTCGCGCGATATCTACCTGGCATATGCCGCTGCCGGCGCGGTCATCGCCGTGCTGGGCGCCGCCAACCATGTGCGCAGCGGCACGCTGGCGCGGCGCACCCTGCTGGGCAATATGCTGCTGCTCTGCCTGACGTACTGGATCCTGACCCAGGTATTTTCCGTCGGCGGCTACCGCGCGCTGGCGGCCGCGCTGGGCTTGCTGGCCACGGCGCTGCTGCTGGGCGGTGCCGCGCCGCGCCTGCCACGCCCCGGCCTGGCGGCTGCCCTGGCGCTGCTGCTGCTGGGCGTGGTGGCGGCCATCGGCTTGCTGGCACCGGGCGCCGCCAGCCCGACCAGCAAGGTAGCCTATGTCGGCTATGGCCTGGCCGCCTTGTGCGCGGCCGGGGGCAGCGTGCTGCTGGCACTGGGACCGGCGCGCGCCCCGCTGGGCGTGCTGCTGTTGACCGTGGCACTGCCGGCGCAAGCGCTGGGCTGTGCGCTGGTGGCGCGCCATTACGGCGGCAACGAAGCGTTGCCGGGCACGGCGCTGGGTGTGGTGCTGGCCTTGGCGCTGGCGGCCAGCCGCGCGCTGCCGCGGCCGCCCTGGAAGCTGGAGCGCGGCACCCTGACGGTGGGCTTCTTCAGCGCCATCGTGTTCGCCGCGCTGGTGCCGGTGGCCGGCAGCTACCACACCGGCAGCCGCTTTGCCACGGTCGGCGACGACGTGGCGCTGCGCCTGCGCCACTGGAACAAGTCGCTGAGCATGATGGACGAGGACGCGCTGACGGCCGCCTTCGGCCAAGGCCTGGGACGCTATCCGGCCACCTACCTGTGGAAGAATACCCAGGGCGAAGTGCCGGGCACTTTCGTCTATGCCGAGGAGGCGGGCAACCGCTACCTGCGCCTGGGCGCGGCCCAGCGCGGCCAGAGTTACGGCGAAGTGCTGCGCCTGCTGCAGCGGGTCGATACGCAGCCGGGCAAGCGCTACCGCGTGCAGCTCGATGTGCGCAGCAGCGGCGGCGAGCCGCGGCCGGCCATGGCGGTGTGCGAACGCTGGCTGATCTACCCGCAGGAATGCGTGGCGGCCACCTTTGCCCGGCGCCAGGCGGCGCCGGACTGGCAAACCATGACGGCCGAGTTGCCGGTCCGGCGCGTGGCCAACGGCTGGGGCGCCCCGCTGGTGCTGGACCTGTGGAATACGTCGACCAAGGCGGCGCTGGAAGTCGACAACATCAGCCTGCAGGAACTGGACACCGGGCGCGAACTGGTGGCCAACGGCAGCTTCACGGAAGGCCATACGCGCTGGTTCTTCAGCAGCGACCGCAACCACATGCCTTGGCACGTGAAGAATTTCGCGGTCAACCAGCTATTCGAGTTGGGCTGGGTGGGCGCGCTGGCCACCGCCTTCCTGCTGCTGGCGGTGGGCGGCGGCCTGGTGGCGCGCGGCCTGGGCGGCGACACTTTCGCCGCGGTCTGCCTGGCCGCCATGACTGGCTGCATGATGGTGGGCTTGTTCGATTCCATCACCGACGTGCCGCGCCTGACCTTGCTGTTCCTGCTGCTGGCCCTGGCCGGCAGCCTGAAGCCGGCACGCAGGCGCATCAAGGTGCGGCGCCGGCACGCCGGCAGCGAAGATCAGGATGCCGACGCCTTGATGGCGTGACGCTCCAGCAAGTCGTACAGCGTCGGGCGTGACACGCCCAGTAATTCGGACGCCTTGACGATATTGCCTTCCACCCGCGCCAGCGCGCGCACGATGGCGCGGTATTCCGCCTCGTCGCGCACCTGGCGCAGGTTGAACGGTTGCTCTTCCGCCGGCGCGCCGGACAAGCCCAGGTCGTCGGCCGTAATGGCCGGGCCGTCGGCCATGATGATGGCGCGCTTGATGCAGTTTTCCATTTCGCGCACATTGCCCGGCCAATCGTGGTGGGCGATCTGGGCCAGCGCATCCGGGCTGAAATGCAGGTTGCCGCGCCCTTCCTGGGCGCAGAAGCGGTTCTTGAAGTGCTGGGCCAGCAGCACGGCATCGCCTTCGCGCTCGCGCAGCGGCGGGATGGTCAGCACGATTTCCGACAGACGGTAATACAAGTCTTCGCGGAAACGGCCAGCCTTGACCAATTCCTTCAGGTTCTGGTGCGTGGCGCACACGATACGCACGTCGACCGGGATTTCCTCATGGCCGCCGACGCGCTCGATCACGCGCTCCTGCAGGAAGCGCAGCAGCTTGGCTTGCAGCGGCATCGGCAAGTCGCCCACCTCGTCGAGGAAGAAGGTGCCGCCGTTGGCCGCCTCCACCTTGCCCTTGGTCTGCTTGACGGCGCCGGTGAAGGCGCCCTTCTCGTAGCCGAACAGTTCCGATTCGAGCAGGGTTTCCGGAATGGCCGCGCAATTGATCGCCATGAAGCGTTCCTTGGCGCGCGGGCTGCCCTGGTGCAGGGCGCGCGCGATCACTTCCTTGCCGGTGCCCGACTCGCCCAGCACCATGGTGGTGGCGGTGCTCGGTGCCACCTTCTCCACCTGGCGGCACACTTTCATCATGCCGGGGTCACGCGAAATGATGCCCGCCAGCGGACTGTCGGCGCCACCTTGCTGCATGCGGCGGTTTTCCTGCTGCAAGCCATGCAGGAAGAAGGCGCGCCGGATCACCAGGGCCAGCAATTCCGGTTCGCAGGGTTTCTGGTGGAAGTCGTACGCCCCCATGGCGATCGCTTGCACCGCGTGGGCGCGGTCCTGGTTGCCGGTCAGGACGATGACCTTGGTGTCCGGCGCCAGCGCCAGGATCTGCTGCAGCGTGGCCAAGCCTTCGGTGGCCCCATCCGGGTCGGGCGGCAAGCCCAGGTCCATGGTGCAGACCGCCGGCTCGTGGCGGCGCAGCTGGGCCAGCGCCGCTTCGCGGTCGCCCGCCACCACCACCTCGTAGTCGTCGAAACTCCACTTCAGCTGCTTTTGCAGGCCGGGGTCGTCTTCAATGATCAATAGCTTGGGTTTGCTCTGGCTCACAACATGTCCTTGCGCCGTCAGGCGGCTTGTTCAATGGTTTGCTGGCGGTACAGCGGCAGGCTGACCGTGAAGGTGGTGCCTTGGTCCAGCGCGCTGCGCACCTGCAGCGTTCCACCCAGTTGGTGGATGTATTCCCGGCTTTCGAAGGCGCCGATGCCCATGCCGGCCGACTTGGT